>QWRL01000023.1 GCA_003670425.1 Chloroflexota bacterium
GGCTTAGAGCGGCGGTGGATAGGGGATAGGGGGAGCCTGAGTCTCGGATGCGGCCGGCTGGATGAATAATGCGGATTGTTAATGTGCACCCAACGCAAACACGCCAATTGCTCACTAGGGAACTCACGGAAGTGCCTCAATTCTCGTTCGTATCGTGATTGACCCACCGTACACAAATCTTTAGGATATCCGCAGCCACCTTTTTCGTAATCGTCGCTGCGCCATGATTCCTGCCAGCACTAATCTTTTATACTTCACAGAGCTCAACAGTCCTACCCCCCACACTACTCAGTCGCATCCACAAGCCATATGACGAATTTCGGGCATTTACCCCCATTTGACAGACCCCCAGCCGAATGCTAAACTTATGGTATCGCAGTAAGGAATTTCCTTACCCGCGAACATGGGCGCCTTCGTTGCTGGCGCTGAGCCCACAGTTTTACAAAAATTTAGTCTGGCCTGCGTAACCACAAGCCGCATTGGGGCTTGATATCACAAACTTAACTTTCACCGACCCGGACTGGCACGCCGTTTTAGCTGCCGCACCGGCTGCTTATTTACCCGACTGCAACCACGCACAAACAGGAAGCGAGAGACCATGAACTTCACCGAACTTGAGAAACAAACCTTGGATGAGCTGCGCGGCACCGCCAAGGATTTTGACATTGTTGGCTACAACCATATGAAGAAGCAGGACCTGGTGCTGCGCTTGATGCGTGCCCATGCGGAAAAACGCGGGCTGGGCTTGCGCGGCGGAGTACTGGAAATCGTCGATGACTCGATGGGGTTTCTGCGTGGCGGCAATCTCATGCCCAGTCACGATGACATTTATGTCAGTCAATCGCAGCTGCGGCGTTTTAGTTTGCGCACCGGTGACATGGTCATTGGCCAGGTGCGCGCCCCCAAAGACTCCGAAAAGTACCACGGCTTGATCCGCGTTGAAAGTGTCAACGGCTTGGACCCCGAGGAAGCCAAGCGCCGTCCGCACTTTGAGGCGCTCACGCCCATCTTTCCGGAAGAGCGCTTTGATCTGGAGACCAACCGCTACACAATTTCCACGCGCATGATCAACCTGGTGTCGCCCATTGGCAAGGGCCAGCGTGGCCTGATTGTGTCACCACCCAAAGCCGGCAAGACCACGGTCTTGAAGGAGATTGCCAACGCCATTTCCAAAAAGTACGAGCAGGTGCATTTGATGGTGGCACTGATAGGCGAGCGCCCGGAAGAAGTAACCGACATGGACCGCTCTGTAGATGCCGAGGTGGTGGCCAGTACATTTGATGAGCCGGTAACCTCGCATGTGCGCACGGCGGAGATGGCACTGCAGCGCGCCAAGCGCCTTGTGGAAACCGGCCGCGATGTTGTCATTCTGCTCGACTCGATCACGCGCCTGGCGCGCGCCTACAACCTTGTTGTGACGCCATCCGGCCGCACGCTGTCCGGCGGCCTGGACCCCGCAGCACTTTATCCGCCAAAGCATTTCTTTGGCGCCGCGCGCAACATTGAGCACGGCGGATCGCTCACGATTGTGGCCACCTGCCTGGTGGATACAGGGTCGCGCATGGACGACATGGTGTACGAGGAATTCAAGGGCACGGGCAACATGGAGCTGCACCTGTCGCGCAAAATGCAAGAACGGCGCATCTTCCCAGCGTTTGATATTGAGCGCAGCTCCACGCGCCGCGAGGAGTTGCTGCTGGGGCCGGACATCACACCGCGCGTGTGGCTGATGCGGCGCATGTTCAGCCAGATGACCAGCCCGCCACCGGCCGGTGCTTCCATGGATCCGGCCAACGCCACGGATGCGGTCTTGCAGCAGATGCGCGGCACAGAGAACAACATCGAGTTTCTCGAGCAGCTCGGCAAACTTAACGACTAGTCCCGTGGAAGAGCTGTCCCCGGCCGGGCTTCTGCGCTGGCTGCGTGCCCGTGGGCCCGGGCTCTTGTATCATGCCGGGCTGCTGGGGATTGTGGGCACGGCGTTATGGCTGGTGCGCATGAACCCGCTCAGCTTGCTGCCGGCGCGATTAGATGCAGCCCTGCAAGCGGGCGCGCAGCCGGCAAAAGTGGAAGCAGCCACCGGGCTGTGGCCGGCGGGCCTGCTGCCCGTTCCAATGCAGCCGCCGGCCGCCGTGCGGCGCATCGCCTCGCTCCACACTAATATTCCTGCGCGCCTGCGCCAGGACATCATCACTTACACGGTGCAGGCCGGCGACACGCTCTTTGGCATTGCGGAAAAATACGGCATCACGCCCGAGACTGTCTTGTGGGGCAATTATTTTTTTCTAAAAGACGACCCGCATTTGCTGCGCCCTGACCAGCAGCTGTTCATTGCGCCGGCCAACGGTGTGCTGCGCGTAGTGCAAGCCGGCGACACCATTGAGGGCCTCGCTAAAGCCTACCTTGCGCTGCCGGAAGACATCATCAACTGGCTTGGCAACGGCTTGGATCCGGATGCGCCGCAGCTTACCGCAGGGCAGATGCTGCTGGTACCGGGCGGGCAGCGTGAGTTTGTGCGCTGGGTTGTGCCGCAGATCACGCGCACGCAGCGCAACCCGCTGCCGGTTGGCGCCGGGCCGGGCGCCTGTCCCGGCGGCTATTCCGGCGGTGCAGTCGGTGGCGGATTTTTCGTCTGGCCTTCCAACAACCACTTTCTCTCCGGCACCAACTTCACCAGCTACCATCCCGGGATTGATATTGCGACCGCCTACGGCGACCCCGTTTATGCGGCCGATGGCGGCGTGGTTGTGTTTGCCGGCTGGAGCAATTACGGCTACGGCAACATGGTTGTCATTGACCACGGCAACGGCTGGCAAACTTTGTACGCCCATCTTTCGCAATGGAATGTCTCGTGCGGCCAGTCTTCTCTCCAGCAAACTGTTGTGGGCCTCGCCGGCAGCACCGGCAACTCCTCCGGGCCGCACCTGCACTTTGAGATGCAATATGGCGGCGGCCGGGTAAACCCGTGGAATTACCTGCAATGATTGGCGGTGTGATCTTTGATTTAGGGGATACGCTGATACTCGGGCGCAGCGCTGCGGACTCCGGCTCCGTCTGGCAAAGCATGGCTGCCGACTTGACGGCTTGGCTGCAGCACAACACAAGCACGCTGCCGGACCCCGCGGTCTTTCAGCAGCGCTTCCTGCATCACAGCGCCCAGGACAAATTGCGCCGCGACGTAACGCATGTGGAATACAGCACCGCCGCAATTTTGGCGCAGGTGTACACGGAGCTTGGCTGGCCGCTGCCCACACCGCAGCAGGCGGCCGCTGCGCTGCACGCTTGTTATGCGCCCACGGAGGTGCACTGGGACCCCGCTCCCGGCGTGCATCAAATGCTGCAAGCGCTGCAGCAAGCCGGCTGCCGGCTGGCAATTGTGTCCAATGCGGGCGACAGCGCCAATGTGCAGCGCTTGATTGACCGCCACAACCTGCGCGCATATTTTGACCCGATTGTTGTCTCGGCAGATTTGGGCATCCGCAAACCGGATGCGCGCATTTTTGATGCGCTGCTAAACCAGTGGCAGCTGCCGCCCGCACAACTGGCAATGGTGGGCGACACGCTTGCCGCTGATGTGCTGGGCGCGCACAACGCCGGCTTGCGGTCCGTATGGCTGCGCACGCGTGCAAACCGCGCTGACAATGTGGCACACACCGCCGGCATAATTCCAGACGCGGCAATCGACACGCTGGCCGAGCTGCCCGCCGTGCTGCGCAACCTGCCGGAGCACGCGCAGCGCGAGCCAATGCTGTCCATCATCATCCCGGTTTTTAATGAAGTGGCAACAATTACGAATCTGGTTGAACGCGTGCGGCGCGTACCGCTGCGCCATGAGCTGGTGCTGATAGATGACGCGTCCACAGATGGATCGCGGGCTTTGCTCGACCAGTTGGCGCAGGCCCCTGACACAATCGTGATTCACCACGCAGTGAACCGCGGCAAGGGCACGGCAATTGCCAGCGGGCTGGCAGCTGCCAGCGGCGCAGTGGCCGTCATTCAGGACGCGGACCTTGAATACGACCCGCAGGATTTTGTGCGCATGCTGGCACCCATCCGCGAAGGCCGCGCCCAAGTGGTGTACGGCGCGCGCAATCTTGAAAGCCAGCGCCCGCTCATGCGCTTTGGCAACCAGATGTTGAGTGCGCTGACGCGCATTTTGTACGGCTCGCAATTGTCAGACATGGAAACTTGCTACAAGATGATGACGCGGGCTGTGTACCAAACGCTGGCGCTGGAATGCCGGCGCTTTGATGTGGAGGCCGAAATTACGGCCAAGGTGCTGCGCGCCGGGCATCGCATTCACGAGGTGCCAATCCGCTATACGGCACGCTACGAAAACAAGAAGCTGTCGCCATTGGACGGCCTGCCGACGCTGCGTGCGCTGTTCAAGTACCGTTTCTGGCGCAGCTGAGGCGCGCAGTGCGCAGGCGTGCACATGCTATAGTGACTCGCGATGGATTTGTTTGAGCATGGGCTGCAGCAGCGCCTGCGCAGCGAGGCACCGCTGGCAGCGCGCATGCGCCCGCGTACCGTGGCGGAGTTTGTTGGCCACGCAGAAATAATCGGTGAAGGGCGCCTGCTGCGCCGCGCAATCGAAGCTGACCGGCTTTTCTCCTCCATTTTGCTATGGGGCCCGCCCGGCAGTGGAAAAACCACGCTCGCCAATGTAATTGCCAACAGCACGCGCGCGCACTTTGCCACGCTCAGCGCGGTATTGAGCGGCCTGCCCGCACTGCGGGAGGAGATTGCGGCTGCCCAAGAGCGCCGCGCGCTGCACGGCACGCGCACGCTGCTGTTTGTGGATGAGGTGCACCGCTGGAACAAAGCGCAGCAGGATGCATTGCTGCCGCACGTGGAGAACGGCACCTTCGTGCTGATTGGCGCCACCACAGAAAATCCGTATTTTGAGGTGATTGGTGCGCTGCTCTCACGCTCGCGCATTTTTCAGCTGCATGCGCTGCAGGATGCGGACATTGCGCTGCTGCTCGAGCGCGCACTGCAGGACGCGCTGCGCGGCTACGGCACGCGCCAGGTGTCCGTGGATCCGTTGGCACTGGCACATCTGGTCAAGGTGGCTGGCGGCGATGCACGCAATGCGCTGAACGCGCTTGAGCTCGCGGTGGAATCAACCCCGCCCGACACCGATGGTGTTGTGCGCATAAATCTTGCGGTGGCCCAGGAGTCAATCCAGCAGCGCGCGGTCTTGTACGACAAAGATGGCGATGCACACTACGACACAGTCAGCGCGCTCATCAAGTCCGTGCGCGGATCTGATCCGGACGCGGCGTTGTTCTGGCTGGCCAAGATGCTCTACGCCGGCGAGTCGCCGCGCTTCATCATGCGCCGGCTGCTCATCCTGGCTGGTGAAGACATCGGGTTGGCCGACCCGATGGCTTTAGTTGTCGCCAGCGCGGCCGCCCACGCGTTTGAGTTTGTGGGCATGCCAGAGGGCGTGTATCCGCTGGTTGAAGCCACGTTGTATCTGGCCACGGCGCCAAAATCCAACAGTGCCACACATTACTTTAAAGCGCAGCAAACGGTGATGACGCAAGGTGCGCAGGAAGTGCCGCTGCACTTGCGCGATACCAACCGCGACGGCGCCAAGCTGGGGCATGGCGCGGGCTATATTTATCCGCATGAGCGCGCTGGACACCACGCCGGCCAGCAGTATCTGCCGGCCGCGCTGCTGGGCACTTATTTCTACCGCCCTTCAACAGAGGGCTATGAAGTGGCCGTGGCCGAACGCCTCACGCGCTGGCGCAGCGCGCAGCGCGCTGCGCTTGGCATCAGCGCCACCACCGAACCGGCCGATCTTGATGAACAGCAAATTCTCGCACTCAAACGCCAGTTGGGCGCTGGCGGCTAGCAACTACCAGGCACGCCGGATGGCGTTAAACTCTCCGCATGTCCAACCTGTGGTCTTTGGCAGACGCAATAGACGCACACCTGACGCGCTGGATGGCAGCGCAGGGCATCCGCTTGTTGCGCATCAGTCTCGGAATTGTCTTCTTGTGGTTTGGCGCCCTCAAGTTTTTCGCTGGCCTCAGCCCCGCGCAAGACCTGGCCACCCGCACCATCAGCATGCTCACCTTTGGCCGCATTGCGCCGCACACTGCACTGCTGCTGCTGGCAAGCTGGGAATGCCTGATCGGTTTGGGGCTCATCTTGGGCGTCTTCATGCGCGCCACACTGCTCTTGCTATGGGTGCAAATGCTTGGCACCATTACCCCGCTGATCTTCTTTCCCCATGAAACTTTTGCGCAAATCCCCTATGCCCCCACGCTCGAAGGGCAATACATTATCAAGAACATCGTGCTGGTGAGTGCTGGGATTGTGATTGGCGCGACTGTGCGTGGCGGCCGCCTCACGCCCGAGACTGGTGGCCACAACCCGGCAGTTGCCAGCTTGGCGGCGCGTGGAACGGAACCCCCCGCTGTTCCTCGATAACGTCACCGCCCGCCGTGTCGGCGCTGTCAGCCACAAGACAGAATCAGACTACAGGTCAAAGCTCGTTGTGGCAAACGTAAATCTGATGGTTCTGCCGATGCAACCTCGCCTGTACAGCGCACGACAGCTATAACCATTGCTGCTTGTGTCGGACTGCAAAGCCAACAATGCAGGGGCACCGACTTCCTTAATTAATAATGCGCCGCTTTTTACAAGACGGCGCACATGCCGCGCGCAGTAATTTGCGGCCGCGTCAAAATTCTCGGTCAGAGCTTAGCCCGGCACCGTGAGACCCCAAGAATAGTTCTTGCGTCCCATCTGCATCTCAAGGGTGCCTCACCCAACCAAAAACGGCGCTGGCGATGGCAGCAATGGAACACGTGTCGCTTCCGGCACTTTGGTGGGTGTTGCAACCGGTGGAGCTGGCGGCTTTGTGGGAGTGGCAACCACCGGGGCAACGCTGCGCTGCTCATGCGCATACACCGGCGGCCCCGGTGCAAGGCTCACAATCGCAATCAACATCAGCCACATGCTCATTGATGCACAGCCCGCCAATACATACAATGCCCACGGGCGCACCCGTGCCGGCCGTTTGCGCCGGGGTGCTGGTGATGGCTCAATAGCAACCGGCTGCGCGCTGCTTTCGGTGGCCGGTGTGGGCTGATCGGGGCGGGCAACCTCTTGTTGTACAGTCAAGATACCAAGCCGCGCCAGCAGCATCCACGCCTGCACATTTTGCGGCTGACACTGCACAAGTTGTGCCAACAACTGGCGCGCCCGCGCAAATTGGCGGCGTCGCAGACACTCTTGGGCAGCATCCAGTAGCTCGACCGGTGATTTAGGGTGCGTTATCATGGGCGCAAGCGGATCGGTCTGCGCCGCAGGCATTGCTGTATAGCTCTGCATTGCAGTGGCCGTCTGCTCTCTTACTCTGTCAGTTTGTGTTTGAATTGCCGCTTTTCTCCTCTGATAGTTTTCGTCACATACTCATGAATGTGCACTGCCAACCGGTCACTTTATGCGGACTTTATCTTTAAGCAAGCGCCAGCGCCGGTTTGTGGCGATCAGTGTGTGCTTGGTACTGCTATTTGCAGGCGGGTACGCGGTGCGGCGGCCGCTGCTCGCAAGCCCGGCGGTCTACCTGCGCATCGAGGATCCGCTGCGCCCCGCCGATCTGATTGCCGTAATGCCCAGTGATTGGCAAGGAGTGGACTATGGCATAGAGTTGTACAAAAAGGGTTACGCGCCGAAGTTGATGCTGATTGGCGGCTATCCCTTTAAATTGGTTGCACAGACTGGTGCATCCTTCCGCGTGGTCAAGATGGATTGGGAGCAGATAGCGCGGGGCATCGCTCTCCAAGCCGGTGTACCAGACTCTGCGATATTGACGCGTGGTGGCAGCAGCACTTATGAGCAGGCACGCCGGTTTGTTGAGCTGGCTCAGGCTAACCACCTTACAACCGTGATTATTGTCACCGACGATGTGCATCCGCGGCGCATCAGCTGGTCGGTGGCCAAGTTTCCTGCCAGCGCACAACTTACTTTAATTTACAGCCCTGTGCCCGGCGATATCTATCTGCCACAGGAGCAATTTGAGGCAGATCAGTGGTGGGCAAGCGAGGACGGTGCGAAAGAAGTGTTCGCTGAATACGTGAAGCTGGGCTACTACCTCGCATTCGGCAGCCGCTGAGGCAGCCTGCGCAATGCGGCTCGCAATCAACGGCTGGTTTCTGGAGCCAACTCACACCGGCTCGAGCCAGTACCTGCACGGGCTGCTGGCTCATCTGCCGGCGGCTGCACCCGGGCTTGACCTGCATGTAATTGCGCCCGCTGCACTCGGCGAGTTGCCGGCGCTGCCCGATGGTATCCAATTGCACTATGCCGGCAGCCGCGGCGGGCATCTGAGCAAGCTGCTGTTTGAGCAGCTTCTGTTTCCACGCGCGGCCCAGCGCCTTTGCGCCCGTGCGATGCACATTCCCTATTGGGCGCCACCGCTGCGCGCCGCGCTGCCCTTTGTACTCACAGTGCACGATCTGATTCCAATGCTTGTGCCCGCCGAACGCGGCGGCATACTGGCGCGGCTGTACACCGCACTGGCGGCTGCGGCCACACCGGGCGCGGCGCAGGTACTGGCGGACTCGCACAGCTCCGCGCGTGATATTCTGCGCCTGCTGCATGTGGCCGAACACAAACTGCACACGGTGCAGCTTGCGGCCGGCGTGCAGTTCACACCACAGCCGCAACCGAATGACGCTGCCGCGCGCGCGCGCTATGCACTGCCCGAAAGTTATGTGCTGTACCTCGGCGGCTTTCAACCGCGAAAGAATGTGGGCGCGCTGCTTTCCGCTTGGACCTGGGCGCACGGCCCGGTGGGCGACCACTACCCGCTGGTGATTGCCGGGGCATTGCCCGCGCACTCCACGCTCCCGCAAGATGCGCAATCGTCCGGCGTTGCAGACAGTGTGCACTTCATTGGCGCGGTGCGCGAGCAAGACAAACCCGCCGTCTACCGGGGCGCTGCCTGCCTCGTGTACCCCTCGCTTTACGAAGGGTTTGGCCTGCCGCCGCTGGAAGCGATGGCCTGTGGTGTGCCTGTGATTACCAGCAACATCAGCTCACTCGGCGAAGTTGTGGCAGACGCTGCGTATCTGGTGGCAGACCCGCATGATGCCCGGCAACTCGGTGCCGCCATCATTTCATTGGTGGTGGATGGCAGCCTGGCAGATGACCTGCGCGCACGCGGCCTGAAACAGGCGGCACGCTTTAGCTGGCAGCGCACCGCGACTGAAACTGCGCGTGTCTACAACTTGTGCGTTTAGTGCGTTCAAAAGCGCAGGCGCGCCACCCTAAATAATCGCTGCTATGCTCACTTCTATCCGGCCGCGGTTGGGCAGTGGGGACCGTATGTTCCTGGGTTGGTGTTCGCACAAGCCGCGCTATACTGCCTAGCGTTTTATGCCCGGTACACACCTTTCAACTTCCAACACGGTGCTGCACGGCGACAATCTGCAGGTGTTGCAGCAGCTGCCGTCCGCTTGTGTGCAGTTGATTTACATTGACCCGCCGTTTAACACCGGCAAGCTGCAGCAGCGCACACAGCTGCGCACCCGGCGCAGTGCCAATGGCGACCGCACGGGCTTCCAAGGCCGGCGCTATGAAACTGTGAGCGTGGGAACTCAGGCGTTTGGCGATGTCTTTGACGACTTTCTGGCGTTCTTGGAGCCGCGCCTGCGCGAGGCGCACCGTGTGCTGGCGCCCGCCGGAACACTCTACTTTCACATTGACTACCGCGAGGTGCACTACTGCAAAGTGCTGCTGGACCAAATCTTCGGGCGCAGCAACTTCCTGAACGAAATCATCTGGGCGTACGACTATGGAGCGCGCGCCACCAAGCGCTGGCCGGCAAAGCACGACAACATTCTGATGTATGTAAAAGACGCCAAGCGCTACCACTTTGACACGGCAGCGGTGGCGCGCATTGCGTACATGGCGCCCGCACTGGTGGGCCCCGAAAAAGCTGCGCGCGGCAAACTGCCCACCGATACATGGTGGCACACGATTGTGAGCCCAACCGGCAAGGAAAAAACCGGCTATCCCACACAGAAGCCGCTGGGTGTTTTACGGCGCATTCTGCAGGCTTCATCACGCCCCGGGGATTTGGTGCTGGACTTTTTTGCCGGCAGCGGCACCACGGGGGCAGCCGCCCTCGAGCTGGGCCGCAGCTTTCTTTTGGTGGACAGCAATCCGCAGGCGCTGCGTGTGATGCGCAAACGCTTTGCAAATCAAGCGGTCACATTTTTACGCGCCAGCAGCTGGTGCTCCAAAACAGCGCGGCACACAGCATGAGCCGCCTCATCAAGCATGAGTCTGCGGGCAAGCTGCGCACGCAACTATGCAAGGCGGCGGGCCTGACACTGCGTGAGTTGGCAGCTAAAACTCAGGTGGATGATGCGACGCGCGACATGGCGGCGTTCGTTGCGCTGTGCCTGCGCGAGATTGACGCCACAATCAATGAGAGCGTTGTGGCGTGGGAGAAGCGCGATTATTGGGTGAAGGCGGACCGCTTTCGGTTGGAGTGGCAGTGGGCCGGGCACCTCAGCGCCGTGCTAACGCGCGCGCTGCTGGAAAATAATACTGAACTGCTGCGGGAACAGCTGCTAAAGATTGGTGCGCGACTGCAAGCTATAAAGCTTCCGCAGCGCAACACCGGCGGGGAGCCGTGGCACGGCGCGCTGCAGCGCCTGCGCGATACGGCCGGCAGCGCGCGCGCCGCCGCAAATTAATCTACGGGGTCAGCGCGAAAGTAACCCAGCGCCTGCTCTTCCTCGGCATCCATTGTGACGGTCAGTGTTTGGCCACTGGCCAGCGCTTGCAGGTCAATCACGCGCACGCATTGTGCAAATTCGGCGTCTTGCGGGCTGAGGCTGGCCAGCAAGTTGGGGGCAGCCAGCAGGCGCTGCTCGTCAAACCAGCCGCCGGGCTCATCCGGAAACACCGCCAGTGGAAAAATCCGCGCTTCAACCAGATCCAAAAAGAAATGCGTGCCATGCGAAGCCTCTGGCTTGCTGCGCCCGCCGGGCACGCTGCGCACAATCTCAATCAACATGCGCGTATTAAAAACATCCGCGTAGGTGGCTTTGACGCCCAAGTCCGGATTGCTGCTGCCCCACCGGTTGGGGCCAATTAACACAAACTGGCAGCCTTCAAGCGCCTGGTTAACGCGCCCCACCACGCGCGCAACCGCCAGCTCCCGCCCGGCCGCGCCGAGCGCGCCATACTCGCCAAGCGGCACAAACACCGCGTGCGCAATCTCCGCCACTTCGCCGCCTGTCACCATGCCGCGCGTCGCAAACAGCCGGTCTTGCGCGGGCACATCCGGCGGGATGCTGCCGCCTTGTTCCTCGCTGCGCACACTTTGCGGCCGGCATTGCACCAGGCAAAGCTCCACGTCCGCATTGCTGCGCGCCGCCCCGATGCGCGCCGTGAACTCCACATCCACCGGGCGCCCATATTCGCTCGCCAGGCTGTGCAGTACCTGCTTGAGGCGCGGCACCAGCTGTGTATCTTTGAGAAGTGAATCAAATGTAAGCACAAGACTTGCGGGGTTTATTGTTGGGCTGTTCATAAAGAGCGGCTGCATGTAGCCATCCTTCTCTTCGGAAACAAGCTGCCGGACCCAAGGCAGATCCCCGCGCAGCACCGCCGCCAGCGGGTGCGTCTCCAATGCATTCGTGGCCAGGTTCAGCAGATCCACCTGATGCTGTGAGTAGTGCCGGATGGCGCCCGCATCGGCTTCCGGGCGCAGCAGCGGATGGCTGAGCGCCACAAGGCGCGTGTAATCATCCGTGCGCTCCACCGCGCGCGTGCCCAGCCCAAACACCAGCCGCGCCAGGCCGTCTTCGCGCCGAATGCGCTGCGTCCAGCGGAACGGGTTGCGCCCAAAAGCCACACCCGCCAGCGGCGGATAGAAATAATCGCCGTGGCGCTCGCCTTCCACCACTTGCAGCAAAATTGCCATGCGCTCGTCATAATCCACGAGGCCCATGCGCTGCCGGTAAATCAGTGCGTCCGGGCTGTATACACTGGCATACACCTGCGAGATGCTCCACGTGAGGCGCTCCAGATTTTCCTCTGTGCCACCCTGATTGGGGCAGAAGAAGCTGTCATATTTGCCGGCAAATGCAGTGCCCGCCGAGTCTTCCAGCAAACTGGAGGAGCGCACTACAAGCGGCGTGCGCCCAATTTCGTCCAGCAGCAAGCGCAACTCATCGCGCACATGCTCTGGCATCTGCCCCGCTGCAAAGCCCTGCTGGATGGCCGGGTACTCTTCGCGAATTTGCGTGAGTGTTTTGTACTTCTGGTTGGTGACGTACATCAAGCCGTTGCTGCGCTTGAAGTCGTGAAAAACATCCGTGCCCACAAAATATGAAACCGGGATGGAGACGTGGCTGCCAATTGCGGGCTCAGCCTGCAGAATCTTCCACGCCAGCAGCATGCCGGCCGCCTTGCCGCCGATCTTGCCGCGCCCAAAGCGGCGCTTGCGAATGCCCTGCAAATCTTCAATGGTGAGCCATTGCTTGGCCACCCCCACAAAGTCCAGCCGGTCACTGATGATGGCTTTGATGATGACAACGATAATTTCTTCAAGGTGGTGCGCCACGCGCTGCTGCTGCTCCGGCGCCATCTTTTCAATCTGCTCGCCATCGCGGAAGAGCACGTCTATGGGCGCAGCCTCCGGCGTGTAAGAAAAGCTCACCTTGGGCGCAAACCCCGTGCGCTCTTGGATCAGGCCGGCCACAATCTCGTCAAACAACTCATCCTGCAGGTTGTAGGCAAAGTAAAAATCTGTGATCTGGTCGCGCACATGTTCTTTGCGCTCTTCCCACACATCCGGCAGCTCCTCGGCCTCGGGATCCAGTATGCCCTCCAGGCGCTGCGATGCGATGGCGCGCTCGCGCACTTCGCTCTCCAGTGTGGCAGCGCTCACAATGCCGCGCTGCTGCAGCTCTGCGCGCATGCGCTCGCGGATGATGCGGGCCAGCATCGGGTACTGCCGGATCTTCAAATACAGCGAGAAGATCTTGGGCAGATTGGCAGCTTCAAATGACATGGTGATGGGCTGCGCGGCCCGCGGGTTATGTCTGGGCCATATGCGCCTTTAGGCGCAGCAGCACTTCAATCGGTGTGGGGTCAACTCCATTTGCAATTGCCAGATAGTAGCTAACGTAGTCGCCATAGTGCAGCACGGAGAGCATTTGCGCCAGGCGCCCGCGGCCCACCGCTGCCACCGCGTCGCAGTTGTAGCCGCTCTGCATAAAGTGTGCGTGCGTCCATTGCATGCGCGCGGCGTTGCGCGGGTGGTACAGGCCGGAGTTCAGGAACAGCACAAAGCTGCGCGTGATGAGCGCCTCGGGGCGCTCGATGCCGGCAATGGCGTTGTGGTTCATTTCTGGCAGCTCGTCGGTTTGTGCCGACGCCTTGGAGTTCTCGGCAATCTGGCCGCGCCAGCGGCGCGCCACCGCCGTCAGTGGCTCGGCCGCAAACAGCAGCACCTTGCGGTCAACCATTTGCCCGGCCAGACGCTTGGCCGGATTGGCAGCCGCCGGCGACTCGCGGCGCAAGGCCGGCTGCTGAGCCAGCAGCACTGCAAGTGCTTCTTCTACCAGCGCACTTGGGTCAGGTATCAACCCGAGGCGTGCCAGCAGCCCGAGCGGCAGCATCAGCGCATAGCCCAGCGCGGCGCGCGGCTGGCTGGCATATTCAAACGGCCAGTATGTGCAACCGGTTTGTGCCGCGCGCTGTGCAAGCCGGCCACCGGTGGAAATGACAATCAATTTTGCACCGCACGCATGCGCGGCTTCAAATGCGGCCAGCGTCTCTTCTGTGTTGCCGGAGTGCGATGCGCACACCACCAAACTGTTGGGGCCAACGAAGGCGGGCAGCTGGTAATCCCGCACGGAGATGATGGGCAGAGTGCACTGCTCTGCAACCAGCGCCTGCAGCAGCGCCCCGCCAATGGCCGAGCCGCCCATGCCGCAAATGACAATATTTTGCACGCCGGTAACTGCGGGCAGCGGCAGGCGCTGCGCCAGCTGCCACGCCGCCTGCAGCTGCTGCGGCAAGCCGTCAATATGCGCAGCCATGCCCTGTGCATCAAGGGCCGCGGCTGCTTGCAGGTCGTCCAGATTCATGGGTAGATTGTGCGCTGTGTTGTTGGCTACTTGCGTTCCAGCAGCTGGTACACCGCGCGTCGCGTCCAGCCGCTGTCTGCCGCTACAAGTTTTGCAGCGGACGCAGCGGACAAGCCAGATTGTAACGCCTCTTGCAGCGCAGCCTGAACACGCGCCTGCGTCCATTCAGCCGCAGCGGGCGCCCCGCCAATCACCAGTGTCACCTCGCCCCGCGGTTCAAATTCCAAAAAGTGCGCGTGGGCTGTTTGCGCTGTGCCGCGCACAATCTCCTCGTGCAGCTTGGTAAGCTCGCGCGCTACAGCCAGCTGCCGCTCGCCAAACAGCTGCGCAATATCCTGCAGTGTGGCCAGCAGGCGGTGCGGCGCTTCAAACACCACAACGGTGCGCACCTCGGTGGCCAGCTGTGCCAGCACGCTGCGGCGCTCGGCAGCCTTGCGCGGCAGAAAGCCCGCAAACACAAAGGCGTCACAGGGCAGGCCGGAAGCCACCAGCGCGGCCGTCACAGCTGACGGGCCCGGCACCGGCACCACACGATGGCCGGCGCCAATGGCGGCGCGCACCAGCTCGTAGCCGGGATCAGACACGCCGGGCGTGCCGCCATCTGACACCAGCGCAACATCGCCGGTGCGCAATGCCTGCAGCATGGCCGGCAGTTTGCCGCTTTTGTTGTGGTCGTAATAACTTGTAAGGGGTGTGTGCAGTCCCAAATGCGAAAGCAACTGCCGCGAGCGGCGCGTGTCCTCAGCTGCCACCAGCGCCACTTCGCCCAGCAGGCGGGCGGCCCGCGGGCTCAGGTCTTCAAGGTTGCCAATGGGTGTGGCAATCAGATACAGGCATCCCATTGCCGTTGCGGCCGGCCGCTAGGGCGCGGCAGAAAAGTTGACGAGCAGCAGATTCTTTTCGCAGTCTGCAAACGTGTCCAGCGCAACCGCTGCGCTTAAGTTGCGGCCCATCAAATCCTGGAGGATTACGCGGTACTGTCCGCGCGAATCAAACGGCGCGCGCGGCAGCGTCACCTCGAAACCGCTGGCGCCATATTCGGCATGGTTGCCGGTTGGGTCGTCCATCCAAAAACCATCCGGCCCCTCCACATGCACCAGCAAATCTGAAACGGGATTGCCGGCGGCATCAAACACGCTGCCCGCTACGCCAAGCCATTTGCAGGCTAGCTCCGGGTGTGTGAACTGGCTGGTGTAGCCGACGGTGCCGGCTTGCAGCACGTAGGGGAATTTCTCAGTAACAACCGGTGTGGCAGTGGCTGCGGGAATTTCGGTTGCGGCTGGCGGCACCGGCGTGGCCACGGGCAGCACAGGCTCAACGGCAGCGAGCGTGGGCTCCAGCCCGGGCGCCGGCGGCTCGGGCGTGTCGCTGGGTGTGGCCAGCACAGAGATGGCCGGCAGTGTGGGCGGCGGATACGGGTTTACCTCTGATTGCGGATCCATAAACAGGAATGCAATCAAGCCGCCAAGCATCAAGCTGGCCGCCAGCAGCGCATTAGTAAGCAGCTTTAGAAAGGCGGACTCGCGACGCACCATGCAGTTCTACTTTACGAAGCGCTCAATAGTCGCCTTGGCGCGCAGGCCTTCCAGCCACTGCTCCACCGCGCTCTGGCGCAGCTGCAGTGCCGCCTCTGGCGCCAGCAAATGCTGCGGGTCGCGCTCAAGCGCCTCAATCACATGAAAGCCCAAAAATGTTTCGATGACCGGGCTGCGCTCCCCGGGCTGCATGCCGAACACCGCCGTCTCCAGTTCGGGCACAGTAAGAAAGCCGCGTGGAAACCAGCCCAGGTCGCCGCCATTAATCTTGGTGCTTTGGTCCAGCGAGAACTCAACCGCAAGTGTTGCAAAGTCCTCGCCTGCCTTGAGGCGCGGCAGCAGCGCATCGGCTTCGGCGCGCGTTGCCACCACAATGTGGCGTGCGTGCATTTGCTCCACCGCATCCGGCACCTGCGCCACAATCCCGGCCTGCACCTCGCCCGCCAGCAGCTGGTTGCGCAGCTCACTCCGAAATTGGTCCGGAGTGTACTGATTCAGTTTGAGCCAGTCTGCAAAGCCGCTTTCACCGCCGCGCGCTGCCACACTTTCTGCATAGGCGGTCTGCAGCGCTGCGTCAGAAACATTTACGCCCTGGTCAACTGCAGCCTGCACCAGCAGGCGATCATTAATCATTTGCTCCAGCACCGTTTTCTGGTAGTCGCCTTGTTTTTGCGGATCCCAGCCCAGCAGTTCAAGCCCGGACTCATAGCGCACCAGCTCCTGCTCGTAATCCTGCAGCGTGATGGGCGTGGCGTTGATGGTTGCGGCCAGAAACTTGTCCGGGGTGGCGGCCGCAGCGGGTTGCGCGGCAGCTTCAACCGCAGGCTGCAGTAGCGGCACAGCCGCCGGGCTGCATGCGCCGCCAGCCAGCGCAAACCCTGCAACCACCGGCCAGAAAACAAGGGGCAGCTTCAAACTCGGCTTTGTTATTGGCATTTCGCTGAGATTATACCCGTCACACATGGTAAACACGGCGGAAATAAACTGTAAAATATTGCGGTGCGCAAACGAGGTTCAAGTACATATTTTCTCGTTGGCAGCTTGCTGCTGGCGGGTTGTGCGCTGCCCGTTGCGGCCCAAATGCCGGCCACATTTGTGGTCGACCCCGCAGTGTTCACAGCCTCCACTGCCACACCGCTGGCAGAATTGCCAAGCGCCACCGTTGAACCAAGCGCCACTGCCGCAGCCACAGCCAGCCCGGTGCCGGCAGCGCCCACCGCAACTGCCACCATACAACCCACCATCACAGAGTCGCCGTGCCTCAATCCGCAAGGCGTCTATGTGGATTTGCTTGCGCCTGCGGCGCAACTTGCCAAGCCAATCTTCACGCATGTCTACCTGCCGCCCTGCTACCTGAAGGATAACGGCCGCGCTTACCCGGTGTTGTATCTGCTGCACGGCATGAACCAGACCCCCGATATTTGGGATCAGGTGGGGCTGTTGGCGGTGGCTGACCAGTTGATTTTGAATGGCGAGCTGCCGCCACTGGTGATTGTGATGCCGCGCGTCAACGAGAACGGCGACTTTTCGGCAGCGCTGGCGGCTGACCTTGTGCCGCACATTGACGCTGTGCTGCGCACGCTGCCGGAGCGCAGCCACCGCGCGCTGGGCGGCATCTCGCGGGGCGGCGGCTGGGCGCTGCGCAGTGCGCTCCAGTACCCGCAAGTGTTTGGCGCACTGGGGCTGCACAGCCTGGCCATCATCTGGGGTGATGACAACCGCATAACCAAGGCCCTCAACCGCAATCCGCCCGCAACGCTGCCGCGCTTCTATCTGGATATTGGCGCAAATGACTCGCTGCAAGTAAGTGCTGCGTGGCTGGACGGCCTGTTGAGCGTGCGCAATATTGAGCACACGTACCTGATACAGGCCGGCTTTCACGGCCCGGCGTATTGGCGCGCGCACCTGCCGGATTACCTGCGCTGGTACGGCAGTGCATGGGGAGATCTGCCGCGCGGCCCATGACGGCGCGCCTCAGCAGCGTGTCAGCTGTGCTGCCGGCCTGCAATGACGGCGGCACAATTGCCAGCATGGTGCTGCTGGTGCTGGACACGCTGGCCCAAGTAACCGCAGACTGCGAGGTGATAGTGGTGGATGATGGCTCCCGCGATTACACCCCCGCAATTTTGGCGATGCTGTGCGCCCGCCACCCGGCGCTGCGCGTAATTACCCATGCAGAGAACCGCGGCTATGGCGCCGCTTTGCGCGCCGGCTTTGGCGCCGCCACCAAAGAGTGGATCTTTTACACGGACGGCGATGCGCAGTATGACGCGCGCGAGCTGCTGTTGCTGGCGCAGTCAGCTGCAACCGCGGACATCGTCAACGGCTACAAAATTGCGCGGCATGATCCGCTCTATCGCATTGCGCTGGGGCGCGCCTACCATCTGCTGGTGAGCACGCTGTTCGCGCTGCCGGTGCGCGATGTGGACTGTGACTTCCGGCTCTTTCGCCGCGCGCTGCTGGAGCGCGTGCAGCTCACCTCCGTGAGCGGCACAATTGCGCTGGAGCTGGTGTTCAAGTTTCAGCGCTGCGGTGCGCGCTTTGCCGAGGTGCCGGTGCACCACTTCCATCGCGTGTATGGCCGCAGCCAGTTCTTCAACCCGCGCTGGGTGGGGCGCACCATCCGGCAGCTGCTGGCAATGTGGCTGCAGCTGGTGGTGCGCAGCAGCGCCCGCCCGTCTGATTCGCCATGATTGCGCCCCCTGCGGGCCGCCGCACCGCTTTCCGCCTGAGTGGATATACTCTGCCAAGAGCAACCGAATGCAACCGCAACTGAGGAGCGTATAAATGTTTCAACGAATATCCGACCGATTTGCAAGTGAGAAAGCGCTGCGCAGCGGGGACCGGCTGCCGCCGGGGCAGTCGCTCACCACGCGCTTTCCGGTGCTGCACTACGGGCCGGTGCCGGCCTTCGATGCGAAGAAGTGGGATTTTCGAATCTATGGCGAAGTGGAGCGCGAGGCGCGCTGGACTTGGGCGGAGTTCAACCAGCTGCCGCGCACAAAGCTGACGCTGGACCTGCACTGTGTGACGCGCTGGAGCAAGATGGATACGGCGTGGGAAGGCGTGCACTTGCGCACATTGATTGAGAAGGGTGTGGTGGCGCTAAAGCCCGCCGCAAAGTTTGTGGTGCAGCATTGCGAGTTTGGGTTCACCACCAACATTCCGGTGGCGCTGGCGCTGGCAGACAACTTTCTGCTGGCCACACACTACGATGGAAAGCCGCTGGATGCCGAGCATGGCTTCCCGTTGCGCGGGGTGACGGGTGCAGTTCCCGAGCGCAGTGACCTGAAGGATGTTTATTTGTGGAAGGGTGGCAAGTGGCTGCGCGCACTGGAGTTTCGCGCCAAGGACCAGCTGGGATTTTGGGAGCAGGCCGGCTATCACAATGAAGCCGATATTTGGGGTGAACAGCGCTTCTCGTAAGTTCAGCGGCTGGCACCTCTGCGCTGCGGGCGGCTGCCCGCCAAAAACTATCCGCCCAAGTGCATGGGCATGATGACGGACAGAAAGTCATCGTTGCCCAGCGGGCGCACCACGCCCGGCGCGTTGGAGCCGCTTAGTTCCAAGGCCACGGACTCACTGCTGATCACATTCAGCACATCTGCCAGATATTTCACATTGAAGGCGATATCCAACGCTGCGCCCTCGACGGTGGCACTCACCTGAACTTCATTGGAGCCGGTCTCCGCCGAGCGCGCATCCAGCTCCACATTGCCGGGCTTTAGCTCGCTGCCGGGTTTTACGGACACCCGCACAGAGAAAGAGGACTCGCGCGCAAAAATATCCGCAGCGCGGCAGGCTGCGCGCAGCTCGGAAGTGGTCATCACGGCGCGCGTGGTGTGGCTGCGCGGAATCAGCTGCGCATAATCCGGGTAGTTGCCCTCGAGCAGCTGCGCCACAAGCACAGTGTCGCGCAGTTGAAAATAAACCTGGCCCTTGGCTGCCAGCAGGTACATGGTGACCAGCTCGTCCTGGTCGCCCAGCAGGCGTGCCAGCTCGGCCAGCGCCCGCGCGGGAATAATGGCGGTGATGGGCGCAGGCACCGCTGCAGCAAGGTGCGCGGTGCACACTGCCAGCCGAAAGCCAACAGCCGCCGCCCGGTTCAGGTCGGTTCCCCTGTGGCGCCGCGCCCCGCCGGGGCGACGCGGCCCCCCCGCCTCCCTCGCAGCCGCCAACCC
>QWRL01000024.1 GCA_003670425.1 Chloroflexota bacterium
TTCGTCTTGCTGGCTAAGGTTGCGAAGCGCCGGCGCACGCAACCAGATTTGTGCAAGGCCCAGCCCCATGGCAATCGCGTTATTTTACCTGCCCGCCAGCCGGCGCGTGGTGTGCGCGCATGTGCGCTCAGGCGTTGATGCTTGACGCGCCGGACAATCAGCAGCGCTAAAAAGCTGTGCGCAGCAGCCAAGCGTTGCGTGCGCAGCAGCAGCTGGCGTACAATTTGCCAGGCGAGGAGCAACACATGAGCCTTTGGAAAGACATGAATCTTGAGGGCAAGCGCGCCTTGATTCTGCACCATGATGATCTGGGCATGTTTCAGGCAATGAATGGCGCGTACGCGGCGCTTGGCTTCCCCACCGGCAGCATCATGCTGCCCACGGGCTGGGCTGCGGAGGCGGCGCTTACAACGCTGCCGCACGCAGACCTGGGCGTGCACCTTACGCTTACAAGCGAGTGGGACAACCTGCGCTACCGGCCGCTGACGGGCGGCGCCAGCCTGGTGGATGGCAGCGGCCACTTTTATAAAAGTGTGGAAGAGGCTTGGGCGCACATGGATGCGGGCGAGGTGGCGGTTGAGCTGCGCGCACAAATAGAGGCGGGCAAAGCGCTCAATTACGATGTGACCCACATCGACACGCACATGGGCAGCGCAATGCGCCCGGACATTGCGCAGGCCTACATCCGGCTCGCCATTGAATATCGCATTGCTGCGTTTGTGCCGGAGCTGGAGGGCAAAGCCTTTGCGCCGGATGATGCCAAGACAGCGGAAGAACTGGCGCGCGTGATTGCGGGCTGCGGCCTGCCGCAGTTTCGCGTGATTGATGCCTACAACCAGCCGCCACAGGCACGCCGTGCGTGGCTGGTGGATACGCTGAGCAAGGCCGGGCCGGGTGTTTACCATTGCCTGCATCATGCGGCGCTGGACACGCCAGAGCTGCGCGCCATCCGGGACTGGCCGGTGCGCGCTGCGGATTATGCGGGCTTGCAGGATGCCGATGTGCGCCGCGTGCTGGGCGAGTTTGTGCCGCTGACGTACCGCGATGTGCGCGCCGGCCTGCAGCGCTACGGTTTCCCCGGCTAGCGCGCGCCTGCCAGCCCGGTGCCGCGGGCAGGCGTTTCGCCGCTTGTAACCAGCACCGGCAAAGACCTATGTTGACCGCGGGGCGGCCGGACATGGGGCTTGGTTACAGCCTGTGCTAACAATTATGCTAAGTAAACTTGCCACCCCTTTTTTGATGCTGGATGGAGCTGTATTGAAACTATTAAGCTTATCGTTTACCCTCGAAGTGTAGCTGCAATTGTTGCGGTGATGCTTGGTGTTGGATGCAGCCCGCAGGCTGAAGCACTGGCGCCAACCAGAGAAGCGCAGCCAGGGGTGCATCTATAAGTGCACTACTTCGCTGGTGCGCGCACTCTCGTACGCAGCATCCACAATGCGCATGTTGCATAGGCCTTCCGCCGCGCCCGGCACGGGCACACGCTGCTGCCGGATGCAATCAAAAAAATAGCCGAGCTGCGCATCGTAAAGCGATTGCGGCGAGTGGTCAGCGCGCGGATGCACAAAGCCGGAGGGATGCACGGTGGGTGCGCCGGCGGCATTGGTGCTGGTTGTGTGGGTGGGGAAGATTGAGCCAATGCCGCGCGTGCCGTACAGCTGTGTGGCCGCTTCGCGCCCGTCACAGTGCGGCTGCCACCAGCCAGACTCGATATAGGACGAGACGCCGTCCGCCCAGTTGACAATGATCACGCCGGTGTCATCCACATCATAGTTTTTGTAGTGCGTGCCGATGCGCGCATAAACACTGGCGGGCTGCGGGTCGCCCAGCAGGAAGCGCACGGTATCAATGGCGTGGATGCCCATGTCTGCCAAAGCGCCGCCGCCCGCAAAGCGCGCTTCGGTGAACCAGCCTGTTGGCCCCCAGTTGGCGTGCACGCCATATCCCTTGGTGCGAATGATCTGGCCGAGCTCACCGGCCTGCGCGCCGGCGCGCAGCCACAACACCTCTGGATCAAAACGCCCGCAGGGCGCCACCAGCAGCCGGGCCGGTGCGTTGGTGCTGGCATCCAGCATGGCGCGCGCTTCGGCGGCGTTCAGCGCCATTGGTTTTTCCACCAGCACATGCACGCCGGCACGCAGCGCTGCAACCGCTTCTGGCGCGTGCAGGTAATTGGGCGTGCCCACCACCAGCACATCCACGCCGCCTGCGCGCAGCATTTCGCCCACATCTGCATGCTGGCGCGCAATGCCAAACTGCTGCGCAAACTGCGCCATGCTTTCGCTGCGGTGGTTGGTGACCGCCACAAGCTGTGCGCCCAGATTGCGCGCAGCTTGCGCATGAATTTTGGAAATGTAGCCGGTGCCGGTGAATGCAATATTCATGCTGGTGAGGCAGGCTTGTGCGGGCGGGCTGTGCCGGCTAGTCCGTCCAGTTGAAGCTGCGCGTAACGGCTTTCTTCCACTTGGCGTAGAGCGCTGCGCGTGTGCGGCCGGCCATCTGCGGCTGCCACTGGCGCGCCACGCTGGCATGGGCGCGCAGCTCATCCGCTGATTGCCAGAAGCCCACCGCCAGGCCGGCTGCATACGCAGCGCCCAGCGCGGTTGTCTCGGCCACGGCCGGGCGCTGCAGCGGCACGCCCAGCATGTCCGCCTGAAACTGCATCAGGGTTTCGTTGAACACCATGCCGCCATCCACCTTCAGCGCTTTGAGGTGCACGCGCGAGTCGCGCTGCATGGCATCGAGCACTTCGCGTGTTTGGAAGGCGGTGGCCTCCAGTACGGCGCGCGCCAGATGCCCCTTGTTTGCATAGCGCGTCAGCCCGGCAATCACGCCGCGCGCACTGTCCTTCCAGTATGGTGCGTACAAGCCGGAAAATGCGGGCACAAAATACACGCCACCATTGTCCGGAACCGTATTGGCCAGCGCCTCCACCGCGCCGGATGATTCAATCAGCCCCAGGTTGTCACGCAGCCATTGCACCAGCGCGCCGCTGATGGCGATGCTGCCTTCCAGCGCATACACGGGGCGGGCACTGCCCAGCTTGTAGGCCACTGTTGTCAGCAGGCCGTTGCGTGACTGCACTGCGCGCGCACCAGTGTTGAGCAGCATGAAGCAGCCCGTGCCGTAAGTGTTCTTGGCTTCGCCGGGCCGGAAGCAGGTTTGCCCAAACAGCGCCGCCTGCTGGTCGCCGAGGTCGCTGGCCACGGGCACGCCCTGCAGTGCGCCGGTGGCAATGCCGTACACCTCGCTGGAGGAGTGCACGGCGGGCAGCAGCGCACGCGGGATGCCCAGCGTCTTCAAGATGGCAGCATCCCAGTCAAGCGTTGCCAGATTGAGCAGCAGTGTGCGGCTGGCGTTGGTCACATCAGTGATGTGCACGCCGCCGCTGGTGCCGCCGGTCAAATTCCAAATCAGCCAGCTGTCCATGTTGCCAAATAAAATGTCGCCGCTTTGCGCACGCGCGCGCACGCCGGGCACATTGTCCAGCAGCCATTTGATTTTTGGCCCGGAGAAATAAGTTGCCAAGGGCAGGCCTGTCTTGCGCCGAAAACGATTCTGCCCGCCCGTGCGCGCCAGCCGCGCGCAGATGGCGGCGGTGCGCGTATCCTGCCAGACGATGGCGTGGTGCACGGGCTGGCCGGTGTGCCGGTCCCACAGCAGCGTAGTCTCGCGCTGGTTGGTGATGCCCACCGCAGCCAGCTGCGCGCGCGCGATGCCGCTTTTTGCAAGCGCGCCCGCCACCACCTGCTGCGTGCGCTCCCAAATCTCCAGCGCATCATGCTCCACCCAGCCGGGCTGCGCAAAGAGCTGCGCGTGCTCGCGCTGGTCCGCTGCCACCACCTGCCCGCCGTGGTCAAAAATCATGCAGCGCGTGCTGGTGGTTCCCTGGTCAATAGCGGCAATGTATTTGTTCATGCGTGTACTCCGCGGTGATTGTTAAGCGGGATGCAAAGCAACACAGGTGATGTTACAGTGCAGCGCCTGCGCTGCCGGCAATTAGTGGCAGCACCCACACGCACAGCGCGGCCAGCAGCAGCGCCACGCTCAACGGCAGCCAGGCAGCAGCACGGCTTGCGGCCGGCCAGCGCGCTGCGCAGCGCTGCGCCCAGACGGACAGGCCGCGCGTGGCAGCAATTGCCAGCGGCAGCAATGCAGGAAAGAGGTAGCGCCCCTGATGCTGCACAAAGCTGAAGTTGTAATACAGAAATGCGAGCAGTGTGCCGCCGGCCGCGGCCAGCAGCAGCAAGTGCTGGCGCCGGCGGACTGCAGTTGTGTCCGCGCTGGTGGGTGCGGCCCGGCCCAGCCACAAGCCGGCAACAATTGCGGCGCACAGCAGCCACAGCAGCGCATAGATGCGGCCGCTCATTGGTGCGCTCATCCAGCCGAACTGCCCCCAAAAACTGTTGAAGGTGGTGGCTAGCATGCGGCGCAGGAGTTGCGCTGCACCAAACTGCGCCAGCCAGTCTGCGGTGCGCGGCTGGCCCGCCACCACTGCAGCGTGGCGCTGCAAGCCCAGCACATCCGGCCAGCCATAAACTGCGGCGTTGCGCGCCCACCACAGGCCGCCCAGCAGCAGCGCGGGCAGCAGCTGCGCAATACCGGCGCCACGCGTGCTGCGGCCGGCGCGCCAGTCCAGCCACAGTGCCAGCAGCATGGGCAGCAGCAGAATGTAGACGGTTGCCTTTGTAATGAAGCAAAGGCCAAGCACAAGGCTGGCCAGCCAGTAATGGCGCGTGTGGCGCGCTGCCGAACCGCGCAGCAGCAGCCACAAGCCCAGCATCATCCACAATTCAGCCAGTGCATCGTTGTTGACGCTGGCCAGCATGGCAACATGTTGCGGAATGAACGCCACGAATGCGGCGGCTGCAAGCGCCAGTGGCAGCTGCGGTTGAAAGTACTCCCAGGCAGCCAGCCCGGCGCACACCACCAGCAACGCGCCAAGCAGCGCGCTAGCAAGGCGCAGTGCCAGCAGGCTGCCGTTGCTGGCACGGTACACCGGCGCCAGCAGCAAATAGTAGAGCGGCGGCTGGTGGCCCTCGTAGCGCAGCGCGGCAATGGAAAGCTGCGGCGGGAAGCGCCGCGCTACGATGTCCGCCAGATATTGCTGGTCATAATCGCCCGCCTGCAGCACGGGCAGGCTGCCGTTTTCAGCCAGCTGGCGGATGTAGTTGTAATGTGCGGGCTCATCCGGGTTTTGCCAGGCGGGCGTGAACCACGCGTACAGTGTGGCCAGCAGCAGGTACAACGCCACAATGGCCGCCAAGCCAGTGCGGAGCCCAACCGGTGCCTGTACTGCGCTGCGCATTTGCCGGCGCGGTGAAGCGCAGGGCTGCTAGCCGAGCCGCGTAATTTCTTCCGCTGCCACGCTGTCATCCAGCTTGCGGAAGAGCGGCGCGGGCGTGCCCAGCGCCTGCCCGGCTGCCAGTGTGCTGGGCTGCCAGCGGCCCACGCTGTCGGCGGCGCTGTAGGTAAGGGCGCTATGCGTGCTGCCGGCTTCGGCAAATGTCTGCACCGCTTGCGTGCCAAAAATATTGCCGGCATGGCCCAGCTGCACATGCAGCTGCTGCGCACTAAATGGCAGAAAGGGCGCCAGCAGCAGCTTCAGCGAGTCGATGGCGCGCAGCGCGGTGTACACGGCGCGCGCACTGCCGGCGCGGTCGGTTTTGATTGTGAACCACGGTGCCTGCTGGTCCAGATAGCGGTTGACCTCCCCGGCGAGGCGCATCGCCTCCTGCAATGCAGCGCGCAGCTTCACCGCATCCAGCAGCGCGCCCACACTGGCGAAGCCCGCGTCAATGGCAGCCAGCAGCGCCGTATCAGCAGCCTGCAGTGCGCCCGGCTCGGGTACGCACCCGCCAAACTGCTTGTGCGCAAAGCTCAACACGCGGTTGGCCAGATTGCCCCATGTGGCCACCAGCTCATCATTGTTGCGCTGCACAAACTCGGGCCAGGCCCAGTCGCTGTCCTTTGTCTCCGGCATGTTCACCGTCAGGTAGTAGCGCACCGCGTCCGCGCCGTAGCGCTGCGCCACATCCAGCCCCCACACCGCCCAGTTGCGGCTGCCAGAAATTTTTTGGCCGGCAAGATTCATGAACTCGTTGGCCGGCACATCATACGGAAGGTTGAGCTGCGCGGGCGGGTCGCTGTCATACAGGCGGCCGGTGCCCGCCAGCTGCGCGGGCCAGATCAGCGCATGGAATGGAATGTTGTCCTTGCCGATGAAGTAGTAGGTGCGTGCATCCGGCGCGTACCACCAGTCATGCCAGGCCGTTGGCGTGCCGTTGTTGTGCGCCCACTCAATGGACGCAGAAAGATAACCGATGACCGCTTCAAACCAGACATACAGGCACTTGCCATCCCAGTTGGGCAGCGGCACGGGGATGCCCCAGTCCAAATCACGCGTGATGGCACGGCCGTGCAGGCCATCCACATTGACGGTGTGCAGCACAGGCTTGATGACGTTGGCGCGCCAGTGCTCTTTGCCGCTTGCCAGAAAGGCAGCCACCAGCGGCGAGAGCTTTGCAAGATCCAAAAACTGATGCTCGGTGCTGCGCAGCTCAAGCGCGCGGTTGCCGGTTTTGGAATGCGGGTCGATCAGCTGCGTAGCCTCCAGCAGCTGGCCGCACTTGTCGCACTGGTCGCCGCGCGCGCTGTCGTAGCCGCACAGGTAACAGGTGCCCTCCACATAGCGGTCGGGCAAAAAGCGCTTCTCCGCCGGCGAATACCACTGTTGCTGCGTCTCGGCGTACAAATAGCCATGCTCGCGCAGGCGCGCAAACATCAACTGCGACACTGCAAAATGATTTTCGGTGTGCGTGGAGGTGAACAGGTCATAGCTGATGCCCAGCTGCACAAACAAGTCAATGAAGCGCTGGTGGTAATGCTCGTAAACTGCTGCGGCTGTTTTGCCTTCCGCGTCGGCGCGCACCGTGATGGGCGTGCCATGCGCGTCGGAGCCGGAAACCATCAGCACGCGGTTGCCGCACAGGCGCTGGTAGCGCGCAAAAATATCGGCCGGCAGGTAGGCACCGGTGAGGTTGCCCACATGAATATCGGCATTGGCATACGGCCAGGCCACAGAAACCAGAATATTGCGCATGGCGGGGAGTGCCTGAAATTTTAGCAGCCGCCTGCTGCGCGGGCGCTGCTATAGTGCCGCCAATGAAGTTTAAACAGCGGGAATGGGTTGCGGCAGCCGCAATTGTGGCGCTGGCTGCGGGCCTGCGGCTGTGGCGCATTGGCGCGCTGCCGCAGGCGCTGCAATACGATGAGGCGCTGAACGGCCTGATTGTAATGAAGCTGTTGCGCGGCGAACTGCCGCCGCTGGTTTCATACCCCGGCGGGCGCGAGCCGCTGGTCTTTTATCTGCAGGCTGCGGCAGTGTGGCTGCTGGGGCGCACGCCCGGCGCGCTGCGCCTGCCAATGGCATTGGCCAGCAGCGCGCTGGTGCTGGGCGCGGGCTTGCTGGCGCGCGAACTGTGGGGCCGCAAAGCGGGCTGGCTGAGCGCATTGCTGTGCGCCACAACCTTTTGGCCGGTGTACCTGGGGCGGCTGGGCACGCGCCCGGTTTTGTTTCCGCTGCTGGCCGCATTTGGTTTGTGGGCGCTGGCACGCGGCTGGCGCAGCCGCCGCCTGCGCCACTGGATCGGCGGCGGCGTGCTGTTAGGCGCAACGCACTACACCTACGCGCCGAACTTGTTTGTGCTGCCGGCGTTGTTGTTGATAGGGGCGGGTGTGTTGGTGCTGCGCCCCGCGGTGTGGCGCGCGCGCTGGCGCGAACTGCTGCTGGCGGGCGGGCTGGCTGCTGCCGTGGCTGCACCCGTGCTGCTGTTCCGCACCGTAATTGCGCCGCAAGACAGCGCCCGGCCGCAAGAGCTGGCCGTGTTCTACGCCGGGCAGGGCGCCCCGGATTTTGCGCGCACGGTTGTGGCGCAAAGCTACCTGACGCTGCGCATGTTTGTCTACAAAGGCGACTTGGAGGCGCGCCACAATCTGCCCGGGCGGGCAGTCTTTGACATCTGGCTGCTATTGCCGCTGCTGCTGGGCGCTGCCACGCTGGCCGCGCCGCGCCAGCGCTGGCGCGGATTGTTTGTGTGCACATGGCTGCTGATTTTTTTGATGCCCACATTTCTGGCGAAGGCGACGCCGCACTTCTTGCGTGCGTGCGGCATTCTGCCACTGCTGTTTGTAGTGCCGGCGCTGGGGTTGCAGCGCATGCAGCGCTGGCTGCAGGTGCACGCGGGTGCGCTGGCGGCTGCATTGCTGCCGGCGCTGCTGCTGGCGCTTTCCTGCATGCTGACCGTGCGCGACTATTGGCTGCGCGGATTCCTGGAGACGCCGGCGGTGTTGGCGGCATTTGACGGCGAGGATGCGCAGCTGGTGCTGGAGATCAACCGGCAGCTGGGCTTTGGGTGGCTGGGCACAAACTTGGTGGCGCTGCCGGACACACATGCAGCCGCGCTGCCGCTGTGGGTGGCGGATAGTTTGTGGGATGGCAGCCCATACGCACAGTTCCTGGCAGCGCAGCCGCCCGCTGCTGGCGGCCGGCTGGAGCGCGTGGCAACTGCCCAACTGCCAGCGCAGCATGCGCTGCTGATTGCGCCGCTTGCGGATTCTGAAAAATTGAAGGCCAGCCTCCACGCGCGCGTGGTGCGCAGCACGGCTGGGTATGTGCTGGTGGAGTGGTCGCCGTAGGCTACGGCGGCGCAAACGCAAACGGCTCGGCCAGCAGTTTGTAAACCGCAATCGGGCTGCCGCCGGCGGGGCGCGCAAAGCGTGCCAGCTCCAGTGGCCGGATGGTCAGGCCGTTGAAGTTGGCAACATCCTCAGTGAGGTCCACCACAACAAACGCAGTTGTGCCGCGCGCCACCACATCAATCACGGGTGGCGCATGTTCATCCCACAACACATGCGGGTTGCCGCTGGCAGGGTCGTGCCAGTACAGGCGCAGAATGTCGCGCACCGGCAGGTCGTAGCCGAACACAATAGCTTGCGGCTCGCGTGCCAATTGTGCAGCCACAAACGTTGCGGCTGCGCTGAAGCCGTAGCCGGCTGAAGTGCCGGTGATGTATTGAATGCGGTCCACATCAGACAGCGCCAGCTGGGCGGGGTCCGAGTAAGCACTGCGGGCGAAGCTGGAAAAATATGCAGCGCAGCCCAGCAGCAGGGCAGCGCTCGGCATGCTGCCGGTGCGCTGCGCGCGCGCCAGCCCGTGCAGCGCACCGCCGGCCAGCAGCGCAGCAAACGGCAGCGCGGGCATGTAGTAGCGCGAGAAGCTGCGCGCGCCCGTGATTGTAAAAACAAGCCCGCCGCACACCACACCCGCCAGTGCCAGCAGCAGCAGGCGGTCACGGCGCAGCAGCGCAAGCAGCGCGCCGGCCAGCACCAGCAGGCCGGGTGCGCCCATGTACAGGCGCACAGAGTCGCGCAGGTCCGCCAGATTGAGGCGCGTCATTGCCATCCAGCTTGTGTTGCCCGGCCGCGACCCGCCAAGCAAAAAGCCGAGCGCGCCATAGCGCAGCGCCGTGACGGCGAGCAGCAGCGCGAGGCCGCCCAGTGCCAGCGTGTAAGCAGCCAGCAGCTGGCGTACGCGCCGGGCGCGCAGCGGCTGCAGCGCGTGTGCCAGCGCCGGCAGCGCAAGACAGAACAGCCCGCTGAACTTTGTGAGTGGCACTGCCAGCATGGCGAGTGCAAGCACGGGTGTGGACGGGCGCGCACGGCGCGCATGCGCGCTTGCCAGCCACGCCAGCATGACAACCGCCGTGGCAAGCAGCGTATCTGCTGTGGTCAGGCGCTCGTAAAAGAATGCCCATGGCTGCACCACATAGAAGGCCACTGCCCACAAGCCCGGCTGCGGCCGGCCCCAGCTGCGCGCCAGCGCCCACATTGCGCTGATTGTCAGTGTGCCGGCCAGCACGCTGGCAGCGCGCCCCACAAAGAGCACGGGGCCCAACGGGTTGAGCAGCGCCAGCCAGTAGATCTCAAGCGCCTTCGCAGAGCTGAGCGGGAACAGCAGGCGCCCCTCCCAAACTTCAGCCGCCCAGCGCAAATACTGGCCTTCATCCAAGAAGCCCGGCAGCGCCAGCAGCGCATGGGCGCGCAGGGCAGTGGAGATTAAGATGAGCGCGCACAAAATTGTGCGCGTGGTGGCCGGCGCGGGTTTGTGCATCGGAGTGCGGCTGCGGCCGGCTGCGCTGCGCCGCTGCGCTTAGTCTTCTTTGGTTTTCAGGCGGCTGAGGGGCGCGAGGCGCGGGTCCAGCGTTTCGGCGGAGCAGGTGCACGCTGCCTCATTTAAGTTGGTGCCGCACTGCGCGCACAGGCCTTTGCATTCTGCGCGGCAAAGCGGATGCGCCGGCTTGTCCAGCACCAGCAGCTCGCGCACCAACGGCGCCAGATCCAGCAGCGCGCTGTCGCTGATGGTGAATTCAGTATCGGCATCCGCGCTGGATGCCAAACTGTACAGCTCGGCGATGTCGGCCTCAAGCGTGACCGGGACCGGTGCCAGGCAGCGCACGCATTCGGCGGTGTGCCCGGCATGCAGGCGCCCCGCAGCGTACAAACCCTGCGGCGTGCGCGTCAGCTGCACGCTGCCCGCTAAGCGGCTAAGTTGCAGCTCGGGGTCGAGGCTGGGCGCCGCCTCATCAACAGTGAACAGGCTTTTGTGGCCGATGTTTTCATTCAGCAGAAAGCCCACATTGAGCGCCAAGCCGGATGTATTTGCCGCATTTGCCCGCATAAATCAACTATAGCAGGGCGCGACTCCAGCGTCAAAGCTGGCGGTCTTAGACGCACTTTTATGGCGCGGTTATAATCATGCATCACCCGGCCGCGCATTCAAAGCGCTGCGCCACCACAGGGACAAGCATGAAATATTTAGTTACCGGCGGTGTTGGCTTTATTGGCAGTCACCTGTGCGAGGCGCTGTTGCAGGCCGGCCACGGTGTGACAGCCATTGACGATTTGTCCACCGGGCGCATGTCCAACATTGCGCATCTGCAGGCGCACCCGCAATTTCATGTGGTAGTGGAGAGCATCACCAATGCGGCGGTGATGGACCGCCTGGGCAGCGAGTGCGACTTGATTGTGCATTTGGCGGCGGCCGTGGGCGTCGAGCTAATTTTGCATTCGCCGGTGCACACCATCGAAACCAATGTGATGGGCACGGATGCGGTGCTGCGCACTGCGCGCCGCTACGGCAAGAAAACTCTGATTGCATCCACCTCTGAAATTTACGGCAAGACCGAGAAGGTGCCGTTTCACGAAGATGATGACACTGTGATGGGCAGCACCAAGCGCAGCCGCTGGGCCTACGCGGCCTCCAAGGCGCTGGATGAATTTCTGGCGCTGGCGTACCACCGCGAGATGGGCCTGCCGGTGGTGGTATTTCGCTTGTTTAACACCATTGGGCCGCGCCAGCGCGGACGCTACGGCATGGTGGTGCCGCGCTTTGTGAAGCAGGCACTGGCCGGGCAGGACATCACCGTATATGGCGACGGTGCGCAGACGCGCTGCTTTTGCGACGTGCGCGATGTGGTGCGCGCGCTGACGGGCCTGGCGGACAGTGCGGCCGCTGTGGGCGAGGTGTACAACGTGGGCACGCAAAATGAAGTCAGTGTGCTGGAGCTGGCGCGCAAGGTCAAGCAAATGACCGCGTCCAAATCGCGCATTGTGCTGGTGCCCTACGAGCAGGCCACGAGCGAGGGCTTTGAAGACATGCGCCGGCGCGTGCCGGACACCGGCAAGCTGCAGCGCCTGCTGCACTGGCAGCCGCAGCTAAACCTGGAGCAAACGCTGAATGACATGATTGACCACGCGCGCGTCGAAGGCCAGAGCGACACAATTTCACAGCGCGCCGCCCCGGGCGCGGTTGTGGTTGGCTAAGGCGGTGCCGCACAAGGCCGCGCTGCTGGCGCAGATTGCGCAGCGCAGCGCACGCGTGGGCGTGATTGGCCTTGGCTACGTGGGCCTGCCGCTGGCGCTGGAGTTTGCGCGCGCAGGTTTCAATACGCTTGGCATTGAGAACAACAGCGAGCGTGCGAACGACATTAATGCGGGCCGCAGTTATATTCCGGATGTGGCGCAGGCGGAGCTGGCTGCGCTGGTGCAGGCGCGCAAGCTGGCAGCCACCACGGACTATGCAGCCATCCGCGAACTGGATGCTGTAATCATTTGTGTGCCCACGCCGCTGCGCAAGACACGCGACCCCGACATGTCTTACGTTGTCGGCGCCACCGAACGCGTGGCCGAAAATTTGCACCCCGGGCTGCTGGTGGTGCTGGAGAGCACCACGTACCCCGGCACAACGGACGAGGTTGTGCTGCCGCGCATGCTGCGCACGGGCCTGGTAGCCGGCGCGGATGTGTTTGTGGCTTTCTCGCCGGAGCGCATTGACCCCGCCAATGCAGTGTACGGCGTGCGCAACACACCCAAGGTGATTGGCGGCGTTACGGCCGACTGTTGCGCAGTGGCTGCGGCGCTGTACGGCACCGTGGCGGATGAGGTGGTGCCGGTTTCCACTGCGCGCACGGCGGAGATGGTGAAGCTGCTGGAGAACACCTTTCGCGCCGTCAACATCGGGTTGATCAACGAGGTGGCAATTATTTGCGGCAAGCTGGGCGTAAATGTGTGGGAGGTGATTGCCGCCGCGCGCACCAAGCCCTTTGGCTTCATGCCGTTTTATCCCGGGCCGGGCCTCGGCGGGCATTGCATCCCCATTGACCCGCTGTATTTGTCGTGGAAGATGCGCTCGCTTAATTACAAGGCGCGCTTCATTGAGCTGGCGGACGAAATTAACGGCAGCATGCCGCAGCATGTGGCGGACATTGTGGCGCAGGCGCTCAATGTGCAGGCCAAGCCGGTGCGCGGCTCCAGCATTCTGGTGCTGGGCGCAGCCTACAAGCGCGATGTGAGTGATGTGCGCGAGTCGCCGGCGCTGGATGTGATGGAGGTGCTGCTGGAGCGCGGCGCACTGGTGGAGTTTCATGACCCCTATGTGGCGGAAGTGAAGCTGGAGGGCCACACGCTGCATTCGCAGCCCTACAGCGCGCGGCTGCTGGCGGCGGCGGACTGTGTGCTGCTGATAACCGACCACAGTTGCTTTGACATGGATGCGGTGCTGGCAAGTGCGCGGCTGCTGGTGGACACGCGCAACGCCGCGGCCGGCCACACGGGCAGCGCGCGTGTTGTTACGCTGTAAGGCGCGCTGCGGCTTGGGCGCGCGGGCAGCGCTGCGCGCCAGGCCGGCAGGCAGCAGCTAAACGGCGGGCGCAAGATGCGCATCTGTGTCGTCAGCGGCACTTTTCATCCCGAGGCGGGCGGCCCGCCAACCTTTTTGTTTCAACTGCTGCCGGAGCTTGTGCTGCGCGGGCATCAGGTGCACGTGGTTGCATTTGGGCAGCCGGCAGCGCAGCCCACTTATCCCTATGCAGTGCAGCGCGTATCGCGCGCGCTGCCCATTCCGCTGCGCTTGCTGGTCTTCACGGCGGCCGTGTGGCGCGCCGGCCGCAGCGCTGACGTCTTTTTTGTGAGCGATTACGGCCTGCCGGTGGCGCTGGTGAACGCCGTGCTGCGCCGCCCGGTGCTGCTGAAGAACGTGGGCGACTTTGCCTGGGAATTTTGCACGCGCCATAAATGGATTGCAGCCGGCCAGACGATTGATGAGTTCCAGCTGGCCGCCCATCCGTGGCGGGTGCGCTTTCTGCGCGCGCTGCAGCGCTGGTACGTTGGCGCTGCCACGCGCGTGGTGGCGCCCAGCAAATACTCCGCGCGCCTGGTTGCGGGCTGGGGTGTGGCCGCGCACAAGCTATCCGTAATTTACAACGCGCTGCACCCGGCGCCGGCACCAATGGCGCGCGCGGCTGCGCGCGCAGCCCTTGGCGCTACTGGTCCGCTGGTGCTGGCGGTGGCGCGCCTGACGCCGTGGAAGGGCATCGACACCATCTTGCGCGCCATGGTTGGGCTGCAGCAAGCTGTGGCTGGCGTGGAGTTTGTGGTGGTGGGTGCCGGCCCCGAACAGGCAGCGCTGCAGGCACAAGCGCAGGCGCTGGGTGTGCCCGCGCGTTTTGCGGGTGCGCAGCCCGCAGCGGCTGTGCAAATGTATATGCGGGCTGCAGATGTTTTTGTGCTCTGCTCCACTTATGAAGGATTGCCGCACACGGTGCTGGAAGCCATGCAAGCCGGGACGCCGGTGGTGGTGTCGGATGCGGGCGGCAATCCGGAGGTGGTAACGGACGGCAGCACGGGCCGCATTGTGCCGGCGGGCGACTGGCAAACGCTTGCCACAGTGCTGGCGCAGCTGCTGAATGATGCGCCCGCTGCCCAGGCGCTGGCGGCAGCTGCGACGCGCAGCCTCACGCGTTTCGCGTGGCCGGCATTGGTTGATGCATACGAAGCGGCACTGCTTGCGCTGCTGCCCGGCAAAACTGCAGCGCAATGAACCTGATCATGCTCAGCGGTGACACAGCGGCCGCCAGCGGGCGCGCCGGTGCGTTCACGAGCACGCTCGAAGAATTTGCGCGCCACTGGGAGCGCATTGATGTGCTCACACCCGCAGCGCCAACCGCTGCGCAGCGCGTGTTGTTTGGCAATGTGCACTTTTGGCCGGCAGCGCCGCCGCGCTTGCTGCAGCCGGCGTTCATTGTGCGCCGCGGGCGCCAGCTGGCTGCGCAGCGCAATTACGCGCTCATCCTCAGCCATGATTACGGCTTCTTTCTAAACGGCATCGGCGCGGCCCGCCTCGGCGCTAGCATTGGTGTGCCTTACGTTAGCGAGATTCATCATGTGGAGGGCTTTCCGCAGGCTGCCAGCAGCGGCGAGCGAGTGCGCCGCATTGCAGCCGGCATTTACTTGCGCTGGGCGCGCAACCGCGCGCGTGCCTTTCGTGTAGTCAACTCACAGGAGCTGCCGGCGCTGCTGCACACGCATGGCATTGCCGCGCACAAGGTGCGGGTGCTGCACAGTTTGTATCTGGACTTTAATGTTCTCGGGCCGCTGCCGGCTGTAAAGCGCTGCGATGTTTTGTTTGTGGCGCGCATGACGCCCAACAAAGGCGGGCTGCTGCTACTTGACGCGCTGGCGCTTGTGCTGCGCGCGCGCGGCAGCCTGCGCGTTGCGGTTGTGGGGGACGGGCCGTTGCTGCCGGCCATGCAGCGCCGCGCTGCGCAGCTGGGCCTGGCGGGCTGCGTGGACTGGCTGGGCTGGCAGGAGAACAGCATTGCGCTGGCTGATCTTTATCGCAGTGCGCGCTGCCTGGTATGTGCTTCGCGCAGCGAAGGCGGCCCGCGCGTGGTGGCCGAGGCGCTGGCGTGCGGCACGCCGGTGGTGAGCACGGCCGTCGGCATGGCGCGCGAGCTGGTGCGCAATGGCGCGAACGGCTTCCTTGCCGGCTGGAGCGCCGCCGAGCTGGCCGCGCGCATCATAGAGCTGCTGGCCGATGAAGCGCTGCAAGCGCGCATGGCTGCGGCAGCGCCTGCTGCTGTTGCGCACTTTGAAAAGCAGCGCGTAGTGGGCGAGTACGCGCGCGCTTTGCAGCAGCTGGCGCTTGCGCCGCCCGCCGCGCAGCAAAGCCCGTAATGCGCATCCTTTTCATTACATACAAGGTGGACGAAAGCGACTCACTGGTGGGCTTTGTGGTTGGCTGGCTGAATGCGCTGGCGGCGCATGCCAGCCGCGTGGAGGTCATCTGCCTTGCCAGCGGGCCGGCACAGCTGCAACCGAATGTGCGCGTGCACTCGCTTGGCACGCAGCCGGGCGCTGGCAAACCGGCACAGGCGCTTGCTTTCTACCGCGTCGCCCTTGGCCTGAAGGTGGATGTGGTCTTCTGCCAGTTCAGCCCGGAATTTGTGATGGCCATTGCGCCGCTGGCGAAGCTGCGCCGCTGGCCGGTGGCGCTGTGGTACACCCACCGCCATGCGGGCCTTGCGCTGCGCATCGCCACGCGGCTGGCGGATCGCGTGCTCACGGCTTCGCCCGAGAGCTTCCGGCTGCGCACGCCAAAGCTGCGCGTCATCGGGCATGGCATTAGCACCACGCGCTTTGCGCCTTCCGCGGCGCCCGCCTTGCCCGGCGCGCGCCGGCTGGTGCTGGCGGTGGGCCGCATTGCGCCCGTAAAAAATTACGAGCTGCTGATTGCAGCGGCGCAGCGCGTGACTGCGGTGCATGCTGATGTGGATTTTGTGGTGGCCGGTGGTGCGCACGCGCCCGGGATGCAAGCGTACCTTGGGCAACTGCAGGCACTCGCGGCCGCAAGCGCGCTGGGCAGCCGCTTTCAGTTTATCGGGCCGCTGCCGTACGCGGCTGTACCCGGCTTGTATCAATCTGCTGCAGTTGCGGCAAACTTGTGCGGCACCGGTGGCATGGACAAGGCGGTGCTCGAAGGCTTTAGCTGCGGATTGCCGACGGTGGTGCGCAACACAACTTTTGCGGGGCTGCTGGCGGAAGATGCGCCGGCGCTGCTGGCGGCTGATGCAACCGCTGACGACGTGGCGCTATTGCTGCTGGGCGTGCTGCAGCAGCCGGCGGCTGCGCGGCAGGCACTGGGCGCGCGCTTGCGCAGCCGCGTAGTGGCCGGCTACGGCGAGCAGGCGCTGGCGGAAAAGTTGTTTGCCAGCCTAAAAGAGTTGTGCGCATGACGCGCCTGCAGCGGCTGCTGCTTGCAGCCGGCATACTGCTGCTGGCCGCCGGGCTGCGCTGGTTTGATATTGGCGCCGAGCCCCTGGGCATTGACGGCACCGCAATCTCCATGAAAGCGCTCGCGGTTGTGCGCGGTGATGCGCTCGATCTGCGCGGGCCGTCCATGTCCGTTGGCACCTTCCACTCGCCGCTCAGTGTTTATCTTTACGCGCTGCCCTACGCACTCGATGCCGATCCGCGCCTCGCGCGCCTCTACAGCGGCGTGTTCAACATTGTTGCCGTGGCACTTGTGTACCTGCTGGGCCGACGCTACTTTAGCGTGCCGGCCGGGCTCGTGGCAGCGCTGCTCTTCGCCGTGCATCCGGAGGCGGTGTACATCTCGCGCCAAATCCTGAACATTGTGGTCGGGCTGCCGTTTGTGCTGGCGTTTTGCCTGACCGGGCTGCTGGGTTATTGCGAAGACCGCGCGTGGGCGCGGATTGCGCATCTGCCGCTGCTCAGCCTCGCATTGCAATGCCATCCCGCATCGGTGCTGCTGGCGCCATTGACGGCGGCGCTGCTGGTGCTGGCGTGGTTGCAGTTCCCGCGGCGGCGCGGCAGCCTGCTGGTGCAGACGGCTGTGAGCGCTGCGCTGGCAGGCGCGCTGCTGCTGCCGTGGGCGTACGCGCTGTTTCAGGATGCCGACTTTGCGGCCTTGGCGGGCGGCATTGAAGTGGGCGGCAACCGCGGCTTGCAATACACCGCCGCCACCATGACCACGCTGCTGGGCGGCTGGGGCATGGGCTGGGTGCAGGCCATTCAGCCGCTGCTCACCATTGCCGGCACAGTATGGTTTGTGGTGCGCGGCGTGCAGCGCAAGCCCGGTGCAGCCGGCCTTGTGGCGGTGTTTTGTTTCTTTGCCGTGCCCGTGCTGGCGCTGGTCTTTGATATGAAGTACCGCGACACTTACATCTGGCCGGAGTACGGCAGCGCGTTTTTGATTCAAGGCGCTGTGATTGGCGGATTGGCGCGCACGGGGCAGCGCGCCTCCCGTCCGGCTGCTGCCCCCGATTGGGGCGGCTGGCTGCGCGGCCGCTGGCTGCTGCCGGGTTCGCTGCTGCTTGCATTGCTGGCCGGCACGCAGCTGCGATTCTTCGCAACGCATGACCGCACTTATCCCGGGCCGGCGCTGACCGAGCACATTGCGGCCCTGCGTTATGCGCAGGAGCTGGCGCGCAGCTCCGGGCGCGAAGTGCTTGCGACGGTTCCGTTCAGTGCCACCGACCTTGAGAGCTACCGGCGCTGGGCGCTGCTGGCGGAAGGGCGCGCCGTGCGCGTGGTTTGGGACGGGCGGGCACTGCCGCTGCCGGCGCAAGGTGCAATTGTGATTGGCCCGGCTGACTACACCGGCCGTGACGATTTAATTGCGAACGCAGAAGTGCGCGGCCGTTTTCGTTTTGCGGAGCTGCCGCCGGCTGCGGGGTTTGCGCCAAGCTTGGCGCTGCCGCGCCCGGTGCAGTTTGCCAATGGCAGCAGCGTGCTTGGTTTCCGGCCGGTGGCCGGTGTGCCGCCGGATGCGCGCAGCTGGCTGCTGGATTTAATTTGGCGGGTGGATGCTGCGCCCGACGCAGACTTCAAACTTTTTGCGCAGCTTGTGGACGCCGCAGACAAACTTTACGCGCAGGCAGATGTGCCCGCATTGCCGGCCGGGCAGCAGCGCAGCGGCGAGCTTGTGCTGAGCCGGCTCACGCTTGCGCTGCGCAGCGCACTGCCGGCGGGCGAGCCGTTGTTTATCCGCTTTGGCGTCTACACTGCGGCTGGCAATATCAAGACCATGCCTGATGCGCAGCATGCGGCTGCGGATTACGCAATGGCGCAAGTGCGGGGCGCGCCTGCGCCCGCAGCCGGCTGGGCAAATGGCGTTGCACTGGACGCGCTGGCAGTGGTGAATGCGCAGGCACAGGGTGCGCCGCTGGAAGTGCGCGCGGTATGGCGCACAAGTGCAGCGCTGCCGGCCGGCCTCACCGTGCGCTGGCAGTTGCAAACTGCAGCGGGCCTGCCCGCATTTGCAGCTGCTGCGCAGCTGGCGCCGGGCTATCCGGCAAACGAATGGCCGCCGGGCGCGTTCATGCCCGGCAGCCAACTGCTGCGCATTCCCACGGACATTGCGCCCGGCACCTACAGCCTGAGCCTGCAGTTGCTTGATGCGCGCGCGCAGCCGCTGGCCGGCGAATATCGCCATGCGCAGCCGGTGGTGATTACAGCACGCACGCGCAGCTTTGTGCCGCCGGCAATGCAAGAGACAATGCGCGCCACTTTTGGCAGCGAACTGCAGTTGCTGGGGCGTGATGTGCTACTGGCCGGCCGGCCGCTGCAACTGCAATTGCACTGGCAGGCGCAGCAAGCCATGCTGCTGGACTACAAATTTTTTGTGCCTGTGCGCCGGGG
>QWRL01000025.1 GCA_003670425.1 Chloroflexota bacterium
GCGCCATAAGTGGCAGCGCGTTTGAGAACCGCGGTGCGCTCACTCCGAAGATGGTTGGTAATTATGCCGGCAGCTGCGTTGCTGGCCACTTTTGGTTTAAACGCCATGCCGGCCGTACGGGCAGCTGAGTCCCCCACCATCGCCATCGCTGATGTGACTGCCTTGGAAAGTGGAGGCATCATTCTGATGCCCGTTACCCTCACCAACAGCAGCGGCGCATCAGCGTCCGTCACTTATACGGTAACCGCTGGCACGGCTACTGCTGGCGCGGACTTTACCGCGGGCGCCGGCACAGTGCAGTGGCAGGCGGGTGAAAGTGGCACCAAGTACATTCTGGTGCAGCTGCTGGCGGACAGCACTGCCGAGCCAGAAGAGGTTCTATATGTAAGTTTGGCTGATGCCACCAATGCCACCATCAGCCGCAGCCGGGCAGCGCTCAACATTACCGACAGCAGTAGCACCACTGTGGGCGCACTTGCCGCCGGTTCCGTCAGTGAAGGTGCCGGCACCGCCACGGTCTCCGTCACGTGGACCGGCTACAGCACTGCCACGGTCACGGCAACCTACACCACAGCGGATGGCAGCGCGCTGGCCGGCAGTGATTACACCGCCACCAGCGGCACACTCACCTGGAGCGGGGGTGAAACTGGAACCAAGACCTTTGCGGTTCCGATTATTGATGACACGGATGACGAACCCGATCAGCAGTTCACGGTAAGCCTCTCAAGTGTGGTCAGCAGCGTAGTGACGCTCAGCACGGCTGCAATGACGATAGTGGACAACGATGCGACGCCCACACTGGCGGTGGCTGCCGCCAGCGTGCTTGAGGGCGCAGGCAATGCCACAATCTCGGTGATTATGACCGGCACGAGCACGGCAACGGTCACTGTTGTGGCCACTGCCACTTCCGGCACTGCGCTCGCGGGCAGCGACTTCACCGCCACCAGCAGCACGCTTACCTGGAGTGCCGGCCAGAGCGGCGCAAAAATCTTTACTGTGCCAATACTTAGCGACCTGATAAGTGAGGCGGCTGAAACCTTTAGCATTGTTTTGAGCGCCGCATCGAATGCAACCGCAGGCTCCGCGGGAACTGTCACCGTCACAGATGCGCCGCTGCTGTCCATTAGTGCCACCAGCATTGCAGAGAACTACAACACCGGATACGCCGAGATGAGCGTCACGCTCACCGGCAACTCCACCCAGACCGTCAGTGTGGCGTATGCCACATCGGATGGCACCGCGACGGTAGTGCAGGATTACCGCCGCCGCACCGGCACGCTCACGTGGGGCGTCGGCGAGTCCGGCGCCAAGACATTTAATATTCTCGTGGTGGATGACACGGTGCGCGAGGACAACGAAACCGTCTACGTAACATTTTCCAACGTGCTCAACGCGGTCATGGTCACGGACTCCGTCACGCTCACCATCGTGGACAATGATGGCCAGTCGGCCAGCCCTGGTGTGGCGGTGGCTGATGCCGTGATTGTGACGGAAACATCCGGCACCACCGTGGTTACCGAAGGCGGTGCCACCGACGTTTACTACCTGCAGCTTGCGCAGCAGCCCACCAGCAGTGTGTCCATTGCCATCGGGACCAGCGCCCAGTTGAGCGTATCCCCAACCCAGGTTTGGTTTAACAGCGTGAACTTCTCCACGCCGGTGTCGATCACGGTGACCGCCGTGGATGATGCCGTGGGCGAGGGGCTGCACACAGCGCGCATTACGCACACAATTACCAGCGCCGACACAAGATACAACAACGCCGGCGTGCGCGCCTTCACCATCAGCATCAACGACAATGATGCCGGCATCAGCATTGTGCAGTCTGGCGGGTCCACCGCTGTTACAGAAGGCGCCAGCACGGGCGACACATACGCGGTGAGTTTGGTTGCGGCGCCCACCCAAACCGTGCAGCTGGCGGTGAACGTCGGCAGCCAGCTCACAGCTTCGCCGGCTTCGCTCACCTTCACCAGCAGCAATTACGCCACGCCGCAGATTGTGACGCTGACGGCGGTGGATGATGCGCTGGTGGAGGGCACGCATACCGCTGCCGTCACGCATACGGTAACCAGCAGCGATTCCAGCTTCAACGGCCTTGTGCTGCCCACGCTGGATGTGGTGATTACGGACAATGATTCGCGCGTGGTGATTGCCCAAAGTGGCAGCGATACGCGGGTGAAGGAGGGGCTGCCCGCCGGCGACTCCTATACGGTGCGGCTCACAACTGCGCCGACCAGCACAGTCGTCATTAATATCGCCACACTCAGCAGCGACATCAGCGTCAGCCCGGCCTCGCTGCTCTTTACCGCTGCCAACTACGCCAGTGCGCAGACGGTGACGGTGAAAGCCGTCAGTGACATGCTGGTGGAAGGGCAGGAGCTGGCCACCATCACGCACAGCGTTGCCAGTGCAGACAGCACCTATGCCGGCGCGGCAGTAAACAATGTGGTCGTGTTCGTCATGGACCGCGAAGGTGCAGCCGCCACCAAGATTGATTTTGACGGGGATGGCCTGTCTGACATTGGAGTCTACCGGCCCACTACCGGCGAGTGGATTGTGAAGCTATCCGGCAGCGGCAACGGGGATGTGGTGGTGTGGGGCCTGGCGGGCAGCACAGATGTGCCTGTGCCCGGCGACTATGACGGTGACGGCGTAACCGACCGGGCCGTCTTCCGCAACGCGTTTGGCCAGTGGTTTATCAAGCAGTCATCTGATGGAACCGGCTACGTGGTTACATGGGGTGTGGCAGGTGGCAAAGACATACCTGCTCCGGCAGATTTTGACGGCGATGGAAAAACGGACCTGGTGGTCTATCGGCCTTCCACGGGCCAATGGTTTGTCAAGCCGTCCACCACGGGTGTTGCGATTGTTTTTGGCTGGGGCCTGGCCGGTGGGAACGATATTCCCGTGCCTGCTGATTTCGACGGCGATGGTCGGGCGGACTATGGAATTTATCGCCCGTCGACTTCCCAGTGGTATTTGAGACTCTCCAGCAGCGGCGCAACCAGCGTAACCCTTTGGGGCACGGCCGGCAGTGCGGACATCCCGCTGCCGCGTGATTACGACGGCGATGCGGTCGCCGACATTGCGGTCTTCATGCCCGCGTCTGCGCAATGGGTCGTGCGGCGCAGTTCGGACATGCGCGCGGACAGCATTACGTGGGGAGTGGCCGGCGGCAACGACCTGCCTGTACCCGAGGATTACGATGGCGATGGCAAGGCGGATCTGGCAGTCTATCAAGTAAATACCGCGCGCTGGTTTGTGCGCCGCTCTTCTGATACGCGGCCGGATGTGCTGGTGTGGGGTATCGCCAACAGCACCGATTACCCGGTGCAGGCGCCTGATTTCAACGCAGATGGTACGGCCTATGGTCGTCCTTAAAATGTGGCGCAATCCTTGCAATGCAGCTGGATATTGCCTGAATTATGGAGTTTCAGTACTTAGAATGTGGTCATGCTAGACTTGAAAAAAGCCATGGAATATGTGCCGGCACCAAGGCTTTTCTCAAAGTTGGTGGCGGCTGCCTGCCTGCTGGCTGTGGCTGCCTGCGCACCCGTGGGTCCTGTGGTGCAGACTAACGTCGACCAGGCTGACGCAATCGCGGCGCGTGTAATGCTGATGGCTGCCACTGAAGCTGCGCTGGCAGAGTTGAATGCGGGGCAGGCTGCCGCAGCGCCGGCCACAGAGCTTGTGCTGCCCGCGCCCACAGCTAGTGCCCGCAACGCTGCGGCAACCGCACAGCCGGCCGTCGTTGAACCAACAGCTTTGCCTCCCACGCTTGAGCCACTGGTGCCAACTGCTGCCCCGGAACCAACTGCCGTGCCAACGGCCCTTCCGTTGCCGCCGGTGTGGGGCTACCGCGGTGACTACGGACCGCAGGCGTGGGCGCAAATGGACCCGGCCTATGCGCTGTGCGCGTCCGGTACCGGGCAGTCACCAATTGATCTTGGCGGCGCCACGGTCACAGACTTGGCGGACTTGCGCGTGGACTATGAGCCGGCACAGCTTGCGCTGGCCAACGATGGCTACACGGTGCGCGCCGATTACCCGGCAGGCAGCAGTGTGCAAGTGGATGGTGTGTCTTACGCGCTGCTTAACTTTGAGCTGCATCATCCCAGCGAGCACACCGTGAACGGTTTGCCGTACGACCTGGAAGTGCAGCTTATCCATCAGTCCGCACAAGGCGCCATCGCAGTGCTGAGTGTGTTTGCCGCCGCTGGCCCGCCCAATGCGGCGTACCAGCAGCTGTGGGACAGCCTGCCGTTGCAGGCCGGGGCCACGCTGCCCGTGCCGGCAGCCTTCAATGCCGCCAGCCTGCTGCCCACGGACCGGCGCACAGCGCGCTACAACGGCTCGTTCACCACACCGCCGTGCACAGAGGGCGTGCGCTGGCTGCTGTTTGTGCAGCCGGTGCAGCTTGCGGAAGAGCAGATTGCAGCATTCGCTGCAGTCTTTCCCAACAACAGCCGCCCCCTGCAGCTTGCTGCCGGGCGCCTGCTGCAAGTGGATTCTAAAAGCCGTTAGGCACCCGCATGCGCGCCGTGCTTGTAACCGGGGCGAGCACCGGCATTGGCCGCGCGTGCGCATTGCATTGTGCGCGGCGCGGCTGGCAGGTGTTTGCCGGTGTGCGCAGCGCAGCGCACGGTGATGCTCTGCGCGCGCTGGAGGCGGCGATCACGCCGCTAATACTGGATGTTACAGTTGCAGAGCAGCTGGCGGCTGCAGCTGATACGGTGGCTGCGGGTGCCGCCGGCGGTTTGCACGGGCTTGTGAATAATGCGGGCATCGCCGTGGCCGGCCCGCTGGAATTTTTGCCGCTGGCTGCGTTCCGGCAGCAGCTGGAAGTAAACGTAGTGGGCCAGCTGGCTGTGACGCAGGCGCTGCTGCCGCTATTGCGCCAGGCGCACGGGCGCATCATCAACATCAGCTCAGTCAGCGGGCGCGTGGCAGCGCCTTTGCTGGGTGCGTACGCCGCGTCCAAGTTTGCGCTGGAGGCGCTTACGGATGCGCTGCGCGCAGAGCTGCAGCCGTGGCGCATGCATGTTTGCAGCGTGCAGCCCGGGCCGATAGACACGCCCATCTGGGCCAAGTCCCGGTTGGCAGCCGAGGCACTGCGGGCTGAATTTCCGCCGCAGGCGCACGGCTTATACGGGGCTGTGATGCAGGCGGCCGCGCTGCAAGAGGCCGGGCTGCAGCCGGTGATGCTGCCGCCGGAGCGCGTGGTGCGCGCCGTTTGGCACGCGCTAACCGCGCGCCGGCCGCGCGTGCGCTACCCGATTGGCGTGCCGGGCTACAGTGCCGAATTTGTGGCGCGCTTTGTGCCGGGGCGCTGGCGCGACTGGCTGGTGCAGCATTAGCGCCCTGAAGCTGCGCTGGTGCAATTTGATGACTTACTTTGTCTGGTGCAGCTGTGCTTTGGCGCAGCCCAGAATTAATTGAAAGGACTGAACATGAATGGTATGAAGTACAAGACACCACTGCTGCTTGCGATTGCGCTGCTGCTGTTTGCCTGCAACAGCCCCACGCCCGCAGCCGTGCCCGACAATCCGCAATCCGGCACTGCGCTGGCGGCTGCGCGCACGCGGGTACCCTTGCGCAAAGAACTGGCAACCCAGCAGGCCAAACAAACCGTGCAGGCCATGGCCGGATTGGCCAACGCCAAGGGATTGGAAACTCCCGGCACCAGCACGCCCGGCACCCCTGTGCCCGGGACTGCAGCTGCCACGGGCAGCAATACGCCCGGTGCAGCGCCGGAAGCCGCGGCCACAATCGTGCCGCCGGCCACGGCTGTTCCCACGCTTACGCCCAGCTGGACGCCCACGCCCAGTTGGACGCCAACTGCAAGCTGGACGCCCACGCCCAGCTGGACACCGACGCTCAACCCCACCGTTACCGGCACGCCCAGCATGACGCCATCCCCAACTATCACGGTTACTGCTACGCCAACAGTTACGCCAACCGTGGCGGGTGGCGGCGGCAGTAAAATTGCGTTTGTGGCTGCGCGAGATGGCAACCGCGAGATTTACACCATGCTGCTGGACGGCAGCAGCCCGGTGCGCCTGGCCGAGGCGCCGGCCGATGACTCTGCGCCGGCGTGGTCGCCCAATGGCACGCGCATTGCGTTCCACACATCGCGCATCGGCAACTTTGAGATTTATGTGATGAACGCTGACGGCAGCAACATCACGCGCCTGACGACCGCCACCGGCGATGACCAGTACCCGGTCTGGTCCAAAGACAGCAGCAAGATAGCCTTCACTTCCAACCGTGACGGGAACCAGGAAATATATTCAATGAACGCGGACGGCTCATCACAAACGCGCCTGACGCTAAGCGCAAAAGAAGACGGCGGCCCGCAGTGGTCGCCGGACGGCACCAAGCTGGTGTTTACCTCGCTGCGCGATGGCGATGCGGAGGTGTATGTAATGGCTGCGGATGGCTCGGCGCAGACGCGCCTGACCTACAATACCGCCTATCAAGGCGATGCCGTCTGGTCGGCAGACGGCTCGCTGCTGGCATTTGTATCCGCAGCCGACGGCAACAAAGAGATCTACACCATGAAGCCGACCGGCGCCGAATCCAAGCGCCTGACCACCAGCAGTGGCGACGATATTGCGCCGCAATGGTCGCTGGACGGCAGCAAACTGGTGTTTGTGTCCGCGCGCGATGGCAACAACGAAATTTATTCAATGAACAATGCTGGCACAGAACAGGTGCGGCTGACGAGCAACTCTGCGGACGACAGTGCCGTGCGCTGGGCACCGGACGGCTCGCAGCTTTTGTTTGTAAGCAGCCGCGATGGCAACACTGAGATCTACAGCATGCTCGCCAATGGCAGTGCGCAAACGAACCTGTCGCGCAACAGCGGTGCTGATGTGGAACCCGCGTGGCAGCTGAAGTAAACGCAGCGCTTGCCGAGCACGGACCGGCCGCTGCCATGGCCGGCAGCTATCGCTCCTATCTGCACTGTTTTAACGGGTGTAGTGGCAGCTACCCGGTCGACTCGATTTTGTACCTGTGCCCGCACTGCGGCGGACTGCTGGAAGTGCAACATGATTTGGATGCACTGCGCCTGACCGCGCCGGCGGAATGGCGCAAGCTGCTGGACAGCCGCGCAGCCACCACGCGCTGGCCATACGGCGGCGGCGTGTGGAGCATGAAGGAGTGGGTGGCGCCGGAGCTGCGCGACGAAAATGTTGTCAGCATGTACGAGGGCAACTCCAACCTTTTTTGGGCGGATCGCTTTGGGCGCAGCATCGGGCTGGATGACTTGTGGGTAAAGCTGTGCGGCAACAGCCACACTGGCAGCTTCAAAGACCTGGGCATGACGGTGCTGGTGAGCGTGGTGAAACAGATGATTGCCGACGGCAGCCCCGTACGCGCCGTGGCGTGTGCCAGCACCGGCGATACCAGCGCGGCGCTGGCGGCATATGCAGCGGCGGCCGGCATCCCGGCAGTTGTCTTTCTGCCGCGAGACAAGGTGAGCGATGCGCAGCTGGTGCAGCCGCTGGCGCATGGCGCGCACGTGCTGGCGCTGGACACGGACTTTGACGGCTGCATGCGTGTAGTGCGCGAAGTGACGCAGGACAACAGCATCTACCTGGCAAACTCCATGAACAGCCTGCGCATTGAAGGCCAGAAGACCGTGGGCGTGGAGATTGTGCGCCAGTTTGACTGGACCGTGCCGGAATGGATCATCATGCCGGCGGGCAACCTGGGCAACATTAGCGCGCTCTACAAGGGCCTGAAGCTGCTGCAGGATCTGGGAATAATCACGCGCCTGCCGCGGCTTGTGGCTGCCCAAGCCAGCCGCGCCAATCCGTTTTACCAGAGCTTCCGCAATAATTTTTCTGCGCCGGTGGCCATGCAAGCGGAGGCCACGCAGGCCTCGGCCATCCGCATCGGTGCGCCCGTAAGCTATGCCAAGGCGGTGCAGGCTATCCGGCAAACGGATGGTCTGGTGGAGCAGGCCAGCGAGCAAGAGCTGGCGACAGCGGCTGCACTTGCCGATAAAACTGGCATGTATGCCTGTCCGCATACCGCTGTGGCGCTGGCGGTGCTGTGCAAATTGCGCCAGCAAAATATTATCCGGCCCGGATCGCGCGTGGTGGTGATCAGTACTGCGCACGGGCTCAAGTTCAGCGGCTTCAAGTCTGGCTATCATCAGGGCAGCCTGCCCTTGGTAACCGGTGACCACGCCAACCCGCCGCTGGAGCTGCCCGCCACTGCGGCTGCGGTGCGCGCTGCGCTGGACAAACGGCTGGCAGCCCAGCCCGCCGGGAGTGCGCGTGTTTAAGCCGCGCGAGTGCTGCGGGCTACGGCTGGCATTGCAATGAGCGTGGAGCCCGACGCCGTGCGCAGCGCACGCGGCCACACGCTGGAGCAGGCTGCCAGCCTGCCGGGTGTGGACTTTAGCGGCGACGACCTGCATGGTGCCACGCTAAGCGGCGCGGATTTGCGCGGCGCAAACTTGGCGCACTGCAATCTTTCCGGTGCCGACCTCTCCAATGCAATGCTCAATGATGCCAACCTGGCGCACGCCAACTTGCAGGATGCCCAGCTTGAGGGTGCCAGCCTGTACGCTGCAGACCTCACAAAAGCGTGCCTGGTGCGCGCCAAACTGCACCAATGCAATTTGGATCATGTGCGCGCTGCAGACTCCAGCTTTGAGGATGCGCTGCTTACATCTGCACTGCTGCGCAAGGCCGGGCTGCAGCGTGCCAATCTGGCAAACGCAAATTTGGCGGACGCGGACCTCACCGAAACTGACTTCACTGACGCAAACCTCAGCCATGCAATCCTGCTGAATGCACTGGTGCTGGGCACCAACTTTTCCGGCACGGACATGCGCTGGACGCGAATGAACATTAGCGATTGGAGCACCTTGCGCCAGCTTTCGGAAAAGCACCGGCTGGTGTGCAAGATAAGCCAGACCGTGAACCCGGGGTCGGATGCGGCGGACTTGCTGCTCCAGAATGTGGACCTGTCTGAATGCAATCTGGACAGCACAAACTTTGGCGGAGTACTTGTGAGCGGATCTAATCTCGCGCACAGCACATTGCGCAATGCGCAGTTGAGCAAGGCGCACTTCAATTTGTGCAACCTGACCGGGGCAGACTTGAGCGGCTCTGAGTTGGAGCAGGCCAATTTTCGGCAGGCCGTTCTGGTTGGGGCAAATCTGCAGGGAGCCAACCTGAACCAAGCTTTGTTCACTCAAGCTGACTTAACGGATGCCAATCTGAGCAAAGCCAAAATGGTCGGCGCACAGTTGAGCGACGCCAAGCTGGTGCGCACCATTTTTGCGGGGGCTATCTTGCGGGGTGCAGCTCTCAATCGCGCAGATCTGACGCGTGCCTCGTTGGAGGGCGCCAGCCTGCTCAGTGCGGATTTTACCGGCGCGGTGCTGGTGCACACCAATATGCGGTACGCGATTGTTGGCACGAAAACTATCTTGAGTGACCGCATGCGCGCGGTGCGGGAGCTGGTTAGCTCGAAGTCTTACCATGAGGATCTGCGCGGCAGCGACCTGAGCAATGTGGACTTGAGCCGTGCAAATTTGTCCGAAGTCAACTTGTCGGGTTGCAACCTGAGCAGCACCAACCTTACCGCTGCGGACTTGCGCCGGGCGGACCTGACGAACGCCAACCTGCGGGGTGCGCGGCTGCGCAATGCGCGCATGGCCGGTGCCATCCTAAACGGCGCAGACTTGCGCGGGGCTGACCTGCTGATGGCGCACGTGTCCACCAGCCAGCTGCTGAGCGCGCGCTCGCTAACCGATGCCCGCCTGCCGGGCGGAGTGACTGGCGAAGAGCTGCGGCGCAGCTTTAAAGTACTGGGCCTGCCTGCCCAGCTGCCGCCTTTGCGGCGCGGCTGAAGCCGGCCTGCGGCTGGGTGGCTGCGCAGGCATTGTTTGCCGGTCTTGTGTTCGGTGCGGCTGGCGCGCCGGCGGCAACCGCGCACGTGGGCGCGGAGCCCCAGTATGTAATTGCAGAGGATGGCTTCAACTGGCATGTGCCGAGCGCCAGTATTGACCGGGCCGTGCTGGTGGCATTGCGCGAACAAATTTCGCAGCACAAGGATTTGGTGAGCAGCAGCACACTGCAGCTGCTGGGCAAGGATGACCTTTTTACCAAGGCGCTGGTGGACTCTTCGCTGCGCAACCTGGACCAGCACTTTGAGCAGCTGCTGGCTGCGGGGCTGCCGCCGGCAGCGCGCCAGTGGCTGGGCATGCTTGGCTTTCGCATTGTGGTAAACCATCGCGGGGAAATCCTGCGCATTGACCAGCCGGGCACAAGCGCCCCGGACAGCGCATGATTTTTGCCATATTTATGGCATAATCAAACATCGCTAGGCGGCGTCCAGTTGGGCGCCGCGGGAGAAGCCCCATGAAGCCCCAAGTATTTTATTCAGCGCTGCTATTGGCCGGCACGCTTGCCGTGGCTGGCTGCACACGCTCTGCCACCGATGCGGTGCTGCCGGAAGAAACCGCGCCAGCCGTGGACGAAGCGGCGGCGGTGGACGCCGAGCTAGCGGCGCAGAACGCAACCATGCAGGCGCTGCTTGACAGCGGCCTTACGCAAACCGCGGCAGCGCGCACTGGCGCCGCTGAAGCCAGCAGCACGCCGGAGCCGCCCAGCAGCCCGCCGCCAACCGCAGCACCCGTGGCTGGCGCGCTTGAGCCCGTGGCAATCACCGAGACTGCACTGGTGGAACAGGTGGTGCTCACCATGACTTCGCAGGCAGTAGTGGCCGCCGCTGCGCCCGCAGCAACCGCCGGGCCGGCAGCCACGGCCTTGCCGGCAGCAACCGCCGTTCCCCAAGCCACCGCTGCACCGGCAGCCACGGCCGGGCCGGCAGCCACTGCCGTGGCGGCAGCGACTGCGGTGTCCCAAGCCACGGCCGCGCCGGCTGCCACCGCTGTGCGGCCGGCCACTGCGGTCAAGTACATAGTGCAGCCGGGTGACTGGATCTATAAGATTGCGCGCACTTATGGAATAAGTGTGGACGAGCTGCTGGCTGGCAACCCCGGGGTGAATAAAGATGCGCTGGTGCCCGGGCAGGAAATTAACATCCCGGCAGCGGGGCAGGTGGTGATTGCACCCACCAACACCACGGTGTATACAGTACAGGCTGGGGATACTTTGTTTGCAATTGCGCTGCGCAACAACACCACCACGGCTGCGCTGGCCACGCTCAACAATATAACCAACCCGGACACGCTTGCACCGGGTGATGTGCTGCGCATCCCCAACTAGCGCTGCAGCCCGTGGCTGCCGCCCGCACTTCTGAAATTACTTATCGCGGGCGCGCGTTTAACCTGCGCACCGTGACTGCCCGCCTGCGCAGCGGCCGGCAGGGCATCTGGGAAGTGCTTGACCACCCCGGCGGCGTGGCAATGGTGGCGGTGGACGCGCAGGGCGGTGTGCTGCTTGTGCGCCAGTTTCGCGCCGCAGTGGGCGCACCGCTGCTGGAAGTGCCGGCTGGCACGTGCGAGGCCGGCGAGCAGCCGCACGAAACCGCCGCCCGCGAACTGCAGGAAGAAGTGGGCATGCGCGCTGAACACCTGACCCTGCTCGGAAAATTTTATGTGGCGCCCGGCTACACCAGCGAGCTGCTGCATGCCTATCTTGCCACCGGCCTCACGGCTTCCGTGCTGCCCGCTGATGAAGATGAAGAACTCAGCATCGAGCGCGTGCCATTGGCTGACTTGCTGCTGATGATTAAGCGCGGCGAGATTGAGGACGGCAAAACAATAACTGCTGTGCTGCTGGCTGCGGCCCATCCCCTGCTGGCTGCCGGCGGGCCGGCACAAGCGCCCCCAACCGCATGAGTTTCGTTCACCTGCACACGCATTCGGCGTACTCGCTGCTGGACGGGCTGAGCAGCCCGGCGCAGCTGGTGAAGCGCGCCGTAGAGCTGCAGATGCCGGCGCTGGCGCTCACTGACCACGGCACGATGTATGGCGTGCTTGACTTTTACAAGGTGTGCAAGGGCGCCGGCATCCGGCCCGTGCTGGGCATGGAGGCGTATCTGGCGGCGCGCGGCATGCAGGACCGCGATCCAAAAATCGACTCGCGCCGCAACCACATTCTGCTGCTGGCCGAAAACGAGGTTGGCTACCACAACCTGGTAAAGCTGGCGACGGCTGCGCAGCTGCAAGGCTACTACTACCGGCCGCGCATCGACACCACGCTCCTGGCCGAGCATGCTGAGGGCTTGATTTGCACCACGGGCTGCATGCAGGGCGAAGTGCCGGTGGCGCTGCTGGCCGGCAACGAGGAGCGCGCACGCGCGCGCCTCGACTTTTACTACCAGCTCTTCGGGCCGGAGCGCTTTTTCTTTGAACTGCAGGACCACTCGCTGCCGCAGCTGGCCGGGCTTAACAAGCAGCTGCTGGAGCTGGGGCGCCACTACAACGCCAAGTTTGTGGCCACTGCAGATGTGCATTACGCGCGCGCGGAAGACGCCGTGCTGCAGGATGTGCTGCTGTGCATTCAGACCAATGCACTGCTAACGGACACGCGCCGCATGCGCATGACCGGCGACGGCTACCACCTGCGCTCGGCGCAGGAAATGCAGCTGCTGTTTGGGCATGTGCCCGGTGCGCTTTCCAATACGGTTGAAATTGCGGAGCGCTGCAATGTAAACCTGGACACCAGTGGCTATCACCTGCCGGACTTTCCCGTGCCGGCCGGCCAAACTGTGGATGGCCACCTGCGCCAGCTGTGCCTGCAAGCGCTGCCGCGCAAATACCCGCAGCCGGTGGATGGCGCAGCGCTGCAGGCGCGGCTGGACATGGAGCTGCACACCATCGAGCGCATGGGCTTTGCGGGCTACTTCCTGCTGGTGCACGACCTGTGCACCTACGCTGCGCGCCACGGGATTTGGTTTAACGCGCGCGGGTCGGCAGCCGGCTCGCTGGTGGCGTACCTGTGCGACATCACGCTGGTGGAGCCGCTGCGCCACGCACTGGTCTTCGAGCGCTTTCTCAACATCAACCGCGGCGACATGCCCGATATCGATCTTGACTTTCAGGACGACCGGCGCGCCGAGATGCTTGAGTATTGCGCGCAGCGCTATGGCCAGGAGCGCGTCGCGCACATCATTACCTTCAACACACTCAAAGCCCGCAACGCGCTGCGCGACGTGGGGCGGGTGATGGGCATTCCGCTGGCTGATGTGGGCCGCGTGGCCAAGCTTGTGCCGCAAATTCCCGCCGACCCGTACACCATTGAGCGCGCGCTGGCGGAGATCCCGCACTTCCGCCAGGCGGCGGCGGAGCCGCAGCTGGTGGCGATGGTGGATACGGCGCGCCAGCTGGAAGGCGCCTTTCGCTCGGCGGGCACGCATGCAGCCGGACTGGTGATCAGCGACCGGCCGCTGCTGGATTACCTGCCGCTGCACCGCCCCACCGGCGCCTCAGCCGAAGCCAGCCCCGTGCAAAACACCACCCAGTACGAAACTGACATGCTCAAACATCTGGGCATGCTCAAGGTGGACTTTCTGGGCTTGCGCACGCTGACTGTGATGCAGCGCGCCTGCCGCATGATTGGCGCGCGCCATGGCATTGAGCTCACCCTGCACAATATTCCCACGGACGCGCCGGAGAGCTACGCGCTGCTGGGGCGCGGCGAAGTGGCCGGCGTGTTTCAACTGGAAAGCTCCGGCATGCGCCGCTATTTGACGCAAATGCGTCCCACCCAGTTGGAGCATGTGATTGCGATGGTGGCGCTCTACCGCCCGGGGCCGATGCGCTTCATCCCGGAATACATTGAGCGCATGCACGGGCGCAGCCCGCTGGTCTACCGCCATCCGGAGCTGGAGCCCATTCTGCGCGAGACCTACGGCGTTACGGTTTACCAGGAGCAATTGATGCTGGCGGCCATGCGCCTCGGCGGCTACAGCGCCACAGACTCAGACGACCTGCGGGTGGCTGTCTCCAAAAAAGATGCGCGCAAGGTGGCCACGCACCGCCCCAAGTTTGTAAGCGGCGCGGTGGCGCGCGGCATTCCCGAGCCCACGGCGGAAGCCATCTTTGCAGACTGGGAAGAGTTTGCCAACTACGCCTTCAACAAATCGCACGCGGCGGATTACGGCGTGGTGGCCGTGCAGACCGCACACCTCAAGGCGCACTACCCGCTGGAATATATGACTGCGCTGCTCAGCGCGCACATGGGGGACACGGAAGCCAAGCTGCCGCTGTATGCCGCTGAGGCGCTGCGCCTGGGCATTGAGCTGCTGCCGCCGGACATCAACCTCAGCCGCATGGAATTTGAAATTGAAGCGCGTGCAGACCAGCCGGCTGCCATCCGCTTTGCATTGGGTGCCATAAAAAATGTGGGCGCCGGCCCCGTGGAAGAACTGCTGCGCGCGCGCGACAGCGGTGGCGCATTTAAAAATCTTGACGACTTGTGCACGCGTGCGGACTTGCGCCTGGTGGGCAAACGCGCGCTGGAGTGCCTGGCCAAAGCCGGTGCGCTGGATGGATTTGGCGCACGCGCTGCGCTGCTGGCCGGGCTGGATGGCATTCTGGCAGCCAGCAGCTCAATCTTCCGCGCCTCAGATGCCGGCCAGTTTCACATGTTCGATATGCTCAGCGGCCCCGCGCAAAGCCGCGTGGTGCTGCCGGCCACTGAGCCCGCCAGCGACCGCCAAATGCGTGCGTGGGAAAAAGAACTGACCGGCATGTACCATGGCGACCATCCGCTGGTGGCGCGCCTCGGAGAAATTCAAGGCGTCATTACTGCCTACAGCAATGACCTGGATGAAAGCTGGCACGAGCGCTCCGCCACACTGGCGGGCACCATCGCGGCGCTGCGCCCGCACACCACAGCCAAGGGCAAGCCCATGGCGTTTGCAAAACTGGAAGATCTGGGCGGCACGGTGGAGCTGCTTATATTTCCCGGCACTTGGGCCAAGGTGCAGAGCTGGCTCAGCCTGGAGCAGCTGGTGCTCGTCACCGGAAAAGTGAGCTACGAGGGCGGCGCTGCCAAGCTGCTGGTGGACCGCATTGACCGCGAGCTTAAGCTGGTGGTGGCGGCAAGTGATGCCAGCCCGGCTGATGAAATGGCAGCCGGTGAATTTTTTGCCGCTGAGGCTGTGCCTGGCGACATGCCGCCGGACGAAGTGCTTATAAATTCGCCGGCGTGGGACGATCCGGGTCCGGGGAGTGTGGCTGATGCAATGCCCGTGGCCGCCCGGGAAGCTGCCTCAAATGTGGAGCCGCTGCCCGCCCGCAAGGTGCACCCGGTAGCTGCAGCGCTGCACCGCATCACCGTTACGCTGCGCCCCGGCAAGGACATCACAAATTACAAGCAGCGCGTCAATCGCGCCCACAACGTGCTCACCAGTTTCCCGGGCACCGACCAGTTTGTAATTGTGGTGTTTGAGGAAGAGCGCTGCTTCGAGCTGGACTTTGGCGGCCAGACCACCGGCCACTGTGCAGAGCTGCTGCAGCAGCTGGCCAGCGTGGTGCAAGACCCCGCGGATATAGATGTGCAGCCCCTGCTGCTCTAAGTTCGGGGCGGCCAGCAGCGCGCTTGGCGCGCGCCGCCAGCTGCGCGCCTAAGCGCGCTGCGGCAGGGCGGCGCTGGTGAGTGCGGACAGCGCGCTGCGCTGCCGGCCGGCCGCGTCAAAGTTTTCCGGCGCCAGCCACTGCTTGAACGCGGCTTGCAATGCCGGCCACTGCTTGTCAATCACCGCGTACCACGCGGTGTCGCGGTTGCGCTGCTTGTAAACGGTCGCCTGCCGGAACACACCTTCAAAGCTGAAGCCCAGGCGCAGCGCTGCCGCCCGTGAGGGCGCGTTCAGCGCATCGCACTTCCATTCATAGCGCCGATAGCCCAGTTGGAACGCATGCTGCATCATCAGGTACATGGCCTCGGTGGCAGCGCGTGTGCGCGCCAGCCCCGGCGAGTAATGGATGTGGCCCACCTCAATTGAAGCGCTGGCCGGTGTGATGCGCAAGTAGCTGGCCACGCCGGCTGCCTGCGCGCTGCCGCGCTCAAAGATGGCATAGAACAGCGGGTCTGCGCTGCTGGCCCACTGCTCCACCCAGCGTTGATAGTCCGCCAGCTGCGCGAACGGTCCGTAAGGCATGTAGGTCCAGCTTTGTCCGTTTGCATCAGGCGCATTGGCTGCGTACAGCGCAGCGGCGTGCTGCGCCGCGTGCAGCGCTTCCAGCCGGCAGTAGCTGCCATTCAGCGCTGTATGCTGCGGCGCGGGCGGCGCCTGCCAACCCGGCAGGGCCGCGCCAATTGGCAGTGAAGTGTCTGGTGTGGCTGCCGGCATGTTTGCGGCGTGCAGCCCGGGCAGTTTAGGGCTTGTGCGACAGTCGCGCAATTGCCGCGGCGTGCAGCGCTTCGGAGAGTGCCCCGTTCTTTTTGAGCAAGTCCAGGCGCGCAGTCGGCACTGGTTTAATCTCGGCATTGTCTGTGCGCTTCAGGTATTCCTCCAGGATTACCGGCACGCCTTTGATCAATGCGGCATGTAAAGCCTCCGTGCTGGCAGCCGCGTGCAGCAGGCTCAGCTCTGCGATAAGCGCATGCAGCGCATCCTGCGCCTCCGCCGTCTGCTTCTGCATTTGATCCACCTCGTGCAGCCGGGATTCTAAATTTTCGGCCATGCGTTCCACCAGCATCCGGCCCCAGCGCTTGTTGGCCAGAATAGATTCTATATTGGCCTTGGGGAAAGCGTAAAGAACCGCCGAGTCAGATATGACTGTTACTGTTGCAGAGCGCGGCTTGCCTGTGAGGACTGCCATCTCGCCGATGAACTGCAGTGCGCGTATATCGCCCAAATCGCGGCCACTGCGCTCAATGTGCACCTCGCCCTGTCGCAGAAGGTAAATTTTGTCATCCGGGGCATCGTCTTCTTTAAAGACTACATCACCGCGCTTGAGATCACGCTCGAAGTTTTTGAACTGTATGCGCTCTTCTTCTGGAATAGCCAGGAACATATTGGAAACTCCTTGCTCAATAATAAATACGATTCGCAGTCTACTCTAGTTTTATCCGCCAATCGCCGGTTGAAACGGGGCGGCACGCATCCCGGTTTGCGTTGCGCAGCAATCCCGATGCAATTTAGGCTGGCACAGCCGCCGGCAGGGCGTTGCCCAGCGATTCAATCAGCGCTTCAAAATCTGCCGTGTGTTCGCAGGTAAGCAGCGCCAGGCGCAGGCTTTCACCGCGCGCGGTGTGCTGCAGGTAGTGCGCCACGTGTTTGCGGAACAGCACCAGTCCGGCTGCTGCGCCGTAAAACTGCTGGTTGAGCGCAAGATGGCGGCGCACTAGCGCAATCTTTTCGGCGGTGTTCACGGACTCCGCTGCCTTGCGCTGGAAGATCCACGGGTTGCCAATTGCGCCGCGCCCGATCAGCACTGCCGTGCAGCCGGTGTGCTGCAGCATGCGCCGGATGTCCGCCGGCGTGCGCACGTCACCGTTGCCCAGCACGGGGATGCGCAGCTGCTGCCGGATCTCCGCAATCGCGTCCCAGTCCGCTGCGCCCTTGTATGCCTGCGCACGCGTGCGCCCGTGCACAGCCAGCGCACTTGCGCCGCAGCCTTCCACTATCTGCGCAATCTCCAGATAGTTGCGCTGGGTGTCGTCCCAGCCGATGCGCATTTTGGCGGTTACCGGCACTTGCAGCTCGCGTGCCAGCGTGCCAAACAGCTGCGCCACGCGCTCCGGAAAGCGCAGCATGCCCGCTCCGGCGCCGCGTTCGGAAATATTTTTTACATAGCAGCCCATGTTGATGTCGATGATGTCCGGCTGCAGCTCCTGCAGGCGCACCGCAGTGCGTACGATGCGCTCCACATCGTGGCCGTAAATTTGAAACGAGATGGGGCGTTCCGCGGGATCAAACACCAGTTTTTGCTGCGTGCGCCGGCTGCCGCCGTGCCGGCCCTGCAGCTCATCCACGTTCACAAATTCTGTGTAGCTCATGGCGGAGCCCAACGCGCGGCAGACAGATCGAAACGGCAGATCCGAGTAGCCGTCCATGGGCGACAAAATTACATCGCCATAAATCGGAATCTCGCGAATATGAAAGCTCGGCACCGGCATGCACTCATTATAACAAGCGCGTTATGCAAACTGCTGCTGCAGTGTACAGCCGGCTGCGCTGCTATACTCGCGCCTGCCAACTATGGAGTACACAACCCATGATTAGTGCTGACCTGCTCGAAATTTTGCGCTGCCCGGCGTGCGTGCAGCACAGCCCCGGCTTGCTGCTGCTCACCCACAACACGTGGCTGGTGTGCCAGGAGGCCGCCTGCAGCCGCAAGTATCCAATTGTGGAAGACATTCCGGTGATGCTGGTGGAGGAAGGGGACAAATGGGCGGCCACACTGCCGGACAAACTGCCCGTTCCCCCGCCGTCGCGGCGCTGAGCAGCCGCGTGCGCGCCGCGCAGCTGCTGGCGCAGCTGGCCGCTGCGGCGCAGGATGCTGCTGCGGCGCAGGATGCTGCTGCGGCGGAAGCTGCGCTGGCCGCGCTGCCGGCGCT
>QWRL01000026.1 GCA_003670425.1 Chloroflexota bacterium
GAATGGCTGATGCGCGCGAAGTCTGGGACTTCACATTGCACACGGTAAACGCAATGCGCGAAGTTGTTGCGGCGGAAGGCGTGGAGTGTGATTTAAGGTTCGCGGGCACCGCGCGTTTGGCATTTGTGGAAAAGGAGCTTGCCGGCTTTGAGGCAGACGCTGCGCTGCTGCAAACACTGGGCATTGCTGCGCAGCCATGGTCGCGCGCTGAGTGCGCCACACGCACGCACAGCGATGCGTTCATCGGCGGTCTCTTCTATCCGCATGGCGGGCAGCTGTGGCCGGCCAAGCTGGCGCGGGCCGTGGCTGCGGCAGCAGCGCGCGCGGGAGCGCGCTTGCACAGCGGCGTGCAAGTGCACGCCGTCACGGCGGATGGTGCAATGCTGCAAGTGCAAACATCGGCCGGTGCGCTGCAGGCGCGCGCGGTAATCCACGCCAGCAACGGCTGGGCGCGGCGCTTGCTGCCCGAGCTGCACAATGTGCTGGTGCCCGTGATCGGGCAAGTGCTGGCCACGGCGCCGGCAGCGCACATGTGGGACTTTGGACTGGTGGCCAACGATGGCTATGAGTATTGGCGCCAGCTGCCGGACGGGCGCATTGTGCTGGGTGGCATGCGCTGGCGCAGTGCCACCATGGGCCGCGACTGCGATGACGACACGCAGTTGGACGCGGAGACCAGCGCCGCGCTGCGTGCATTTTTGCCGGCGCATTTTGCGGCGCTGGCTGCGCTGGCGGTGGAGTATGAGTGGAGCGGCGTGATGTGCTACACACCGGACGCGCAGCCGCTGGTGGGTGCGCTGCCGGGGCGGCCCGGCGAATACATTGCGGCGGGCTACACCGGGCATGGCATGCCGCTCGCATTTATGGCTGGCTGCTGCGTGGCGGAGCTGGCGCTCGGCGCGCCGCCCACAATTACGGCGAACGCCTTCTCTCCCAAGCGCTTTGATAGCACTACTCTATAATGCCAGATATGCACAACCTAATTGCCAAAGCCAAAGCATTGCAACCGCGCCTGGTGGAACTGCGGCGCACAATTCACCGCAGGCCGGAGCTGGGTTTTGAAGTGCACGAGACTGCGGCGCTGGTGGCGCGCACTTTGCGCGAGCTGGGCATTGAAGCCCAGACGGGTGTTGGCAAGACCGGCATTGTGGGCCACCTGGGCGATGGCGCCGGCCCGGTGGTGGCGCTGCGCGCGGACATGGATGCGTTGCCGATTCATGAGTTGAATGCGGTGGATTACGCTTCCACGGTTGCGGGCCAGATGCATGCGTGCGGCCACGATGCGCACACTACGATGCTGCTGGGAGCGGCGATGCTGCTCGCCGGCGAAAAGCTCAGCGGGCAGGCGCGCTTTATTTTTCAGCCGTGCGAGGAAACCTCGGATGATGAGGGGATCAGCGGGGCGCCGCGCATGGTTGCCGACGGCGCGCTGTCCGGGGTGAACTCTGTGATCGCGCTGCATGTGGATGGCACGCTGGAGACCGGCCAGATTGGCATCGAGTCCGGCATGGTGCTCGCAGCCGTCGACTCGTTCAATGCGGTTGTGCGCGGGCGTGGCGGCCATGGTGCGCACCCTGACACCGCCAACGATCCGATCTGGCTGGCAACCCAAGTATTGAACGCGTTGTACGCAGTGCCTTCGCGGCGCATTGATCCGCTGCAGCCTTGCGTGCTCTCGCTGGGTGTTATCCGCGGCGGGCACGCCTCCAATATTATTCCGGCTGAGGTTTATTTGGAAGGAACGCTGCGCAGCATGGATCCGGGAGTGCGCGAACAGCTGCTGCTGGAAGTGGAGCGCTGCCTGCAAGTGGCGCGTGCGCTTGGCGGGGACTTTACCTTGAAGATCGAGCGCGGCTATCCGCCGCTGCACAATCATGCGGGCGTGGCAGATGAAATTCGCGCCAGCGCCTACGACCTGCTGGGCACTGCCGGCTTGGGTGCAGCGCAGCCTTCAATGGGTGCCGAGGACTTTGCCTACATGACGCAGCAGTGCGACGGCGCCATGTTCCGTTTGGGTGTGAAGCCGCCCGGTGCAGCGCCGCGCCACCTGCATACCGCAGACTTCAACCTGGATGAAGATGCGCTGCCGCTGGGCGCCGCCATGCTGGCTGCCACCGCCATGCGCTTGATGGCGCGCGGCGTCAAGTAAGTTCGCCAGCGCGTCGCCGCATGCAAACTCGCATCCTCGGGCGCAGCGGGCACGCCAGCAGTGTGGCAATTTTTGGCGCCTACGCCATCGGCGAGCTGGCGCAGGCGGATGCGGACTCCGTAATTGAGCAGGTGCTGGCTGCGGGCGTAAACCACGTGGATGTTGCGCCGTCTTACGCGCAAGCGGAGCAGCGCCTGGGAGACTGGCTGCGGCGCAATCCCGCGCACAAGTTTTTTATTGGCTGCAAGACGCAGCTGCGCTCGCAGGCTGAAGCAGCAGCTGAGCTGCGCCAGTCGCTGCGCCACCTGCACCTTGAGAGTTTTGATCTTTTTCAACTGCACGCCATTACAAACATTGCAGAGCTTGATCAGGTGACGGCGCACGGCGGGGCGCTGGATGCGATTGTGGCGGCGCGCGCTGCGGGTGTTGTGCGCCACGTGGGCATCACCGGCCATGGCGTGGAGGCGCCGCGCGTGTTCCTAGAGGCGCTGCGGCGCTTTGACTTTGATACGGTGATGTTCCCGCTCAACTTTGTGCAGTGGGCCCTTCCGGAATACCGTGCAGCGGCAGAAGAGCTGCTGCTGGCATGTGCGGCTGCGAATGTGGGCGTAATGATCATCAAGTCCGTGGCGCGCGCGCCGTGGGGCGGACGGCCGCCCACGCACAATACTTGGTACGAACCATTCGGGAGCGCAGAGATTGTGCAGCGTGCCGTGGATTTTGTGCTTTCGCAAAATGTGACCGGACTTTGCACGCCTGGTGATGCGGGCCTGCTGCCGTTGGTGCTGCGCGCCTGTGCGCAGCATGCGCCGCTTAGTGCGGTTTCAGCGGAAGCTTTGGTGCAAACAGCCACTGCGCACCAGCCGCTTTTTGCGTGACGGGTGGCGCCCGTAGGCGCAAAAAAATTAACCGAGCGTGTTAATTACAAAGTTGAGCAGCTGCCAATAAGCGCGCCGGAGCACCGCCGGCCAGCGGGTGGCGGGCAGCGCCGGTGGAAATGCTCCCGCAACGGAGTCATCAAAGCGCGGGGACCAACTGCTGGCATCCCAAAGCACATCCGCGCCGTACAGCCCCAGCTCCACCACCAGTTTGTCCGGCGCGCTGCCGTTTGCGGCATAAGTATTGCCGTGCGCATGCAGGCGCTCGGGCTTGGGATCGATGTCCACATTCTCAAAAAATGGTGCGGTACTGAACACAGCCAGTCCCACGGTGTTGTTGTTCGTCAGCTTATTGTTGTAAATTTCCACATCGTCTGCACCAAGCACCAGAATGCCCACGCCGTTGGGCAGCATCGCTGATGTCATCTCGGGCGTGGAGAAATTTGCCAGATTGTTGTCACGGCTGATGTTGTTGTACAGGCGCGTGCCGCGCGATGCCTTTGACGGCAGGTTGGGCAGCAGGTCAATGAAGATGCCGACGCTGTTGCCGTAAGCCTCGTTATTGTAGACCTCGGCGTCAATCGAATTCTCCACCTCAATGCCAATCACGTTTCCGTAGGCAACACTATTGCGCACCACAATCTTGCGGCACTGGCCCACATAAATGCCCGCATCATTTACGCCTGTGGCGGTGACGCGTTCAATCAGCACATCGCTGCAGTGCACCGGGTAAACGCCGTAAACGCCGGTGGCCTCCACAAACAAATCGCGCAGCACAATGCCGGTTGCGCCATCCACAAACACGCCGTTGTTGCGATAGTTGCGCAGCGTCAAATTTTCAATCACCAGATTGTTGCCGGTGGCAGAGATGCCGTTGGCATGCTGGCCCTGCCCGTCCAGCACGGGCCGGTTGCCGGCAGCATCCACCACGCCGCGCACCGTTAGGTTGGGCGTGTCCGTTACCACGGCCTCGTTGTAAGTGCCGGCTTCAATCTCAACGATGTCGCCGGGGATGGTGCCATCGACAACAGTTTGAATTGATGTGCCCGACTTGACGCGCAATGTGGTGGCTGTGCGGGCTGTGGGCTGGCTGCTGCCGGTGTTGGCTGCGGCTGCCGCCACGCGGCCGGAATTTGCAAGCGCTGCCACAACCGGCAGGCGGCTGGGCACACTGGCGGGCACCAGCGGCGTCGAGCTTTCGTCCGTGAGTGCGTAGAGGAAGTTCACAAGATCCGTGCGCTCGACGCTGCTAAGCTCAAACGGCCGAATGAAACGGGAGAGTGTGCCTGCCGGGCGGGCTTCAGGGCCGGCGCGCATTCCTTTGCCCGTGGCATACATGTCCAGCACGGCTTCAAGCGTGGGCAGGCTGCCGTCATGCATGTACGGTGCACTCAGTGCAATGTTGCGCAGCGTGGGCACCTTGAACGCGCCACGATCCGCGGCATTGCCGGTCACATCGGCGCGGCCGTTGTCGGTGCTGTTCACGCTCAGGCGTTCAAAGCCGCCGTTGGTGAAGAGCGGGCCCGGATGGCAGTTGTAGCAGCCGGTTGCACCGCTGCGGAACAGCGCGAGGCCGCGCTTTTGGGAGGCGCTGAGGGCGGTGCTGTCGCCGGCGGCGTAACGGTCGAAGGGCGTGTTGTTTGCGAGCAGGCTGCGCTCAAACGCAGCGAGTGCATAAGTTACCTGTTCAAATTTGATTGAAGTTGATTGGCCCGGAAAAGCCGCTGCAAATAATTCTGCGTAGCGTGGCATTGCTGCCAGTTCAGCTTCCAGCTGCGCCGGCTGCACTGCCATTTCGGCGTGGTTGGTGAGCGGCGTCAGGCTTTGTTCTTCAAGCGTGGTTGCGCGCCCGTCCCAAAATAAGTTCTGGCTGTAAGCCACGCCGTACAGTGCGGGCGTGTTGCGCGTCAGCGTGACGCTGCCTTGCGCCAGTGGCTGGCCGTCGGTGAAGCCCAGCGCCGGGTTGTGGCAGCTGGCACATGCCAGCTGGTTGTTGGTGCTCAGTGTGGCATCGAAAAACAGCAGGCGGCCCAGCTCCACTTTTTGCGGCGTGCTGGGGTTCGCGCTGTTTGCGACAGGCTGCGGCATTGGAACCTGCAAACCGCCGGCTGCACCCCGCGCTGGCGCGCCCACCTTCAAGTCAGCGTCCGGGATTACCGGCTCATCATGAGTGGGCAGGGCCGCCAGCAGCAGCACAAGCAGCAGCGGCAATCCAACAATCCACAACGCGGTCTTCTGCCATACTTTGAGTTTCAATTGCACTCCACTGGCCTGTGCGTTCACGGGGCGTTCTGCTAGTTATTGCAGCGTTTGCATAAACGCCACCAAGTCCGCAACATCGGTTGTGGTGAGTGATTTTGCAAGTGTGCTGTCCATTTGCGCCATTTCAAAACCGGGCACCAAAAAGTCATTGGGATGCAGAATGGACTCTTCCAAGTAGATTTCTGCCGGCATGCCGGGCACCCGTGTGCCGGCGCGGCTGGCAACGCCCGCCAGCGGCGGCCCCACAATAATAGTGCCGGCTGTGAGTGCGTGGCACGATGCGCAGCGCCCGGTGCCGCTGAAGAGCTGCGCCCCGCGCCCGGCACTGGAAGCGGGGTCCGGGGTTGGCCGGGCAGCGCCTGCAGCCGGCGAGCAGGCTGCTGCCAGCACGGCCAGCAGCGCAAACAAGGTTCGCTTTTGCATTTGTGCGGCGGATTATAATGTTGACGCGGGAAACAAATTTAGCAACGGCTGAGCGGACAAAGCGCGGACTGCTCTTGCAATACCGGATGAATACATGGACACCAACATAAGAATGCTGTTCGCGCGTGAGATTCTAGACTCGCGCGGCAATCCAACCGTGGAGGTTGAAGTGGTGCTGGAAGACGGCAGCAACGGGCGCGCTGCGGTGCCGTCCGGCGCATCCACCGGCGAGCACGAGGCGTTGGAGCTGCGCGATGGAGACAAGGCGCGCTACCAAGGCAAGGGCGTGCGCAAGGCGGTGGCAAATGTCAATGGAAAGATTGCGCAGGCGCTGCTGGGCATGGATGCGTGTGAGCAGCGTGCAGTGGATGCGCGCCTGATTGAGCTGGACGGCACACCAAGCAAATCAATACTGGGCGCGAATGCAATCCTGGGCGTAAGCCTGGCGGTTGCAAAGGCGGCGGCTAATTCCAGCAGCTTGGCGCTCTTCCGCTACATTGGCGGAACGCAAGCGCATGTGCTGCCAACGCCGATGGCGAATATTTTGAACGGCGGTGCGCACACCGGCTGGCAGAGCACGGACATGCAAGAGTTCATGGTTATGCCGCTCGGCGCGCCCAGCTTTAGCGAGGGACTGCGCTGGGTGTCTGAGATTTACCAGGCGCTCAAAGGCGTGCTCAAGCAGCGCGGATTGAGTACGCTGGTGGGTGATGAGGGCGGTTACGCGCCGGCACTAGCCACCAACGCGGCTGCGCTGGAAGTGATACTGAGCGCAATTGAGCAGGCTGGATATAAACCGGGCGAACAAGTGGGCCTTGCAATTGATGCGGCTGCGAGCGAGCTATATGACGAGCAGACCGGCAAGTATCACTTGCGCATCGAGAAGCGCCAGCTTACATCAGCGGAGATGGTGGCGTTTTGGACAGACTGGGTGGCGCGCTACCCGATTGTTTCGATTGAGGACGGGCTGGACGAGAACGACTGGACGGGCTGGCAGCAGCTGACGAGTGCGCTGGGCAGCCGCGTCCAGCTGGTGGGGGATGATTTGCTAGTGACGAACACCGAGCGCGTGCGCCGCGCCATTGATGAACGCGCAGCGAATGCACTGCTTGTGAAACTTAACCAGATTGGTTCGCTCACAGAAACTGTTGCAGCGGTGGACATGTGCCAGCGTGCGGGCTGGGCGGCGGTCACCAGCCATCGCTCTGGTGAAACGGAAGACGCCACCATCGCCGATCTGGCGGTGGCGCTGAATATGGGACAGATTAAGACGGGCGCACCGGCACGCACAGACCGGGTGGCCAAGTACAACCAACTATTGCGGATTGAGGAGGATCTGGGTTCTGCCGGCGTGTACGCGGGCTGGGGTGCGCTGCGCCGCTAGCGCGGCGATTGCAGTGCGCCGCGCCTTAGCCTCGCGCAGGTTGGTGGTGTGAAGCGCGCGTGCGTGGGCGTAGAACTTGCGGGTGGGCCGTTAGCCGCCATCAATGGCAGCACGGGCTTCGCGGCCGGGAGCTGGTGCGGAGCACAGCGGGCAAATATTCCAGTTCAACTCCAGCGGCTGCTTGCACTGGCTGCAAGTCTTGCGCAGCAAAATTTGGCAGTGCGGACAAACCAGCCACGCGGGGCGCGTCAAGCGGTTGCAGCCCGGACAAAACGGGCGCTCTTCGATGCTCTGCAGCAGCGCTTCTTCTTCAAGCGAGCGCGCATAGCCTTCCGCCACAGTCTCGCGCGGGCGCAGAATCAGGTAGACTATAAATCCGGGAATGTTGAGCACAAGCACAACAATTGCTGCCAGCAGCTGCGCAAAGAAGTCGCGGGAGCGGGCGCGCATGTCACGAAAAGTCCACACAACCAGTGCAGCCCACAATGCCGCCAGGAAGGCGCCAATCAGGGCTACGCCGGCAATGGCATAGTTTTGAAGCGAGACAGGATCCAGCTGAATCATTAGGGCAAGAATTGCGGGGCTGCGCGCATTATAGCATTGGGCGCAGCGAGTTTTATTGGAGGCGTGATGTCGCGAGCATTGACAGCGCAACCGACCGCAGCCGTGGCGCCGGCCGCACTGCGAATGACAGACCTGAGCCCGCAAGACCGGCCGCGCGAGCGGCTGTGGCTTGTGGGTGCCGCCATGCTTTCCACGGCTGAACTGCTCGCCATACTTTTGCGCGTGGGTGTGCGCGGTGAAAGTGCGTTGCAGCTTGCGCAGCGTGTGCTGGTGGAAATGAAGGGCGTTGTGGGGCTCATGAATTTGGATCCGCGCGCCCTGGCGGATATTCATGGAATTGGCAAGGCCAAGGCGGCGCAGTTGAGTGCAGCGGTGGAACTTGGCCAGCGGGTGGCTGGCGCACAGCGCGGCGAGCGCCCGCGCGTAAGCTCCGCAGAAGATGCGTGGCGCCTGCTGGCTCCGCGCATCGGCGAGCAGGAACAGGAACATGTTGTGGTTATGCTGCTGGACACCCGCAACCAGTTGATTGATATTATGGATGTTTACACCGGATCATTAAACGCATCCATGATCCGCATCGGCGAGCTGTTTCGTTTTGCGGTGCGCAACAATGCCGCCAACATCATTGTTGCGCACAACCACCCCAGCGGCGACCCGACGCCGTCGCCCGAGGACGTGGCCGTAACGCGCTTGATGGTGGATGCTGGCAAGCTGCTCGACATTCCGGTGCTCGACCACATCGTCATCGGCCACCAGCGCTTCGTGTCACTTAAGGAGCGTGGTGTAGGATTCAGTTAGCGGGTGCACAGGCGCCGCCGCAAGCACGGTGCGTGGCGCGGCCGGTGCGAATGCTGCCGTTTTTGTAAACGAGAAACAACATGCCTGACAACCATATTTTTTTGCTGCCCAAGGCAGACTACTACCAATGGGTGGCTGCGAGCCGCGAATACGTGCTTCGCTTCAAGCTCAACATCACGCCTGACATTGACTCGGCTGGGCGGTTTAATTATCCGGGGCAGTTGATCACTTATATTGACGGCGCCGGCGCGGACCGCGACATAGCCGCATATCTCACAGAAAAATATCCGCTGGCCAAGCTCGATCGGCTGGGGGCTGCCAGCCCGGTGGCACTGGCTCCGCTGCTGGCCGTGCGCATTGCCAGTGGCGACCGGCTGGGCGCAGCTGCTGCAGCGCTGCGCTTGGTTTGGCCAACTGACTACAACGTTGTCACGCAGCCTTTCGGTGTGAACGCGGACATCTACCGGCGCTTCGGGCTGCCCGGGCACGAGGGCATCGATATTCGGGCGCCTATGAATGCCAACATTTACGCCTGCGCTGACGGTACTGTCTCGCGGGTGAACGATGGCTCCGGCAATCATGCGTATGGCATTCACGTGCGCATCAACCACCGCGACGGGTACCAGACCATCTACGCGCATCTGACGCAGGCGCTGGTTACAGCCGGGCAGGTGGTGGTGGCTGGCGAGCGCATTGGGCTGGGCGACTCGACTGGCAACTCATCGGGCTCCCATTTGCACTTGACGCTGAAGAAAGCGGGCGCCACGGCTGCCGGGCTCACAGCGTATCCGAACGACATTATTGATCCGGCGCCGTTTCTGGTTGTGCCGGCGGCGGGCGCCACCAAGCCGGCGCAGGCAGCCAAGTTTGACTGGCCGTTGAACCGCTGCCTGGTGGGATTGCACAGCCGCGCCGACGGGCCGGTGCAGCCGCCTGACTTGGAGGTGATCAAGGCTGCCCGCATTGAAGCGGTCAAGTTTCTTTCCAGTGCGCAGCCTGCCGATGTGGATCAGGTGCGCGCGCTGCGGCCGGACGCATTTTTTATGGTGCGCATGTTTGCAGGCTTCAACAATCGGGTTGTGACGCCGGCAGATTTTTGTTCATGGATGGAGTATGAGCTCAAGCCGTTCTACGAGCGCGGCGTGCGTTACTTTGAAGTGCACAACGAGCCCAACCTGCAAATTGAAGGCTGGGGCTATACATGGCAGGATGGCCGGCAGTTTGCCGCCTGGTTCCTTGAAGTGATGCGGCGCATGCGCCAGCTTTATCCCGCAGCGAAGTTTGGTTTCCCGGGGCTTTCACCTGGGCACAATATTCCAGGCCAGCGCCTTGAGCTGGCGTTGTTTCTTGACCAGGCAGATGAAGCAGCGCGCGCAGCGGACTGGGTGGGCTGCCATTGTTACTGGCAGGATGAAGCCAGCTTGCGGCAGCCAGTTGGCGGGTTGGGCTACGAAGATTACCGGCGCCGCTTTCCGGACAAGCTGCTGTTTATCACTGAGTTCTCCAATACTTCACCAACAGTGGACGCGCAAAGCAAGGGCGCGCAATATGTGGAGTTTTACCGGCGCCTGCGGGTTGCATCGGGCATCGGAGCCGCATTTGCATTTGTAGTGTCTGCATCGGCAAACTTTCCGCACGAGGTGTGGCGCGCAGAGGATGGCCGCGCGACGGCCGTACCGGCGCTTGTTGGTAAGCGCGGCTTCTAAAAGCGGCCGATACGCTAGGCGGGTTTTTCCACCAAGATTGGTTCGCGGATTCCGCCGAGTGCACCGAAATTGTTAATGCGTTCCAGCAGGGTTTCGGTAATCGTGAAACCCGGCGCCATTAACTTCGTGCCGTCGGCCGTTTCCACATTGGATGCGAGCACATAACCGGTGCGCAATTCTTTGGCAAGCACCGGTATCGCAACCGGTCGGCGCACGGCGTTTCCCTTGCCCGGCGCGTATCCAAAGAAGCGCATGGCCACACTCAAAATATCGGGGTCGTAGCGCGCCTGGCTGTTGTACATGGCGGCCAGTGCATCCTGGCGGCCAGTGCCACGCATTTCTATTTCCGCGAGGTCAATCAACACCTTTAGCACGCGCGCGCCGTAGGGGATCTGCTCGCCCTTCACCGTGTCCAGCGGAAACCCGGTGCCGTCATAGTTTTTGTTTTGATAGAGGACGATGTCGGCAACTTTATCGAGGCGCGGAATTTTTGCGATCAGCGTGCGTCCGCTGGCAGGAAAGCGCTGCACAATTTCAGCTTCGACGGCTGAGAGGGCCACTTTGCTGTTCCACTTTGCAATCAAGCTCGCCGGGATTGTGATCAAGCCTACATTGCACAGCATGGCCGCCACTTCCAGTTCCCAAGTGCTGCGCAGTTCAATCTCCTTGGCCAGGCTGCGCAAATTTTGGCGCATCGCCATGCTGCGCCCAAATGAAAGTGGGTCCACCGCCGACAGCACTTCGCTCAATACCGTAATCGCACCCGCAAGCGTGCGATCCACCAACTCGCGCTCCAGTATGGCCTCGCTATGGCGCCGCAGGGCGTTCTCAATTGCCTGGCGTAATTTTGGAGCGGGGCAGGGTTTTGTGAGCACCTGAAAGACTGCGGCTTCGTTGACAGCATCCACAACAACCGCAACGGTTGTTGGCGCAGCGAGCACAATGCGAATCGTTGCCGGGCTTGTGTTCTTAACATCGGTTAGAAATTTAACACCGCTGGCTTCGCCGAGCTGCAGCTCACTGAGCACAATTTGGAAAGGACCTGACTGCTGCAAGAGGCGCAGACCATCCGCCACATTCATTGCTGATTGAATTGCATAGTCGGTGGAAAGCGCGCGCTGCGTTTCAGCCAGGGTGAAAGGATTGCTGTCGACTAGCAGGATTTTTGCGGGGCTCATACGGTTGTTGTGATTTTCATGCAGGCACTTAGCCTGGTGCTTCTGCTTTTGCCAGAGCTGCCGGGCACGCCGCTACCCTGTCATTATAAGTCAGCATTAGTGGAGATATGGTCGGCTTGCAATTGCGTTGCATTCTGGCAGTTTTAATTTGCGGGCTGCACCCGCAAAATTTCGTAGATCGGGTTCCCATCGCGGCGGCGGACAAGCTGTACCCGACTCCAGCCATAGCCCATGGATTTGGCGAGAGCTTCAAACGCCGGCCGCCGGTCGAAGACTGCATCGTTCACATGAAAGACGAACAGGGTTCCAGTTGCCTGCAAAAGCGGCCGCAAGCGCTGCGCAAACTCCGCATTTGAATCCCACTCATAGCCAAAAATTTCTTGCGGATGGATGCGGTCCGCGGTAAGCAGCCGGATTTGCGGCGAGAAGCCCCAGTCCATCGCTGCTACAGCCGGCGGATTGAGCTCGGTCAGCGTGGCTGCGAGGCGTTCAATTGCATCGCTGTGCGCAGCGCGGCCGCCGCTCCTTGTGAGCAAGCGGTGGTAGCCAAAATCCATTTGGACATCGCGCAAAAACAGCGGAACCAAAATCAATCCGGCCACCACACTTAGCGCATCGTGGCGCCACAACAGCCGTCCCAAACCCAGTGCCACAATCGAAATCCAGATTGGCGTGAACAGTGCAAGGTGGTGCGGGAACAAGCCGGACACTGTAAACACCGTTGCGATGAATCCAAACAGCATGACGAGCAGCATGGCGCGTGGTCCGCGCTCAGGTTGAAATCCGATGAGCACAGCGCTGAGAAGCAGCGCCAAGTCCCACAGCGGGTTGGTGAGTGTGCCGCCGAGGTACGAGAGGTGATCGCGCCCGCCAACTACGGCACGCAACTGTGCGAAGCGGGTGGCCAGGTTTGAAACCAGGGCGCTGTTGTCCACTCCGTAGTAGGAGACGGCTGTGTTGGATTGCAGTGACAAGAGTGTTCCGCCGCTCAGCAAGTTATAGATGATGAGCGGTGCGCAGCCGGCTGCGAATCCAGCCAGCAATCCGGCAGCTTCCTGCCAATGCGGGCGGCGCGGCCAGAAGCTGCGCGCCGGCTGCAGGATCAGTGGTGAGTTTAGCAGCAGGCCGGCAAGCATCATTCCGAAAAGCACCCACACAAAAAGCAGCTTGGCGTACAAGCCGAAGCCGGCTGTGAGGCCCAGCAACGCTGCGCGCTGCCATCCGCCATTGCGGCCCCAGCTGCTGGCTGCCCACAGCACCAGCGCTGCACACAAGATGCTGAGCGATGCCACGAGCACGCCCTGCCGGGTCCAAAAGACAAACGAGGGCTGAACGGCCAGCAGCGCAACGCCAACAAGCGCCGTGCGGTTGTCTGCGATTGAGGCAAGGCAGCCATAGGTGGCGAGCAGTATGGCGCCGCCGACAAATAGTGCCGGCACTCGCACGCTGAGCGTGCCCGGACCGAGCAGCCACGCGAACGGCGCAGCCAGATAGACAAAGCCAGCGCCGATGTAATCTTGCACCATTAGTGGAAACTGGCGCGTGCCCAGTCCCGAGTTGCGGAATGCGTCGACCGGTGCGCCGGACGCCAGCTGCCACGCTTGCAGGCCTGCCTCTTGCGCTTCATCGTTGTGCAAGCCCGGCAGCCGCAGCTGGTAACCAGCCAGCAGCAAATAGACGAGAAGCGGCAGCGCTAGCAGCGCTGCATCGTGCCGGGCGGAGCGGCGCAGCAAGCGCCGGCCCGCTGCCCGCCACCAGCTCAATCTTCCGCCAGCAGTTCTACTGCGCCCACATAACTTTCGAAGCTGTGGCCTGAGGCGTACAACGAAATGGTATCGATGCTGACGGGCGGGCGCCCGCCGGTTTTGAAAAGTTCAAGCAGGTTGGGCGAGTCGTAGCCGTACCACTCTGCGCGCTGGGCAAACTGGTGGTCGGAAGTGGGCGGGCTGCACACCACGCAGCGCTTGGATGTGCCGGCGTCGGTGCTTGCCAGATAGTAAAAGCCCTGCAGCCACTCGGTGGGTTTGCCGTTCGCGTCGGAGTATTCAATGCGCAGCATCAGCGGACACTCCGTGCCCAGGGTGCCGCAGTTGCGCAAATCCTGAAATGCAAGCCACAGGTCCAGATGCAGAGTCAAGCGGCGCAGGTCGCGCACGTCGTACTTGAGGTCCTGCTTGACGCCGGTCTCAGCCCAATTGATGCCGCGCCGCGCAAGCTGTACGGCGGTGCGCCCCTGCTGCTCGCCTAACTGCACTTCGCCCGGCGCCTCGGCGGCATCCGCGCGATTGCGGAATGTGGTCCAGCCGTCTGTGATGGCGGCGGCCAAAGTGCCGTTGCGCACAAGGTTGCGCTGGCCGCGCAGCACCACCAGCTCGGATGTGCCCGTGCGCACAATTGTGCGTTCGTCGGCGGCGAGCTGCAGCGTGCTGGCAAGCGTGGTGACCGTGGCAGTGCCGTCGCGCACACTTACGCTGGTTTCTCCGGCTGTCACTTCAACCGATACGATGCCGGCAGCATCAAGGGTTATGTTTGCCTGTGGCGTCCGGATTATCAGCTGCACCGCGCGCGTAGTGCCGGCCGCGGCACTTGCCCGCAGCCGGCCGCGGCGCAAGGAAACGTCTATCAGGTGCGGCTGCGGGCTGAACTCAAATCGCGGCGTGTTGGCGCGCAGCATCACCAGCTGCGTGTCAGAGTAAAGGTTCACAGCGCCCAAGGTTTCATTGGTGAATGGTGCCGAGAAATCAAGCGTGGCGCGGGACGCGCCGGTGGTTTCAAGCGCTGTGCCGGACTGCAAGTTCTCGAGCGAACCGAAGACGGCTTCGGCAATTCCCACCGAGGGCCGGCTGGCGTAAGCGCTGCCGGTGGCAAGTGTGAGCGTTACGCTCTGGGAGCGCCCGGAGTTATTCAGCAGCCAGCGCACACTAAGTGGAACTGCAATCACAGTTATGCAAAATGTTCCAAATGCGGCCAGCATGACCGCCCAGGCAAGGCGTTGTGGGTCGTTGCGCATGGCTAGGGCAGCGTGGTGGCCGCGCGCGCCAAGGCATCGGATGTAATTCTTAGGCGCGGAGTGGATCGCAATTCAAATGCATCCTCGGCAGCAGCAACGCCGGAGTTGGGGACGCGTTCTAAAAGCCGCCAGTGCGATGTGGAAGCGGATGGCATGCTTATGCAACTGTAAAGCATTTTTGATGAACGGGACAATTTAGACGCCAGACCAGTGTTGGTGCTTGTTGTGTTTCGGCGGCGCTGATGCCGGCTGCATTGCGGGTGGTACTTGCCGTATGGCGCTTCAACAGGTAATCTGCGCGCAGCGGCTGGAGCGCATAGGTAAACATGCGGACGGCGCATTGTCAGATCGCCGCGCGCCTGGGAGTGTCCTCCGCATCGTCGTCATCTGCTCCGCCGAACAAGTCAAAGTCAAGGTCGCCGCTGAGCAGGTCGAGGGTGGCGATAGCTTCCTCAATCTCCTCGGACAGCTCTGCATCTTCTTCGGCAAGCGCTTGCAATTGGTAAAGCGCTGCGCGCGCATCTGTTCCGCCAATTTCGCCAAGCGCCCACACCGCTTGCGATACGGTATCCGGCTCGCCATCCATCGCGAGCTGCAAAATTTGCGGGACGGCTGACTGCACTTGAAGTTCACCACAGGCATGCACAGCCGCGGTGCGCACGAGATCAACCGCATGGTCCAAGCCGCGTTCCGCAAGCTTGCTCCAGCGCGCACCATCGCACGTGTGGCCCATTGCCAGCAATGTGCTCGCCAGCATTTTGGCATCGCTCGTTTTGGAGGCAGCAAGCAGTACGTCATTTACCTCAGGCAAAATGCAATAGCCGAGCGCCTCAAGCGTGGTGCGCTTGACGGTTGCGTCGGCGTCCGCGCGATGTGCATGCAGTACGCCCGCCTGAATGCGCGCCATCAAATGTTTTGGCAGGTCTTCGGTGGCGCCAAGGGCGGCGTAGCCCAGCAGCTCGTGCGCGGCTTGGGCGCGGCAAGGCGCATGCGGATCAGTTTGCAGCAAGTCCAGCAGCAGGATCACCGGCTTCGGGTCGGCGTCATCAAATAGCAGTGGCACAGCCGCCGTGCGCACGTCGCCGTCGGGGTCGGCCAGGGCGGCGGTTGCCACGGCACTAAAGTCGAGCGTGGCGTTAGCTTCCAGCAGGGGCTGCAGCGCCAGCAGAATCTCGCAGCGCCGCGCCACAGTTATGCGCCCCCAGATTACTTGGAAATCATGCAGCGCCTTCGTATGCAGGCCGGACAGCGCAGCGAGCGCTTCGCCGGAAGGCTTGGCGCCCGGCTCGGCAAGTTGTGCCAGAAGCTTGCTTGGCATCAGTGGTCATGCGCGCTGGGGCGCCCAGTCTGTCCGCCGGTTCATTGCAATACAAGCGGGTTGGAAATATCCTGGTACACCAGCACCACCATCAAAGTGATCAGCAGCGCCATGCCAATGAAGTGCACCCGGCCTTCCGTTTCTGGCGCAATGCGCCGGCCGCGCAGAAATTCCAGCAGCACAAACATGATGCGCCCGCCATCCAGCGCCGGCAGCGGCAGCAGATTGGTGATGGCGATCATCAGGTTGATGATGCCCACAAACTGCAGCAGCGGGAAAATTGCGCCGAGCTCCACGGACACATTCACGGCCTGGTCATTGATGGCTTTGATGCCCACCGGCCCCACAAAGCGCAAGTCGCTGGCATTTACCTGCTGCCTCACAAGGCGCACGGGCAGCATTAAAACTTCGCGGGCTTGGTTGGCCAGCTCGCTGGCAGCGCGGGTCGCGGCGCGCGCCATGTTGTAAGTTGTCAACTTCCAAGTCATGCCAATGCCCAGCGGGCCCTGGCCGGCTGGCCAGCTCTCGCGGGGAGTCATTCCAATCTTCAAGTTCTCGCCGGCGCGCTCAACTTGCAGTGTAAGCGGCTGCCCGAGGTTGGAGTAGGTAATGTCTGCCAGCTGCTGCGGCGTGTGAATGGATGTGCCGCCAACTTGCTGGACAACATCATCAGCCAGCAGGCCGGCAGCCGCTGCCGGCGAGTTAGGCTCCACGCGCGCCACAACCACAGTGTCCGGCCAGCCCGTGGTAACCCCAAACCAGAAAAGCAAAAAGCCAACCACCACATTTGTGAGCGAGCCGGCAGCCAGCACCACAATGCGCTGCAAGGGCGGTGCGGACGCGAGGCCATTTGGAACAGTCGGGTCGTCCTCGCCGGCCGGCCGCACAAATCCGCCGAACGGCAGCCAGTTCAGCGTGAACTCTGTCTCACGCCATTTTCCGAGGCGCAGCATGCGCGGCGGAAATCCGATGCCAAACTCGGTGACCCGAATTCCAAAATAGCGGGCGGCCAGAAAGTGCCCGAGTTCGTGGAACAAAATCAGGCCGCAGAATACGACCAGAAAAATCAGCAAATTGCGAATCCATTCGAGCATAATTTGACCCTCTAGGCGCTGATTATACCGTTCCGATTTTGGAAGATATGGTGAAAGAGTTGTGACAATGCCAGCTGTGTTGCCGTGGCCGCAGCGGTTGGTGCAGGCAGCTGGTCAGCGCGGGCTGGCAGCTGCCGCAAGGATGGCAGCTGCCAGCTTGTTGGCCAGCAAGCCCGTGCCGCGTGGCGTCATGTGCACGGCGCTATCGGTAAATTCACCACTCGGCACTGCATCCCACCAATCAAAGTAGCGCCAGGCATTTGCGCGCGCTGCTTCGGCCATCCATGCGCGGTATTGGTCATAGGCCCAGCGTGGATAAAAAAAGTTGTAGCGCAGATCGCTGTTGGCGCCGGCACTGACAAACATCGGCTCGTTGACGAGCAGCAACTCTGCGGGACGCGCAGCTGCAAACCCGGCTGCCAGTACATCGAACGCCAGGTCTGGCTGCGTCAATTGTCCGGGCGCGAAGCCGGCAAATGTTGTGTTGGCAGGCAAATCCTCCATGCGCCGCACGTACGTATCTGGAATATCCTGGTCGACGCCGGTCGCGGCCCACAATGGCCCGTAAAGCTGCAGGCGCAACAGGTCGGCGAGATTGCGGCGCTGGCCAAGCAGCGTGCGGGCGAAGAAGTCACGCTCCACGAAGCGCGCATCTGCAACTGCTGTGCGCAGCGCGTAGCGGGCCGCAAGCGCCCGCACTTCATCCGGATTGTTTTGCAACAACGGCGGGAAGAGCTGCTTAGTGGTTGCAAACGACTCGAGCGTTACGCACCAAACGACAAGCTGTGGCGCATAGCTGCGCGCCATGTCCAGCAGCAGCAAATCTTTGGTGAGCGACATGACCGGATAGCCAAGGTTGTATGCGCGCAGCCGGCGGCCGTCTGGCAGGCGTGTGTTGCTGCGGTTTAGTTGTGCCGTGAGTGTCTCGCTGGCTGGCAGGCGGTACCCCCACACGGAAGAGTCACCGATCACAACCACGCGATACTCATTTGCGGGGACGGGCACGGGCGCAGCTGCCAGCTCATGGGATGCGATCATGGCGGGCAGTGGGGACAGGCCCCGGGTGTTGGGGCGTGGCCGGGTCTCCCCGCGTTGGCCGCGCGCGGGGCCCCCGAGGCAACAGG
>QWRL01000027.1:0-3869 GCA_003670425.1 Chloroflexota bacterium
CGGAGCTGGAGTGCGAGCAGACTTTGGGTTGGTAACACCGCACGGCAGAAGCAAGAGTGCGGGCGGCGTGATGTGTAGTGGTGCGCACGTCACCTATGGAGTGCAGCGTGTGCTACGGTCAGGTAGTAAAGAAGCGCTGCCCGTGCCCCTACTGCTGACTGCTCGCAGCGCTGATACACGCGCGGCACTTGCGCACTTGGAGAGAAACATTGGCGCTTGCGGAACAAACTTGCAATGCTCGTTCCGCGCTATAGTTCGCGCATGATTGACTATCCAACACGGCTTCGCAAGGCACAGGCCCGCATGATTGACCTGGGCGTGGACCTGATGTTTCTGCCCTATTCCGCAAGCCTGCATTACCTTATGGGTGTGGCGCGGGAAGAGCAGAATTTTGGCAACACGATTTACCCGGGTGATTGGATGACCGGCGCATGGATCGCGGCTGATTGTGCGCCAATCCTAACTTTGCCGCGCATGCAGGCGGCTTTTCACGGCACTCACACGCAACACGCGGTGCGTGTGCTGCCCGATGCAGGCGACCCGCTCGCGCTTGTGCAGGATGTGCTGGCTGCGTTGCGTATCAGCGGGAAGGCGCGGGTGGCAATTGAAGATCGCGCGCGTGCGGAGGCAGTATTGAATATTCAAGCGCTGCTGCCCGGCATGGCGCTGACCTGCGCCTCGGATATCTTGCAACCGCTGCGCATGCTGAAAGACGCCGCCGAGATTGAAGTGCTGCGCAAAGCCGGCGCAATAACCGAGGCAGCGTATGAGGCCACCCTGAGCCGCATCAAGCCCGGCATGACCAATCTTGACCTGATCACCGAGGTGAACTACCAGCTTCTAAAGGCGGGTTCATTTGCACCGTCATTTCAAACTTCGTTTTACAACATGGGTCCCGGGTTTCCCTTTGCATTTGGCAACGCTGCGGATGTGATGCTCGTGCCGCTTGCCCCGCCGGTCGCAATCTGTTTTGATTTTGGGGCGGTACTGGACGGTTATTGTTATGACTTCGGCCGGGCGGTGCATTTTGGCGAGCCGGGAGCCGAGTACCGGCGCGCATACGACCTTGTGATTGCTTCGCAGGCGGCGGGCATCGCCGCACTAAAAGCGGGCAACACCTGTGAACAGGCTGATGCAGCCGCCCGGGCAGTGATTGTGGATGGTGGCTACGGCGAGGGGTTCCGCCATCGGCTGGGCCATGGCATCGGGATGGATGTGCATGAGCCGCCGTTTCTGACGGCGGGCAGCAGCACGGTGATGGAGCCTGGCATGTGCTTCACGGTGGAGCCGAGTATTACGTTGCCGCATGTCTTTAGCGCGCGCGTTGAAGATGTTGTGGTGGTTGGTGAAACCGGCGGGATGGCACTCACCGCGCGATTCAAAGAGTTGCGCGTATACGCATAGCCGCGGCGCAGCCATGCGCACTGCTAACGTACGCTGCGCACCTGCGCAGCGCTGGCAGTTTTGTGAATTTATTGGGCAATGGTTGCTGACATGACTTTTCTTTGCTTCCACGGCGCGATGCTGTTGCTGGGCGCGATCTCGGAACTGCTTGGTGCACGGCATGCCACTTAAGCGCGCGCCTTCCGCGCCAGCTGGGGGTGCGCGATCGCGCAGTGCCCGAGACCCGCACCTCAATCGGGAAGAGATTATTGAGCGGCTACGGCAAGCGCCGCGCCGCATTGCCGCGGCAACGCGGGGTGTATCAAACCGAACACTGCGTGCAGCACCAGCCCCCAACGAATGGTCACTGGTTGACATCCTTGCGCACCTTCGTGCCAGTGCCGACGTATGGGGTGGCGCCATTGAACAGATCTTGGCTGCGAAGCGCCCAACCTTTAGGGCGGTAAGCCCGTTTACGTGGCTGCAGCACACCAACTACCGCGGGTTGCAGTTTGCACAGACGCTGCTTGCCTACGGGCGCCAGCGCACCGCTCTGGTGAAGCTGCTGGAGAGCCTCCCCGCGCACGCGTGGGATCGCACAGCCATCGTGACCGGGTTTGGCGCACCGGCTGAGCGCACCCTCACTTGGTACGCCCTTGGCATTGCCGGGCATGAGCAGTCACACCTAAAGCACATTGAGCGCGTAATGCGGGCGCGCCGTCCAGCGCGCTAGCCGCGCACGGCAACATGCAAAGCTGGCTTTGGCAATCTGGGCAGGCGCGCACACATTGGAGCGTGCATGTTCGTTAGCTGCGGATCGGCAGCGGGCTTGCATTGCGGAAGCCGCCCACATTTGGAAAAGTTATCCGCGCGGCGCTTCGGCTGCACTTGACATGTTTCCGGTAGAGCACGACTATCTGTGCGCAGATGCGATTGGACAGGCCACAGCGGGCTTGATGCCTGCGCCTGCAAGGCAGTGTGCAAGGAGCGCAATCGATGAGTATTTTTGGCGGCAGCAGTGTTGGGACGGTGTTGGCGACGGGCGTGGCAACCGTTTTGGTTTTTGGGGTGGGTATCCAGCTTGTGCCGTATGGCCATGCGCATACAAACCCGCCGGTGGTGCAAGAGCCCGCATGGGACAGCGCGCGCACGCGCCAGCTGTTTATGGCGGCGTGCGCCGATTGCCACACGAACGAGACCCAGTGGCCGTGGTACAGCAGCGTTGCACCGGTGTCATGGCTGGTGGCGCGGCATGTGCAGGAAGGGCGCGAGCGCTTCAATGTTTCCGAGTGGAGCGGCTTGAATGAAGGCGGTGAGGAAGCTGCCGAGACTGTGATGCGGCGCAGCATGCCCACCTGGGATTACATGCTGATGCATCCCGCGGCGCGCCTGAGTGCGTCAGAAACCAAAGAGTTGGTGACAGGCTTGGTTGCAACTTTTGGTGGCTAGGGTGGCGAAGGCGGTGAGGAACATAATGGGGGCGACGACCATAACTCCAAGGGCGGCACGGATTATTAGCCAGTTCAATTTTTTCGGATATTAGCGGATGGCAACCAAAACGGATTTCCCGGAACAAAGCTGCTGCTGCTCCAGCATAAGTTTATTCACGGGTGGAAGCAAGCTTGCTGTTGCGTGTGCCGTGGGCGCACAAAATGGAACTTGATGCTGCCGCGGCTGCGCTCGATGCGGGCCAATACACGCTGGACGAGATTCGCAAGTATGAGGCGGTGTACGGGCAGAATTTTGTAAGCCCTGGCGGCGCTGGCACGGCGCGCCAAATCTTTTCGCTGTTGCAATGGGCTCCCGGCATGCAAGTGCTGGATGTGGGCTGCGGTCTGGGCGGTGCGGCGCTGCTACTGGCGCAGTTGTACGGCGCAAAGGTGCATGGCATTGACCTCTCGCGCAACATGCTGGCGCAAGCGGCGGTGCGCAGCGCGCAGGCTGGGCTGGCGCACGCCGTCAGCTGGGAGCATGCCGACATTCTGGAGTATCAGCCGCAGCAGCCAAGCGACGTGGTGCACAGCCGCGATGTGTTTTTGCACATCCACCGCAAGCCGCAGCTGTTGGCGGCACTGATGCGCTGCCTGCGGCCCGGCGGCAGTCTGCTTTTCTCTGATTATTTGTGCGGGCCCGCTCCGCACAGCGCGGAATTTACGGACTACATTCGCATTCGTAATTACCACTTGTGCACGCTGGCCGGGTACTGCGCTCTGCTGCAAAGTGCCGGCTTTGAGGTGCTGGTGGCAGAGGATCGCACCGCGGCGTTTGTGGAAATTCTTGAGCGTGAGCTGGGCGGCATGCAAAGCGCTGCGCTTTCAGAAACCGAGCGCAGGGCTTTGGCGCACAGCTGGCAGCGCAAAATTGAGCGGGCGCAGGCGGGCGAACAACGCTGGGGAGTATTTTGCGCGCGCCGTGCGCCAGGCTAGCAGCAGCGGCAGGCCCCTAATGTGCGCTCCGCCTGGCCGCCTGTGCTTTGCCCCCCCCCC
>QWRL01000027.1:3879-16368 GCA_003670425.1 Chloroflexota bacterium
GGTAGTTGTATGCGCGCCGCGTGGGCCTGGCTACCACCAGCGGCTGCACACTGATGTGCGCGCTGCATGGCGGCTTGCATTAAGCCACGCACCAAAATTCAATTGTCTCGCGCAAGTTCCAGCCTGCCAGGCGGCTGCGAATGATGGCGCGCGGGCCGGCCGCAGCTACAGCCACCAGAATCAGCTGCTGCGGGTTGGCTGCATGCAGCACGCAGAATTGTCGTGGGCAGTATCGGCGCGCCGTGCAGTTGCGTTCCGTACTTTTGCGGGTTCACGTGCAAAAATGCCGCCACCTGCGCGCCCGCGCGCTGCAAGTGCTCGGCCAGACACCGCGCCATCTGCCCCGCCACCCACATGATTACGCGCTCGCGATTGTGCAGCGGGCCGGCCAGCAGGTAGTGCGCCTTGGCGCGCAAAAAGTTTTCCACCGCATAGCGCGCGTCGGTGCGCGTGGCGCGCGCTGGATCGTCGCGCCAGTGCAGCAGCACCTGCGGCAGCGGGCGTACGCGCGCATCACGCTGCGCATACGCTTGCACCAGCGCCGGTGTGCCGTCGCTGGTGCCGTCGTCCAGCGCCACCACCTCAAAGTCCGGCAGGCTTTGCGCCAGCAGGCTGTCCAGCGCAGCGCCCAGCGTGGCGCTTGCATTGTGCACCGGCAGCAGCACAGAAACCAGTGGCATGCGCGCATTGTACAGGTGCGGCGGGTTCGGGCGGTACACTCACCACGCTGTTAAGATTGGCAGCATTCCAGGCAGGTCAGTTATGCAAAAAATCCGTTCATCTGAGATTACATCCGCGGCAGAGTATGTGGCTTACCAGCGCACGCTCAGCCGGCGCGGCTTGCTGGGCGCACTGGCCGGCGTGGCGGGCGGCGTTCTGGCCGCAGCATGTGCGCCCGCATCCGGTGCAGTAGATGCGCAGCCTGCCGCCACTATGGCAGCAGACCCCACCATGGCGCCGGTGCCAACATCCGCGGGCACTGTGGCAGCACCCGCAATTGCTGCAACGCCCGCCAGCGTTGCTGCAAACGCAGACGAGCTGGGCGACTCCTTCACCGAGCGCGCATCTGTTACCGGCTACAACAACTATTACGAATTCTCAACCGACAAAGAAGGCGTGGCGCCGGCAGCGGCGGGCTTTGCCGTTGATCCTTGGACCGTGCAAGTGGGCGGGCTGGTGAACAAACCCGCCACGTTTGACATCGGCCAGCTGCGCCGGCAGTTTGGCGAGGAAGAGCGCGTCTACCGCCTGCGCTGTGTGGAGGCGTGGTCAATGGTGATCCCGTGGCAAGGCTTCCAGCTTAGCAAGCTGCTGGAGGCGGTGGAGCCGCAAGGCGCTGCAAAGTATGTGCGCTTTGAGACGCTGTTGGATCCCGCGCGCATGCCCGGCCAGCAGCAGGCTTGGTACAGCTGGCCATATGTGGAGGGCCTGCGCCTCGATGAAGCCATGCACAGCCTGACATTGCTGGCCACTGGTTTGTATGGCAGTGCGCTGCTGCCGCAAAACGGCGCACCGCTGCGGCTGGTGACGCCGTGGAAGTACGGCTTCAAGAGCATCAAAGCCATTGTAAAAATTGACCTGGTGGCAGAGCAGCCCACGTCGCTTTGGATGGCGGCTGCGCCCAACGAGTATGGCTTCTACGCCAATGTAAATCCGCAGGTGGATCACCCGCGCTGGTCGCAGGCATCCGAGCGCCGCATCGGCGAGTTCAGCCGCCGCCCCACGCTGCCCTTTAACGGCTACGCGGATGCGGTGGCCGGCTTGTATGCCGGCATGGATTTGCAAGCCAACTTTTAAATATGATGGCGCACTGGCTGCGCCGCAACTGGCCGCTGCTCGCGGCGCATGTTGGCGGCTGGTATCCGCTTGCCAGCCTGCTGCTGGACGCCGCGCGCCAGCGCCTGACGGCCAACCCCATTCAATACATCACGCTGCACACCGGCAAGCCGGCGCTGGTGCTGCTGGTGCTGTGCCTGGCGTGCACCCCGGCTGACCACTTTTTTGCGGTGCGCCCGGCGTTGCGCGTGCGCAAGCTGCTGGGCCTGTACGCATTTGGCTATGCCACGCTGCACTTTTTTATTTTTGCCGTCATCGATTACGGGCTGGATGTTTCGCAGATAATGAACATTGTCGCCAAGAAGCCTTATGCGCTGGTGGGCTTTAGTGCGCTGCTGGCGCTGCTGCCGCTGGCGCTCACCTCCACGCGTGGCTGGCAGCGACGCCTGGGCAGCAAGTGGAAGCAGCTGCACCGGCTGGTATATGTGGCCGGGCTGCTGGCAGTTGTGCATTACATCTGGCTGGTGAAGTCTGATGTGCGCCAGCCGCTGCTGTGGGCGGCGGCGGTGGGGGCGCTGCTGCTGCTGCGCTTGCGGGCTGCCAGCCCGCTGGCGGCTGCCACGCGCACATGGGTGCGGCGCCAGCTCACCCGCGTGCAGTAAGCCGGGGTGTATCGGGCGCCCAGCTTGCACAGCGCAGTGCGATAATTATGCAAGGCTCCCTTGAAAAGCATGCACCCGAATTATTTTCACAGCAACGCGCAGCGCGGGTTTACCTGCCGGGCTGCGCTGCCGCGGTAAGTGGCGCATGTCTTCCAGCACATTTGATTTTGTAATCATCGGTGGCGGCTCGGCTGGCTGCGTGCTTGCCAACCGCCTGAGTGCTGACCCGGCTGTGCGCGTGCTGGTGCTGGAAGCCGGCCGGCGCGATTACAGCTGGGACATCTTCATCCACATGCCCGCCGGATTGGCCACACCGATTGGCAACCGTTTTTATGACTGGCGCTACGAGTCCGAGCCCGAACCGAACTTGAACAACCGGCGCATTTATCACGCGCGCGGCAAGGTGCTGGGCGGTTCCAGCAGCATCAATGGCATGATCTTTCAGCGCGGCAACCCGCTGGATTATGAAAAGTGGGCGGGCGCTGCCGGCATGCAGGCGTGGGACTACGCGCACTGCCTGCCGTACTTCAAGCGCATGGAGACCTGCGGGGCGGGCGCGGATGAGTACCGCGGCACAACCGGGCCGCTGGTGGTGGAGCGCGGTCCCTGCCAGAGCCCGTTGTTTGATGCATTCTTTGCAGCGGTGCAGCAGGCCGGCTACCCGCTCACCAACGATGTGAACGGCCGGCAGCAGGAGGGCTTTGCGGCTTTCGACCGCAACATCCAGCGCGGCCGGCGCCTGAGTGCTGCGCGCGCTTACCTGCACCCGGTGTTGCAGCGCCGCAATCTGCAGCTAATATGCGGCGCGCTGACCACGCGCATTTTGTTTGAGGGGCGGCGCGCGGTGGGCGTGGAGTATGTGCGCGCTGGCCGCACCGAGCGGGTGCTGGCCGGGGAGGTGCTGTGCTGCGGCGGCGCCATCAACTCGCCGCAGCTGCTGCAGCTCTCGGGCATTGGCAATGCTGCAGAGCTGGCGCAGCATGGCATTCATGCAGTGCAGCATCTGCCGGGCGTCGGCGAAAATCTGCAGGATCACCTGGAGGTGTACGTGCAGCATGCGTGCCTGCAGCCGGTCTCCATGCAGCCCGCACTGCGCTGGTACAACAAGCCATGGATCGGCTATCAGTGGCTCTTTCACCGCACGGGCCCGGCGGCTACCAATCATTTTGAGGCCGGCGGCTTTATTCGCAGCAATGCACAAGTGGCCTACCCAAACCTGATGTTCCACTTTTTGCCGCTGGCCATTCGCTACGACGGTAGTGCGCCACGCGCCGGACATGGCTATCAGGTGCATGTGGGCCCCATGTATTCCGATGCGCGCGGTTCTGTAAAAATCAAATCGGCGGATGTACAGGAACATCCGGCGCTGCGCTTCAACTATCTTTCCACTGCCGCCGACCGAAACGAGTGGGTGGAGGCGGTGCGCTGTGCGCGCAGCATTCTGGGCCAGCCGGCATTTGCCGCGCTCAATGGCGGCGAGCTCTCGCCCGGGCCGCAAGTGCAAACCGATGCACAAGTGCTGGAGTGGGTGGCGCGCGACGCCGAGACCGCGCTGCATCCGGCCTGCACCTGCAAGCTGGGCGTGGATGCGCTGGCTGTGGTGGCGCCGGACAGCCTGCGTGTGCACGGCGTGGATGGCCTGCGTGTGGTGGATGCATCCGTGATGCCCAACATTACCAACGCCAACATCTATGCGCCGGTGATGATGATTGCCGAGAAGGCGGCAGACTTGATACTTGGGAATGCGGCGCTGGCGCCGGCGCACACAGCCGTGAGTGGGATGCCCAAAACTCATCCTTAGCCATGGCCATAATCTGTTCGTAGGCCGCTGGTCGGCGAACCTGCATGGAGTCGCCCGAAGTGGCTACAGTAAAAATGATCTTGACTTTCAGCCAGTGGATTTCTGCACGTTTTGAAAGTGCGCTGGAGCACAAAAGTGTTCGTCATCTAATCTTTACGCTCTTTGCCGCGCTGGTTATCTGGGATCGCTACTCCATAGCCGGCATTGCTCAATGGGGGGTGGATCAGGGTTCGCATCTGTGGCTTGGCAGTTTGCTTCTTAAGAATTATCCGAGAGTTGGCTTGGCCAGCTCTTACTCGGTCTTTAATCCGAATGGCTTCCCGTTGTTGTGCTGGTTCCTGAGTTTTTTGCCGACCCTGCGATCCATAAGTGTGTCCATTGGCGTACTGCAGGCACTGGTTATGTGGCTGCTTGCGGATCGACTATTTGATGATCGCTATACACGGTGGACATTCGTACTTGTTGCAATTGCTTCACCCGCTATGAAAGGGATTTCGGTGGAGCTGAATCAGCTCTGGATATTTGCATCCCTCACTCCGCTGTGCGCGCTATTCTTATTTGCGGTTATCACCAGACGGGCTGGATTTTGGGTGCAATTTACATTTTGGTTTTTATTAATATTATGTCCTGCGATATATTTCTCCGGTGTCATTCTGCCGATAGTGTTTGGGCTGATTGTGTTATTTTGCGCTTTCGCCCCCAAGGTTATTGGTGCTGGTACTAACAGGTCATTTTTATTTTTCCAGCTCATTAGCGCGCATTCAGTGTTGGCAGCGGGCTGTGCTCTCTGCGTCTTTTGCGCGCTTACTTGGCTGCCCTACTTCACCGTTGTTAATTTTACCGATCTGACTGGATTGGCAGAGCCGGATTATTGGATGCGCCTGAAGATGGGTTATGAAGCAATCCTGATGGCACCAGTTTATCTGTACGAGTTCACGGATTTTCTTTGGGGGCCCAATCTGTCTGATCCCGATATCTTAGGTGCGAGTCTGATGGGGCTTGTATCGGTGATGTCTTGGCAGCTGAAGGTTCAGTACTTTAGTCTGTGTGGCGTTGTAATTTTACTTGGCGTGGACATTATTTTCCGTGCAAAGGTTATTAGGCGCAAGCTTGCTCCCAAGGCGGTGTTTGGTCTTGCGCTTGGCTTGCTGCCGCTATGGGCTGCTGTGGCCAGTGCCTGGGTGGGCGGACCCTTGTTTCACAAGGGAGAACGCGGCAATATTGCAATTCAATTCACCCCTTTTTTCTTGGTACTTATTTTTCCAGCGTACGAAATGCTGCTTGGTGAATTGCCGCGATTGGCTTTGTTTTTGAGGCCGTTGAGTAGAGTTAATGCGGGCGTGTTTTTTTGCCTGTCAATGATTGCTACGCCGTGGCTCGCAGTGCAGCACCTGAATTATCGCGGTGATCACTTGATTGGCGCTGATGTTCCACTAACTGTTAAGGAACAAGCGATTGCTTTTATTGCGAACGACTGGGTTGTGAATGGGCGGGGCAGCAGTGTGGTACCGGTTGACTACGATTTGGCGGGTGAATGGCTTTGGATTCCCGAGTGGGGCGCCAAGAACGCAGTCGTGCACGGTGCCGTCTACACTTTTGGCAGGCCGTATGACTGGCAGTTTCTGAGAGCATATGGCTGGACTAATTACCAGGAGGGTGCAGTGAACCGGGCGGTGGGTACGGGTCGTTACGTGATTAGCTATCTTCATGAGCCCAATCGTATGCCACTGGATAAAATTGGGTCAGTGCATGAATTCGGAAGACTGCGGGTGACGGTATTGCAAAGCTGGGCTCAGGACCCATCATAACTGCAGGTGTTGACCATGTATGATGCCGAAAAAGTTGAGACTACCTTGAAGATCCGCAAGGTGCCATGGCTCACCGCGCTCACTCAGCCGGCGATTGTGTATTTATTGGCTGGATACGTCGTTGTCTATGGGTGTTTCTTTCTGGTTCCGGTATTTCTAAATTCTGACAGAGTGATGCAGTTTCCGCAATATATACCCACCTATGATCCGATTGGAGGCGACTGGCGCAATATTCGGGGCAACTTGGAAGCATGGATCTCCACGGGCAAGTCGTTTGATGCAACATTGATACCGTATCCTCCGCTTGGCTATCTTCTTCCTTTCCCATTGCTTTTTGTGAATGCACAAACATCTTTTGAGATTGTGACTGCCATTAGTGTTCTTGCATTTTGTGTTCGTTGTTTTTGCTGGCCCGCTGTTATTCGGTGGGGGAGCGCAGACTGGGTGGGCGGCAACAGCATTTTGTATCGTTACTGGATTAAGCTCATACGGACTGCAATTCGAGCTGGAACGCGGACAGTTTAATGTTGTAGCGATTTTGCTTTGCATGCTTGGAATGTATTGTGTACACCACAAGCCCAAGCACGTAATTCTCGGCTATTTACTGTTCTCTGCTTCAATTCAATTAAAGTTATATCCATTTCTTTTCGTCACCTTGTTCGTAACGGATTGGTCGAAGCACGCTCGCAATCTGGGTCGACTCGCAGCGTTTATGGCGTTCAATTTTGCGCTGTTGTTTGTACTTGGATTTGAGAGATTTCTGGAAATGCTTAACGTGCTTTGGTATCACACAAGCGGTAAAAATCTTTGGGTTGGCAACCACTCTATTCAGTCGTTTGCGAATTTGTTGGCGGGGTCGGTTCCAGGACAAAAAGCCGCGTGGTCAGGATTATTGGGGGATGCTTGGTCGGTTCAGGTGCTGGTTCTGGCGATCGTGCTAACCAGCTTTTTGGTGGTGTTGCTTGCTTCTATTTCGCGAAATAGGGCGGGGCTGGATGGTGCATTATTGCTGGCGTGTTCTGTGTTGGCACTTGTGCTGCCTTCCGTCAGCCATGACTATACGCTTGCGCTTCTGCCCGGGCCGATGGCGATTTATCTTGGACAAATGGGTATTGATCCGGACCCCAAGCGGCAGGCTATGACGAACTTACTTATATTTGTACTATCGCTTGCGTATTCTTCAACATTGTTTTCTTATGTGTATAAGCCGGTGTGGCTGGGCAATAATCTGCCAATGCTGGTGATTATTTTGGTGACAGTGGCAGTGATGACCCGATATTCGGGGGAGCGGAGTCCGAATACGATGGTTGTGGCTCTATCGTAGCTGTCTAACGGGCGTTATGCAAATAGGTCTGCTGACCGCAAGGTTTATCTGTGTATTCAACATTAAGTGTTGCGGTATGCTTGTACTGTGCACTTCACAACGGTAAATGTTTTTATAGAGGATAAATGTTAGATCAACTTGCGAATTATTTGCAGGCGTTGTGGGCTTATGTGCTGCGGGAACCGTTGAAGGTGTTGCTGGTGTTGGGGCTGGTGGTGCCGGTGGTGCTGATTGGGGTGAACAATCTGCGTGAAAGTTCGCGGCAGCGGGCTGTGGAAACGGAACTGCCCCAGCTTGTGGAGCGGATTAAGAAGGCGCGCGTCGGCAGCAACTTGGTGCTCGGCGAGATGACGGGTGATTTTTATAGCGATGGCAATGCCAAGTGCCGCAAAGGCCAGAGCCTGAGGAGCTTGGCGGACGACGATGCGTGCATTGTGGGCATGACTGCGCAGTGGCAAAAGCTGGGTTTCGAGGATCTGCCGCGCGACCCATGGGGTTCACCGTACCTGTTTGACGAAAATGAAATGGAGGGTGGCGGGTGCGAGGCGGGGCGCTACGATGTTGTATTTTCGGCGGGGCCGAACGGGATTGACGAGGCGGATGTGTGGAACGATGACGTACACATGTTGGTGCCGCCGTTCAAGTGCCCGTAGTTGGAGTGCGGCCGCGGGTGCCAGTGCCGCACTAAGAGGAATGGAATGCGCCGTGCCGCCGGGGAGGAGGCTACCGTGGCGGCAACTTGCCTGCTGGTTCGCAGGTTTGCGAATAGCTTGCTAGTGCGGTAAAAGACCCTGAATCGCCCGTATTTATTGCCCGCCGCGTAGACTGCGGGATGGGCGGATATAATCCTCCCGTCGCTATGTAATGCTGAAGCTAATTTTTGGGTGCTTGATAGTGGCCGGGATGTTGGTGGCTTGCGGGGGCACGCCGGAATACGCGGCGCTGCGGCCGGCACAGCAGAAAGCGGTGCAAGCCGAGCTGGGCTACTTGAGCAAGATGGTTGAGGTGACGCGCTGGAGTGTGAAGGCGGACAAGGTGGAGATTTTTCTTTTTAGCACACCGGCGGGGTTTGAGAAGTGGATGCGCGACATGGCCGGGCGTGCGAGCACTGCGGCCGGGGCGCCGGTGGTGATTGAAGTGAGCCGGCTGAAGAATAACGAGTACCAGTTTTGGTGCTTTGCAACCGGGCGCAACGGGCGCGTATACGAAAACACATGTTCATAAAAGGCAAACAGAAATTGGATTCAGCGAAGGGGCTGGACAGAGAAAGCAACGGGCACGCGCAAGCTGAGCTCGCAGGGCAGCAGGCGGCAGCATTCACGGTGCGGCGCCTGGCGACGCCTGGGCCGCGCGCGCGCGCATTGCTTGCACGCGATGCACAGGTTGTGTCACAGGCGCACGGGCGCCCCTACCCGCTGGTGGTGGCTGAAGGCCATGGCGCGCAGCTGACGGATGTGGACGGCAACCGTTACATTGACTTCATTGCCGGCATCGCAGTGAATGCCACCGGGCATGCGCACCCGCGGGTGGTGGCAGCGGTGCAGCAGCAGGCTGCGCGCTTCCTGCATGTTTCGGCGGACTTCTATCATGAGCCGTGGGTGCAACTGGCGGAGCGCCTGAACAGCATCCGCCCGTTTGCCGAGCCGGCGCGCAGCTTTATGTGCAACTCCGGCACAGAGGCGGTGGAGGCGGCGCTCAAGCTGGCGCGCTATCACTCCAAGCGCGAAAACTTTATTGGCTTCCTGGGCGGCTTTCACGGCCGCACGGCCGGTGCGCTTTCCTTTACCAGCAGCCGCACGGTGCAGCGCCGCGGCTATGCAATGATGCCCGGCGTCACGCACATTCCATACCCGGATGCGTACCGGCCCGTGTTGGCTGCGCAGCCCGGCGATGTGGATTATGGTGAGACGGTCATCAATTATTTAGAGCAAGTAATTTTTACGCGACAGGTTGCGCCGGACACGGTGGCGGGCATCTTGGTGGAGAGCATCCAAGGCGAGGGCGGCTATATTGTGCCGCCCGCCAGTTTCTTTCCGCGCTTGCGCCAGCTGTGCGACCGGCACGGCATTTTGCTGATCTGTGATGAAGTGCAGAGCGGCGTGGGACGCACGGGAAAGTGGTGGGCGATCCAGCACAGTGGCGTGGAGCCGGATATTGTGGCGTGCGCCAAGGGCATTGCCAGCGGCGTGCCGTTGGGCGTGATGCTGGCGCGCGCGAGCGTGTCCACGTGGCCGCCTTCCGCGCATGGCAATACTTACGGCGGCAATCCGCTGGCATGCGCAGCTGCACTGGCCACGCTGGAGCTGGTGGAAGAGTGCGGCCTGCAAAACGCGCAGGACACCGGCGCATACATTATGGAGCGCCTGCGCCAAATGCAAACGCGCCACAACTGCATTGGAGATGTGCGCGGCCGCGGCCTGATGATTGGCATAGATTTTGTGGAAGACGCACGCACGCACAAGCCGGCCGCAGCGCTGGCAGAGCGCGTGGAGCAGCTGGCGTTTGAGCACGGCTTGCTGCTGCTGACGTGCGGCGCGAGCACAGTGCGCATGGCGCCGCCGCTGCTAATTACCCGGCCGGAGGTTGAAGAAGGCCTGGCCATATTCGAGCATGTAGTTGGGATGGCGGCAGGGGAGTTGGGGTAGGGTTACGCCGATGTTCGCATCCGCAGAGCGGGATGTGCGAACCAGGGTTGGCGGATAGGTTTGCTCGAATTTGTGTGGTGGTAATTTCTCTACCCGGACTTTCATTGGCTCCTAAGATATGACATTGCGTACTAGTAAAACACCGACGTCCCATTCAGCGTTCCAGATTGTGGCGCGTAGGGGTCGCGTGTGAACGAGCGTGTTTTGGTTACTGGCGGTGCCGGTTACCTGGGTTCGGTCCTATGTGAGCACTTGCTTGCGGCGGGCTACGAGGTAACGGTAGTAGATAACCTACTCTATGATCAGGCGACACTTTTTCACATGTGCGCCAATCCCCATTTTGAGTTTGTGTTTGGGGATGTACGGGACGAAAAGCTGATGGCAGATTTGATTTTGCGGCATGATGTGCTAATTCCGCTGGCATGCATTGTTGGTGCGGCTGCATGTGACCGTGACCCATTGATGGCGCGCACCGTGAACTTTGAGGCAGTAGCACTGCTCGATCGGCTCCGCAGCAAAGAGCAACTTGTCATTTACCCCACAACCAACAGCGGCTACGGCACAAAGAGCGGCGATGTCTTCTGCACGGAGGAGACACCGCTCCAGCCAATCTCGCTTTACGGAAGGACGAAGGCTGACGCGGAGGCAGCACTGCTACAGTCGCCAAATACAATCACCCTTCGGCTCGCGACCGTTTTCGGCATGTCGCCGCGCATGCGGCTGGACCTGCTCGTCAATCACTTTGTGCACGCTGCGATCACGGACCGCTACCTTGTGATTTTCGAGAAGCATTTTATGCGCAACTATATCCACATCCGCGATGTTGCGGATTGCTTTATCCACTGCATGCGCAACGCCCGCGCAATGGCCGGTCGGCCGTTTAATTGCGGACTAGACAACGCGAACCTCTCCAAGGAGGAGCTTGCGTTGAAAATCAGGGAGCACGTACCTGACTTCTTTATTCACTTTGCCGAAGTGGGTCACGATCCTGACAAGCGCAACTATATTGTCTCAAACCAGCGCCTCCGCGAAGCCGGTTTTGAGGCACTGCGCAGTTTGGATGACGGCATTAGCGAACTGCTGAAAGGGTACCGCATGCTTGCGCGCATGCCCTTCACCAATGCCTAAGCCTACGCATTTGCCGGTGGTTGCAATTCTGGTTGGCGGGCTGGGTACCCGACTGCAACCCGTGACGGGCGGGGACCAAAAGGTCATTGCGCCTGTAGGCGGGCGTCCATTTCTCTTTCGGTTACTGGACCAGATTGCGGATGCGGGCCTGCGGGATGTGGTGCTGTGCACAAGTTACCGCGCAGATCAGGTGGCCGAAGCCATCGGGGATCAGTATCGCAGTCTGCGCCTGCATTACTCGTACGAAGCTGTGCCACTGGGAACTGCCGGTGCCCTTCGAAATGCATTGCCCCTGCTCGAGTCGGACCCTGTGCTGGCAATGAATGGAGACTCGTACTGCGAGCTGAACTTCGAGTTGTTTCGCGAGTTCCATGCGCGAGGTGAGGCTTGTGGCTCACTGGTCGTGTGTGAAGTTGAGGAAACCATAGCGGGCGGGCGCGTTGAGTTTGATGCGCAAAGGGCGATCACAGGTTTTGTGGAGAAGAGTGCTTTGCCAAGTCGCGGCTGGATCAATGCCGGGGTTTATCTGCTTGGCCACGAGCTGTTGCGCTCCATTCCAGAGGCGCAACCAGTCTCCCTGGAGCGCGAGATCTTCCCGGGATGGGTTGGGCGTGGCCTCCATGCCTTTCCGGTCAGCGGAAATTTCATAGACATCGGCACCCCGAAGTCCTTTGCGGCAGCGCAGCATTTATTCGCATGATCGTCAGCCGCACGCCGTTTCGAATTTCTTTTTTTGGGGGCGGAACCGACTACCCGGCCTGGTACCGCGAGCACGGCGGAGCGGTGCTCGCGACCAGCATCAACAAATATTGCTATCTCACGTGCCGCTACCTGCCACCGTTTTTTGAACATCGCTACCGGGTGGTCTATTCTATTGTTGAGACGGCTAATTCACCGGATGATATCCAACATCCCGCAGCGCGCGAGGTATTGCGTTATATGCAATTGCCACATGGCGTGGAAATCCATCACGATGGCGACCTTCCCGCGCGCAGCGGCATGGGCTCCAGCTCCGCCTTTACGGTCGGTTTGTTGCATGCATTGCATGGCCTGAAAACTGCGATGCCCGGCAAACACCAACTGGCGCTGGAAGGCATCCGGTTGGAACAGGACATTCTGAGGGAAACTGTCGGCTCGCAGGATCAGGTTACGGCGGCTTACGGGGGACTAAACCACGTGCTCTTTCTTCCCAACGGCGAGATCACCGTTCAGCCCATGGTCTTGCCCCGCGAGCGCATCGAATCTCTTAACGCACATCTGATGCTCTTTTACACCGGGCTCAAACGCACGGCTTCTGATATCGCCCAAACGTCTGGTAAAGAATTTTAAGCACTGCAGTAGCACG
>QWRL01000027.1:16378-17806 GCA_003670425.1 Chloroflexota bacterium
CCAAAGCTATGTCAACGACATTGAAGCAAGTAAACAGCAGCTGCAGGCCACGCATGCCATGGTTGCGGAGGCAGTTGCTTTGCTCAACAGCCAAAATGATCTTGCGGAGTTCGGGAAACTACTGCACGAATCATGGGTGGTAAAGCGCAGCCTTTCACTGGTTGTGACCAACCCTGCAGTGGATGACATTTATGAAGCTGCGCGGCGCGCTGGTGCTATCGGCGGAAAGCTGGCGGGGGCCGGTGGTGGCGGCTTTATGCTGTTGTTCGCTCCGCCGCATAGCCATGCGGCAATCCGGGAAACTCTTAAGCATCTGTTGCTAGTCCCGTTCAAGTTTGACTTCAACGGCAGCCAGATTATTTTCTTCGATCCAGGCGAGGATTTCAGCCAAGCGTACGCCGACCGTGATCAGCAGAATATCAGCCAATTCCGGGAGCTGAAAGATGGTCTTGCCAGCCAAGGTGCCGGTGGCCGTGGATAGCCCCCGTTCTTTCCAGCGCGTGCTAATTACGGGCATTAGCGGCTCCGGTGGAAGTTATCTGGCAGAATATATCGCAAAGTATCAACCGCATGTTGAGGTACACGGCCTCTCCCGCTGGCACAGCACTGCGTCCAGCGAAAACCTGCGCGCTATCGCCCACAAAGTGAACCTTCACGAAGCTGATCTGATGGACTGTGGTTCGGTGATGCGCGTGATTCAGCAGGTACGGCCGGACGCCATTTTTCACCTCGCTGCGCACGCCAATGTCCGCGCATCGTTTATTACGCCGCATGCAGTACTGGCCAATAATATTCTTGGCACGGTAAACCTCTTTGAGGCCATCCGGCTTTCTAAGCTCGATCCAGTAATCCAGTTGTGCAGCACATCGGAAGTGTATGGGCAAGTTCACCCCAAAAATATTCCGATCACGGAAGATTGTCCCATTTGCCCGGCCAGCCCCTATGCTGTTTCGAAGGTTGCCCAAGACCTGCTGGGCGGCTCCTACTGGATGAGCTACCAGATGCAAATCATTCGCACCCGCATGTTTGCGTATCTAAATCCGCGGCGCACTGATTTGTTTGCCACATCCTTTGCGCGGCAGGTGGCTTGGATCGAAGCCGGCTTGCAGGACAACGTGATCGTCCATGGCAATTTGGAGAGTGTCCGTACACTTATTGATGTGCGTGATGCGATGCGCGCCTACTGGGATGCCATTGTGTGGTGCGTACCAGGCGAGGTATACAACATCGGCGGTGTCACGATCATGAAGGTCGGCGAGTTTTTAGAGCGCCTCATTGCGGCGGCCAAGGTGCCGATCATCACGCGGTGTGATCCGAACCTGCTGCGGCCAGCGGATGTGACCCTGCAGATTCCTTCAATTGAAAAATTTGCGCAGGCGACCGGCTGGAACCCGCAATACAGTTTTGAGGACAGCCTTTCTGAGTTGC
>QWRL01000028.1 GCA_003670425.1 Chloroflexota bacterium
CGCCTAGGGGCCCCCCCATTGCGGGCTCTATGTACCCGAAGCGTGTTTCATGCTCTTGGCGTGCCATACCCGAAGCTTAATCGCTGGTCGTGTTTTGGGCAAGCGCCAAACTCCCGCCTGCCCGGCGCCAAAAAGCAAACGCGGAGGCCCGTAAGCCTCCGTGCTGCGCAGCCAGCAACTTTGCAGCGCTGCTAGTCGCCGTATTGATCGAGAGCGAAATTAAGCAACCCGCACTCCTCAAGTTTTTCCGCCGGCACCCGAAAGGTAACCTGCACCACGCCGGGGTGGCGCCCGATTTCAATCGCGCCGGTAATAGTGGCCCGGTTCTTGACTTCCGGCACCGACATTCCCAAGAGTGCAGCCGCACGGTTGAGTCCGTTGTCCGTGGCGGCATTCAGGTCCGCGCCAGTGCCGATCACCGAAATCGGCAGGCTGTCTTCAATCTCCAACACGCCATGTTCCTCAGCCAGGCCTTCAGCCCGCGCAAACTCCTCATCAGTCAGCGGCTGCGCAAGGAACGGCAGATCTTCAAAGAGCGGGAACAGCAGCGGGCCATCGAGGTTGAGATTCTTGATCAGGTGTACTTGCAGCGTCACTGTGCCGGAAACATCACAGGTGTGGCCGGCAATTTCGCCATCGCCCTGCATCGCATGCATGTCGCCCAGATACACTCCACCGCCCGGCACCTTTACCGGGCACACCAAAATCGCGCCCTTGCGCACTGCATCAATGTCCAAGTGGCCATCGGTGCGCTGCTCCAGCTGCTTGGCTGTAACTGCATACTCGTGCGGCGCGCCAATCAGAAAGGACCCGAAGTCACCGGCATTGTGCGAATCCGGCAGCGGCACCGCCGGCGTTGTGCCCAGCTGGCCCATGAAAGGCCGCACCCGCGCCACCACGCCGACAAGATCGTGCGGCGCAAATATGAGCACAGAATTCTGCTTCGAGTTCTCGGGCATGGCCGCAAATGTTTTTGCATCATGCGCCATTTCTTCGGCGGCCTTGCGCCCCACCGTAACGCCCAGCCCGTGGCCTTCATCAAACGCAATTGTGTAGCCGTTGGCAAAGGTGAAGGGTGTGCAATCCGCACCGCACTTTACGCAGCGCACTGCCTGCTGCCCAATGCCTTCGATGCGCGTTTCCGGGTACAGAACGCCGCATTGCGGGCACTTGCCAGCCACATACGGATCGCCCAAAAACCGCCCGCTCATCATGGTGTCATTGCCGGACGCAGTGGCCCGCGAGGTTATCGCGATGTCTTTGATGCGAATGGCGATCGCAGCGCGAACCTCCGCGCCAGCCACCGCCACCGGCCCCGTTACTTCATGCCCGCCACGAATAGAGGGCGTGATCATCGGGCCCCAGCAGCCGGGCGCAGTATTGGCCACAATATGGCCGCCATCCCGCACCGGACCAAGCATCCGGCCTGCCGGATCCAAAACTCCATTGATGTACTGATCCACATAAACAGTTTCGTGCCCGGCATGCCCGTTGCTTGCCGCTTTGCGCGGCAGCGCCTGCGCCGGTGACGCGCTCTTGGGCTTGGACTTAGGTGCAGCGGCAGAATTCTTGGCCATGATGTTTTCTCCCTTGGTTTGCTAAGGCACGCGGAAAGATAATAAGCCGCCACCGGCTACCGGCAGCAACAGTGCAATTTCCTGATCGGCGTTTACAACATCATCCGGACCCGCGTGCCGCCCGGCAATAACAGCGATGGCACCGGCCGTAATATCCGCAATTTGCGGATGCAGGCGCCGCAGCTCGCTGACGATTGCTGCCACCGACGCCGGCTCCGGCAGCTCCACCGGAACGCGTGGTGCCCCCGCCAGCACCGCCAAACTGCCGCTCAACCGCACCATAATTTGCATAAGACGCTGACTATATGGGCGCGTTTGTATATTGTCAAAGCAGCCTGCAGCGCCAATACACAACTTGACACTTTGCCTGTTGTCGATACAATCCCCAGCATGAACACCGCAACGGGAGCTTGCACGTGTATCGGCGCTGGGAGGTTGTCCACCCTGCGCTGATCGGCACCGAACAAATAAGGCCGCCGAGGCCAAGCAGCAAAGAGTGGATGGCAATCCCAGCGGGATATGCCGGCCGAAAGGCCACCACTCTTTTTTTGTTTACATGAACTTTTTTGGAAACTAGATGCTGCAAGACACAACAACCAAAACCGAAACCACACTGGCGAAGCTGCCACCAACCAGCCTTGAGGCCATGGTGGGCAACACGCCGCTGGTGCAGTTGCAGCGGATCACCGCCCACCTGCCCGCCACAGTGCGCGTCTCCGCCAAGATCGAGTGGAACAACCCCAGCGGTTCAATCAAGGACCGCGCTGCGCTGTTTGTGCTGCGCGCCGCGCTGCAATCCGGCCAGCTTGGGAGCGGACGCGTGCTGCTCGACTCCACCTCCGGCAACATGGGCATTGCCTACGCCACGCTCGCAGCTGCGCGCGGCATAGCCGTAACGCTCTGCATGCCGGAGAATGCCAGCCGCGAACGGATTGCCGTGCTGCGCGCGCTCGGCGCGGCGCTGGTGCTGACGGATGCAGCCGAGGGCTCTGACGGCGCAATCCTCAAAGCCCGCGAGCTGGCAGCCGCCGACCCCGCACGTTACTTCTACGCCGACCAGTACAACAACCCCGCCAGCTGGCACGCGCACTATCACACCACCGGCCCTGAAATAATTACGCAAAGCGGCGGCCACATCACGCACTTGGTTGCCGGCCTCGGCACAGCCGGCACCATGGTTGGAACCGGCCGCTACCTCAAGCAATACAGCGCAGACATCATGCTGGTGGCAGCCCAACCGGATGCGGCCTTCCACGGCATCGAAGGCTGGAAGCATATGGCCAGCTCCATCCGCCCCGGAATTTATGATGAAACGCTGCCGGACATGCAGCTTACAGTGCGCACGGAGGATGCGCTGCTGGCAACCCGGCGCTTGGCAAAAGAAGAAGGGCTGTTTGCGGGCATATCAGCCGGCGCCGCCACCGTCGCCGCTCTACAGCTGGCTGCCAGCTTGCAGGCTGGCCACATCGTCGTCATCTTTCCAGACAGCGGCTACAAATACTTGTCGGACCGCATGTGGCAGACGGCAAGCGCATGAACCTGAACATTCCGGCGGCGTTGTACCGGCAAATCACAGCGCATCTAAGCACTGCCTACCCCAAAGAAGCAGCCGGCCTGCTGCTGGGCACCGCAGACGGCAGCAGCTGGCACGCCAGCCGCATGCTGCCCCTTGCCAACAAGTTTGCACAAGCAGAGCAGTACCACCGCTACCTCATCACTGCTGAGGACATGCTCGAAGGCGAAGACCACGCCGCAAGCTTTGGCTTGGACGTCGTGGGCGTGTTTCACTCGCATCCAGACTCGGCGCCGGAGCCATCCGCTTACGATTGCCAGCACGCGCTGCCGTGGTACTTGTACTTAATTGTGAGCATCGCAGCCGGCGAGCCAGCCGGTGCCCGCGCGTGGCAGCTGCGCGAAGACCGGTCGGATTTTAACGAGGCAGCGCTGGTGGTAGCGCCGGCCGCAAACGCCTGATCCCAAACCCCGGCCCATTCAATAAAATTTAGCTCTGGAGCATCCATGCCAACCATCCGAATTCCAACTCCCCTGCGTCCGTTCACAGGCGGCGCCACGGAGGCGGCCATTGCCGGCACCACTGTGGCCGAGGCAATGCGCGACCTCACCGCACAGCACCCGCAATTGCAGCAGCATTTGTACGGCAGCGACGGCGAGCTGCGTGCCTTTGTCAACATCTTTCTGGATAGCGAAGACGTACGCCACCTGCAGGGCACGGCCACGCCGCTGCCCGCCAGCGCCCGCCTGCGCATTGTGCCTTCCGTGGCGGGCGGCACAAAAATGCAAACCAGCAGCGTGCACCGCAAAACAGCAGGATGACTCCAATCCGGAGCAACACAATCGCCAAACAATTCCATTAACATTGCGCCTCAAGTCTGTAGGCGCATGTAATTTCTTTCAATCTGCAACAACAAACAAGGAGTAAACACCGCATGACAAACGATTACGCACAACCAGACGCCTTGGTGTCCACACAGTGGGTGGCCGACAACCTGCACACGCCCAATGTGCGCATAGTGGAATCCGATGAGGACTTGCTGCTGTATGGGCAGGGCCATATACCCGGATCAATCATGATCGACTGGGTCAACGACCTCAACGACAGCATTCGGCGCGACTATCTGGATCGCGAGGGCTTCGAAGCGCTCTGCCGCCGCTGCGGCATTGGCAACGACACCACCGTTGTCTTCTACGGTGACAAGAGCAACTGGTGGGCATGCTACGCTCTTTGGGTGTTCCGGCTTTATGGCCATCAACATGTGCGCATCATGAACGGCGGCCGTAAGAAGTGGGTGGACGAGGGCCGCGAGATGAACAAACAAACACCCGCCTACCCTGCTTCTGGTTACAAGGCGCAGGCGCGTGCGGACTACAAAATTCGCGCCTTCCGTGAACAGGTAATGGAGCATGTCCGCTCCAGCCTGCCGCTGGTGGATGTGCGCTCGCCCAAGGAGTACACCGGCGAGATGATGCACATGGAGGCTTATCCGCAAGAGGGCGCGCTGCGCGGCGGCCATATTCCCGGCGCGCGCAGCATTCCGTGGGCGCGCGCAGCAAATGAGGATGGCACTTTCAAGAACGCCGACGAGCTGCGCCAGATCTATGAAGTGGAGCAGCATTTGGCGCCGGATCAAAACGTGGTGGCATATTGCCGCATCGGTGAGCGCTCATCACATACCTGGTTTGTGCTCACTTACCTGCTCGGCTATCCCAACGTGCGCAACTACGACGGCTCTTGGACCGAATGGGGAAACCTGGTGGGCGCGCCAATTGAGCGGCCATGAAAAACAATTTGCGCGGCGGCTCGCGGACTGAGTGCACTTGCGGAAGGCGCACGCCGTCTGGCCAAGGGCAGCCACTGAATTCCACAACGAGGGCAGCGTGATGCGCATTCCCAGTGGCGTAGATCCCGCCACGCTCGTACTAAGCAATGATGAGATCCGGCGCTATTCGCGCCACCTGATCATGCCGGAGGTGACGCTGACTGGACAGCAACGCCTGAAGGCTGCCAGCGTGCTGTGCATCGGCACGGGAGGGTTGGGGTCGCCGGTGGCGTTGTACCTTGCGGCAGCCGGTGTGGGCCGCATCGGACTGGTGGACTACGATGTGGTCGAGGCGCACAATCTGCAGCGTCAGGTGATTCATGGCACTTCGCAAATTGGCGCGCTAAAAGTTGACTCCGCCCGCCAGCGCCTGCTGGACCTCAATCCGGACATCGAGGTGATCACGCACAACGAGATCTTTTCGTCCGCCAATGCGCTGCAGCTTGCGCAGCCCTATGATATTTTGATCGACGGCACTGACAACTTTCCAACGCGCTATCTTGTAAACGATGTCTGCGTGCTTTTGGACAAGCCCAATGTGTACGGCAGCATTTTTCGTTTTGAGGGGCAAGTCTCTGTGTTTTGGGCGAAGCACGGCCCGTGCTACCGCTGCTTGTTTCCCGCGCCGCCGCCGCCCGGGCTGGTGCCATCATGCGCTGAAGGCGGCGTGCTGGGGGTGCTGCCCGGCACCGTGGGCACGCTGCAAGCCACAGAAGCCATCAAGCTCATTCTTGGCATTGGCGCGCCGCTGGTCGGGCGCCTGCTGCTCTACGATGCGCTTGCAATGACAATGGAGGAAGTGAAGCTGCGCAAAAATCCAGATTGCGTAATTTGCGGAAAGCAGCCCACCATCAGCGAGCTGATTGATTACGAGCAGTTCTGTGGCATGCCCGCCCACGATCAGGGCGCGGCGCAGCTTGCCAACGGCGTGCCCGAGATCACCGTGCAAGAGCTGCATACAAAACTGAAGGAGCACCACGCGCTGCGCATCCTCGATGTGCGCGAGCCACACGAGTGGCAGATTGTGCGGCTGGAGCAAGCCGAGCTCATTCCGCTCGGGGAACTTCAGGCGCACCTTTCCGAGCTGGACAGCACCGCCGAGTACGTGGTGCACTGTCGTTCCGGCGCGCGTTCGGCAAAAGCCGTGGAATTGCTGCTTGCCTCCGGCATCAAGCGCGTGAAAAATCTGAAGGGCGGCATTCTTGCCTGGGCCCGCGAAGTGGACACCACCATGCCGCTTTACTAATCCACGGTGCAGGATCCGGCGCAGAAGCCGATACCCATCATGAGATGGTCGGCTGTTTGCCGGTGTTACCGCGCCCGGAAAACGCCCCGCATTTCTGCGGGGCGTATTTGTTTTGGCGCCCAATGCTGCGTTTGCTGGCTGGCGCATTGATCGCTGCTGCCACATTTTCGCAGGCTGGCAGCGCGCTTGCCGGCGAGCCCGTTGTGCATACTGTGCAACCCGGCGAGAGCCTGTTCGCAATCGGCCTGCAATACGGCGTGTCATGGCTCAAGATCAGCCGGCTCAACCGCCTCTCCAGCGATCGCATCCGGGCAGGCCAGCACCTCTACATCCCGCTCGTGGGGCCGATCGCAGCCCGGTCTGCAATACCGGCCGCGGCCCCGCCATACAACGGCATTTCTTACACGGTACGCACCGGCGACACGCTGGGCAATATTGCCCAAAGCCTGGGCTCGTCCATCACCGACCTCATGCGCCTCAACCAGCTGCCTAATGGCGATCGAATTTATCCCGGGCAGGTGTTGCGCACCACTTTGGAGGACGTGAGCCTTGATGCTGATGCACCCGGCGCCCGGCGCATACTCATCAGCATCTCGGAGCAGCGTCTGAGTACATTTGCCGGTGAAAAGCTGCTGCGCAAATGGCCGGTCAGCACCGGGCTCAAGGGCCGCGAGACCATACCGGGCACCTTCTCCGTGCAGAACAAAATCCCAAGCGCGTATGCCAGCCAATGGAATCTGCAGATGCCAAACTGGCTGGGCATCTATTGGGCGGGCACGGCAGAAAATGGAATTCATGCGCTGCCAATTTTGTCCAATGGCGAACGCTTGTGGGGCGGCGTGCTTGGCAGCCGGGCATCATACGGCTGCATTGTGCTGGGTGTGCGTGAGGCGGAAGCGCTCTATAACTGGGCGGAGGTCGGAACCCCCGTCACGATTACACCCTAATTTTCGACGGTGGCAGCATTCCCGCATGTGATATAAATCACCCGTGTCACCCATCGTCGGGTTGAAAACTTTTATGGACGCAAACCCGCCATGCGCAGGGTAGTGGTAACCGGCTGCGGCACGGTAAACCCGCTGGGCCTTACCGTGCGCGAGAGCTGGGAAAACTGCTGCAACGGCGTGAGCGGTGTTGGGCGCATCACCCTGTTTGACACCACCCAGTACCTCGTCAAGATTGCCTGCGAGGTTAAAAACTTTGATCCCAGCCGTTACATGGAGCCGGCCGAAGCGCGCCGGCGCGACCGCTGCCAACAATTTTCAACCGCAGCCGCAAAGGAAGCAATTGCCCATTCTGGCTTGGCTGCCACGGAAGCGAGCGCCGGGCGCATTGCCGTGATGATGAGCTCGGCGATTGGCGGACTGATCAGCCTTGAGACAGCCGCCCACGTTACCAAGGATCCCGGTCCGCGGCGCGTCAATCCATTCACAATCCCCATGCTGATGCCCAATGGCCCCAGTGGACTGGTCGCTATCGATCATGGTTTCAAGGGCCCGGCATTCTCGGTTGCTTCTGCGTGCGCCTCCAGCTCAGACGGCATCGGCACGGCATGGCAAATGATCCGCGCTGGCATTGCAGATGCTGCAATTGCCGGCGGCACCGAGGCCACCATCTGCAGCGTCGGGATCGCAGCGTTTGACCGGCTGGGCGCGCTCAGCCGGCGCACCGATGATTACTCCATGACGCCGCAGCCCTTTGACAAAAATCGCGACGGGCTGGTGATGGGCGAAGGTGCCGCAGCGCTGGTGCTTGAGGAACTGGAGTTTGCGCAGCGCCGCGGCGCCAACATTCTGGCGGAGCTGGCCGGCTACGCAGCCACGGCAGATTCATTTCATATTACGGCGCCGCATGCCACGGGTGTTGGCGGCGCGGCTGCAATGTCACAAGCGCTGGACAGCGCCGGGCTCAACCTCGAGCAGGTGGACTACATTAACGCGCACGGCACGGCCACGCCCCTAAATGATCTGGCGGAGACCCGCGCCATCAACGCTGCGTTTGGCGCACACGCGCAGCGCATCCCGGTATCCTCCACAAAATCTATGACCGGCCACATGATGGGCGCCACGGGCGCGCTGGAAGCCATCTTCTGCATCCAAGCAATCCGTGAAGGCGTGGTGCCGCCCACCATGCACTACGCGGAGCGTGACCCGGAATGCAATCTGGATTACGTGCCCAACGCGGCGCGCCAGCAGCCTGTGGCGGTGACCCTCAGCAACTCGTTCGGCTTTGGCGGACACAACTCGGTGCTGGTCTTCAAGCGCTTCGGTTGATGGACTTCAACCAGCTGCAAGCCCGGCTGGGCATGCGCTTTCAAAACCCGGCGCTGCTCGAGCAGGCTCTCACGCACAGTTCCTACCGCAATGAAAATCCGGATTGCCAAGCTGACAACGAGCGCTTGGAATTTTTGGGGGACGCAGTCCTCGATCTGGTTACTGCGCGCTACTTGTATGCGCACCACCCGGCGCTGCATGAAGGTGAGCTGACGCGCCTGCGCGCCGCACTGGTGCGCACAGAACAGCTGGCAGAGCTGGCAAGAAGCTTTGAGCTCGGCAAGGCGCTGCGCGTCGGGCGCGGCGAAGCCGAGTCCGGCGGCAGAGCGCGCGACACTCTGCTGTGTTGTGCGTTCGAAGCAATGCTTGGTGCACTTTATCTGGACTCCGGCGAGCAGGCAGTCTGCGCCTGGCTGGAGCCGCAGCTGGAGCAGCAATCAGCCATCATTCTCGCGCGCCAGGGTCACATTGACAGCAAGAGCGTGCTGCAAGAATGGGCGCAAGCCAACGGCGGCGCAACTCCGGCTTACGAAACCATTGACGAGCAAGGACCGGACCACGCCAAAGAGTTCACAGTGCGGGTGATGATTGCCGGAAAATCGCACGGCACGGGCAGCGGCCGCAGCAAGCAGGCAGCCGCCCAGGCTGCTGCACAGGCGGCGCTGCACGATCTGGCGCCAGACAGGCACGCGCCACACAATCTTTCCACCACATCAAACAGCAGCAGCCAGTGAGCACGCGCCTGCTGGTAACCGGCGCCGCGGGCTATGTGGGGCGGCGCGTGGCGCAGCTGGCTGCCGGCGCGGGCTACGCGCACATGGTGCGCACGCACCATCGCACAATTCCGGAAGCGCAGTTGGCAGGCACCGCATACGCAGTGGACCTGTGTGATGCAGCGCAGGTAGCCGCATGTTTTGACGCCGTGCAGCCGCAAGTGGTAATTCATGCCGCATGCTCCAACCGCTCAGAGGCAGCCATCGTGCCAAGCACGGAAAACATAGCTCGCGCTGCGGCCGCAGCCGGCGCGCGCCTGGTGCACATCTCCAGTGACACAGTGCACGACGGCGAGCACGCGCCGTATGCGGAAGATGCCGCAACCGACCCCTGCAACAATTACGGCCGCGCAAAGGTGGCGGCAGAGCAGGCCGTGCGCAGCCTATGCCCGGCCGCGGTCGTCGTGCGCACGTCGCTGGTGTTTGGCATCGATCCGCTGGATCACCAAACTCGCTGGGTGGTGAATGACGCCAACAGTGGCAAGTTGGTGCGGCTGTTCACGGATGAGTGGCGCTCGCCAACCTGGGTGGATACGCTGGCCTACGCGCTGCTGGAGCTGGGCAACCTGAATTACAGCGGCGTACTGAATGTTGCCAGCCCGCTTGCGCTGCGGCGCTGGGACTTTGGCATGCTGATGTTTGATTTGCTGCGCATCACTCCGGGGCCGAATGTACAGCGCGCACTGCTGCGCGACAGTGGCATGGAGCGCGCGCGTGACCTGACGCTGGATGTAAGCCGCGCACAAGCGCTGCTGCGCACGCCGCTGCTCACACCGCAGCAGGCAGTCGAACAAATTCGAATGCGCAGTTAGCAAAACCCGGCGCTGCGCAGCGCGGGCTTGACGCCCGCGCCCGCGCAATTACAATCCTGTCACGGGGGGCAGTGGCGGAATCGGCAGACGCCGCAGACTTAAAATCTGCTGTCCATTGGACGTGTGGGTTCGAGTCCCACCTGCCCCACTTTTTGCAGAGCGCCGCCGTTCACGCTGTGCGGCGCACACTGGCAGCGCGCTTCTCACACCCTTGCAGCCGTTCACCCAACCGCTGCAGCGGTGGCAGCCTCAGCTATTCCATTCGAGCTGGTAGTCGCCGATGCGCACCATGTCCCCGTTCTTTGCGCCTGCAGCCGTAAGCGAATCTTGCACACCCAAAGCGGTCAGAATGCGCTGGAAGCGCCGCACGGAGTCGTGATGTTCCCAAAAAGTCATTTGCGCGGCGCGCTCAATGCGCGGACCAGAGAGGCACCAAAGGCGTTCGCCCTCGCGCGTGATGGCAAAAGCCGCCGGGTCCGGCTGCGGCCGGTATACGGGCAGCACCTCCGATTCGGCGGGCTCCGGCACACTGGCGCGCAGCTTGTCCGCCGCAAAAAGCAGCTCGCGCGCCCCCGCCCCCGTCACCGCCGAAACACCCATCAACTCCACCTTAATGCGCGCAAACTTGCGCCGCAGCTCCGGCATGCGTGCCGCCACATCCGGCAGATCTACTTTGTTCAACGCCACTATTTGCGGCTTATCAGTCAGCGCATCGTCAAAGAGCGCCAGCTCAGACATGATTTGGCTGTAGTCCGCGAGCGGATTTTCTGCCATGCCATCCAAGAGATGAATGAGCACGCGCGTGCGTTGAATGTGCCGCAAAAATTCAAAGCCCAACCCGACGCCGGCATGCGCGCCTTCGATCAAGCCCGGCACATCCGCCAGCACCAGCGTGCGAAACCCGCCAAGATCCGCAACCCCAAGATTGGGCACAAGTGTGGTGAATGGATAGGGCGCGATCTTGGGCCGCGCCGCACTGATCGCAGCCAAAAATGTAGACTTGCCTGCGTTGGGCACACCCACAATGCCAACGTCCGCAATCAAACGCAGCTCCAGGGCCAGCTCGCACTCTTCGCCAGGCACACCGTGATCCGCAATGCGCGGCGCTTTATTGTGCACGCTGATGAAATGCGAATTGCCGCGCCCGCCACGCCCGCCGCGCGCCACGCACACGCGCTGACCGGGTTCCACCAGATCCCCAAGCAGTTCACCATCCGACCCGCGCACCAGCGTACCCACCGGCACCTTCACTTCCAAATCAAGCGCACTGCGGCCGGTCTTGTTGCTCTTGGCGCCGGCATTGCCTGCCTCCGCAGTAAAACGCCGTTGGCGCCGAAACATAAAAAGCGTGTTCAGCGAGCGCTCAGCAACCAGCCAAACCGAACCGCCCTTTCCGCCGTCGCCGCCATCCGGGCCGCCACGCGGCATGTACTTTTCACGCCGAAAATGCACCATGCCATCCCCACCGGCACCTGAAATTGCAGTGATTACAGCCTGGTCAAAATAGCGCACATCTTCTGGTGGCATGCGCAGCAGTATAGCATCGCGTTTATAAAAGAACTGCAGCGCTTGCACGTGCGCGCGGCGCCCGCTGCCCGCGCGAACTTCACCCGCAGCCCAGCCCGCATTGCTTAATTCCGCTTGTCAGGTTGGCTGCTGCTGGTCTAGAGCTGCACCACTATGTGCACCTCACTAGTAAAATAATTCACACCAAAAAACACATGTAGCAAGCGGAAACCTGTGTAAAATAACGTCAACCTCAGTTGCATCTGAGCGCTTAACTATCATGCCCAACTTTCAAGTTCCCGACGTCGTGATCAGCCGCTTGCCGCTCTACCTGCGGGCGTTAACTGCATTGGCCGGTGCCGGGCAAAAAGTAACTTCTTCAAAAGAGCTGGGCGAACGGCTCGGCATGAGCGCCGCGCAAATCCGCAAAGACCTGTCGCACTTCGGTGAGTTCGGCAAGCAAGGCATGGGGTATCAGATTACATTTTTGCGCACCAAGCTCGGAAAAATTTTGCGCGTGGACCGTGTATGGGATGTGGCACTTGTTGGCATGGGTGACATTGGGCACGCCGTCGTGCGCTATCAGGGATTCGCCGGCCGCGGTTTCCGCATTGCGCTAATCTTTGACAGTGACCCAAAGAAAGTCGGCCAAATTGCGGGCGACCTGACGATATTGGCGGTGGACCGAATGGCAGCGGAAGTAAAGGCGCGCCGCGTGCAAGTTGCGATGCTATGCCTCCCCGGCCAGCATGCCCAATCGGTCACCAACATTCTGGTTCATGCTGGCGTACGCTCGATCTTGAATTATGCGCCAGTAAACCTGAGCGTTCCCGCCGCCGTGCGCGTGCAGTACATTGATCCGGTGATCGAGCTGCAGCGTATGTCCTACTACCTCCACAAGTGATGCAGGCGGGCAGCGCCCGCTATGCTACACGCGCGGCAGGTTGGGGCGCAGCGTGTCGTACATCTCCAGCGCCCGCCCGGCGCCAATTACAACACAGCCCTGCGGATTATCAGCAACGTAAGCCGGCACACCCACTTCGCGCGTGATAAAGCGGTCGATGCCGCGCAGCAATGCGCCGCCGCCGCACAACACCATGCCGCGGTCAATTGCGTCAGAAGCCAACTCGGGCGGGGTCTTCTCCAAAACAGAAGCCGCCACTTTCACCAGCTGCTCAAGCGGTTCCTGGATGGCCTCCAACACTTCACTTGAGGTGATGGTGGCGGAGCGCGGCAGGTTTGTAACCTGGTCGCGGCCCTGCACTTCCATGCCCAGTTCTTCATCAAGCGGCACGGCTGCCCCGATGCGCATTTTGATTTCCTCCGCGGTCATCTCGCCGATGGCAACGCCATACTTGCGGCGCACATAATCAGCAATCGCCTTGTCAAGTTTGCTGCCACCGGAGCGCATGGAAAACGCCGCAATGATGCCGTTCAGGGAAACAATCGCGGCTTCGGTGATGCCGGCACCAATGCACATGACCATGTTGCCGGCGGGCGTGCCCAAGGGCATGCCGGCGCCAATCGCCGCTGCTAGTGGCTGGTGGATCAAATACGCAGCGCGGCTGCCCGCCTGCAGCGCCGCCTCGTGCACAGCGCGGCTTTCCACACTGGTGACGCCCCACGGCACGCTCACCATCACACGCGGCTTGATGAGCCGCAGCGGGCCGCACACCTTGGCGATGAAGTAGTGCAACAAGCGCTCCGTAACTTCATAGTCCGCAATTACGCCATCCTGAATTGGCCGCATCACCTCGATCGTGTCCGGTACGCGGCCGTACATTTCGCGCGCCTCTTGCCCGATCGCCACAATTTTTTGCTCGTCCACCTGAATGGCCACCACGCACGGCTCATGCATCACAATCTCGCCGTTATCGAACACCAAAATATTGGAAGTGCCGAGGTCAATCCCGAGGTCCTTGGAAAACCACCCCATGTCTAATGCTGCAAACTGTGGCGCATTTTATGCGGACGCAAATACAATATAAACAAAGTTAGCCGGTCACTCAGAAACCGGCCAACCAATCTCGCATGCAGCATTTGCACCAATAGCGCCATTGTCAAATGCTAGCTAGTTTCCTCAAATGTCATTGCTCCCAGCGTACCGCGCCGTTGCCGCCCCACCCGCAGGCGCACATTTGCACGGCGCAGCGCAGACATCATATCCAGCTGCGATTCAGCAGTTGACGCAGCAGCCCGCCACTGCGTCTCCAGGAATTTTTCTGCACGCTTGCGGGCTTCGTCCGCACGCTTCAGGTCAATTTCATCAGAGTGCTCGGCTGTGTCAGCAAGCACCAGTATGCGATCAGGACGCACATCCAGCACGCCACCGCTGACGGCAAACACCTCTTCAATTTTTCCGCGCCGCACGAGCAGCTCGCTCACCTTAAGGCCGGTTAGCAGCTGGGAGTGGTTTGGCAAAATTCCAAGTCGTCCGTCCAGCCCATCAACCACAACCATGTCCACCTTTTCGGAATACACCAGGCGTTCCTGGGTAACAATCTCAAACTGGACAGGCATTAGATTGACTTAGCCGGCCGACTGCTTGGCAAGTTCAGCTGCACGCTCGATAGCATCTTCAATCGTGCCCACAAACATGAAAGCCTGCTCCGGCAGATCGTCGTGCTTGCCATCGAGGATAGCGCGGAAGGAGCGCACCGTGTCTTCAAGGCGCACGTAACGGCCGGGGAATCCCGTAAAGCGTTCACCCACAAAAAACGGCTGCGAGAAAAAGCGCTCTATCTTGCGCGCCCGTGCCACAAGAATCTTGTCGTCTTCTGAAAGTTCATCAATGCCCAGAATGGCGATGATGTCCGCCAGATCCTTATAACGCTGCAGCACGCGCTGCACCTCGCGCGCCACCGCATAATGCTCTTCGCCCACAATCAGCGGGTCCAGAATGCGGCTGGTGGAGGCCAGCGGGTCCACGGCCGGATACAGCCCCTTCGCGGCGATCGACCGCTCGAGCGCAATCGTGGCATCAAGGTGCGCAAATGTTGCCACCGGCGCCGGGTCCGAATAATCATCCGCGGGCACATACACAGCCTGCATCGAGGTGATTGAGCCCCGGCGGGTGGAGGTGATGCGCTCCTGCAGCTCGCCCATCTCTGTTCCAAGTGTGGGCTGGTAGCCCACGGCTGAAGGCATGCGCCCGAGCAGCGCCGACACCTCAGAACCACTCATCACAAACCGGAAGATGTTGTCGATGAAGAGCAGCACATCGCGCCCTTGATCGCGGAAGTACTCCGCCATCGTCAAGCCGGTCAGCGCCACGCGCAAGCGCACGCCCGGCGGCTCGTTCATCTGGCCGAATACCATCACCGTGTCCTTCATCACGTTGGACTCAATCATTTCGCGGTATAGCTGCGTGCCTTCCCGCGTGCGCTCGCCCACGCCGGCAAACACCGAATTGCCCGCGTGCTGCTTCACGATGGAGCGAATCATTTCCATGATGATGACGGTCTTGCCGGTGCCGGCTCCGCCGAAGATTCCCGTTTTGCCTCCCTTCGTAAATGGCGCAATCAGGTCAACCACTTTCAGGCCAGTCTCGAACACTTCAACTTTCGTTGACTGCTCTTCAAATAACGGCGCTGCGCGATGAATGGGGTAGAACTCGGTGGCGTTCACCTCGCCTTTGCCATCAATCGGCCGGCCAATTACATTGAAGATGCGCCCCAGGGATGCATCACCCACCGGAACCCGGATCGGCGAGCCGGTTGCGGTGGCTTGCGTGCCACGCCGCAGCCCATCCGTCGAATCCATTGCAACACAGCGCACCTCGCCGTTGCCAAGATGCTTTTGCACCTCAAGCACCAGCACAAAGCCACCCTCCCGCACAATCTCGACCGCCTCATAAATCTCCGGCAGCTCTTCCACCGCAAACTGGCAATCCACGACTGCGCCTTGTATCTGTGATACACGGCCTGTTGATCTAGACATTAAGCCTCCAAAACCATTGTGTCAGAATTTACCCGCGCTGGCTGTACCGCGGCTTTGCTCAAAGCTTCCACTCCGCCCGCAATATCCAGCAGATCACTGGTGATCGCCAGCTGGCGCGCCTTGTTGTAGGCAAGCTGCTGGCTGGCGGAAATTTCCATCGCATTGTCAGTTGCATTGCGCATCGCCACCATGCGCGCGCTGTGCTCGCTGGCCTGGGCTTCCAGCACAGCCTGGAACACCTGCACCATCACAAAACGCGGCAGAATTTCATTCAGCAGCTCCGCAGCGGATGGTTCAAAAATATATTCCTGCTTGGCACCGGAGCGCACTGCAACAGGGTTCCCGGGTTTGTCCAATGTCATCGGCAGCAGCCGGAAGATTGTCGGCTGCAGCTTCAGCGTATTTATGAAATCAGTAGATGCAACATAAACTTCATCCACCGTGCCCGCCAAAAAATCCGTCAGGAGCGTGCGCGCCACCGGTGAGATCTCGGCAAAGGACGGAGAGCGCCGGAAGCTGCTGAACTCCGAGACAATCTTGGCGCCAGCGCGCACTATCAACTCGCGCCCCTTGTTGCCAACCGTCACCCAGCGCACGGGCACAGTCTGCTCTTTCCAAAATTTTGTTGCCATGCGCACCATGTTCAGGTTGTATGCACCGGCCAGTCCGCGATCACTGGTGATCAGCAGCATTCCGATATTGGCAACCGGCCGTTCCTCCAGCAGCGGATGCAACGCGCGTACATCGCCCGGTTGGTTGGCAAGGCTTTCCAAAATTGCCGCTGCGCGGTCCGAGTAAGCGCGCGCACCCAGCACCGCCACCTGCGCCTGGCGCACTTTGGATGCACTAACGGCCTCAAGTGCGCGCGTTACTTGGGTTATGTTGCGCACGCTCCGCATGCGCAACCGCATTTCACGGGCACCAGCCATCGCCTAGTTCCAGGAAGCGTTAAAAGTTTCGGTGGCCGCCAGAATCTCGGCGCGCACCGCATCCGTTATTTGCTTTTCGTTGGCAATGCTACTGGGTATTTGCGGGAAGGAGGCGGCCATATACTTAATATAAGCCTCCTGCCATTCCTTGATGCGCTCGACTGGGATCTTGTCCACCAAGCCGTTAACGCCTGCAAAGATCACCATCACCTGCGCTGACAGCGCCATCGGGCGAAATTGATCCTGCTTCAAGATTTCCTGCAGGCGCTTGCCGCGCTCCAGCTGCATCTGCGTGGCCTTGTCCAAGTCTGAGCCGAATTGTGCGAACGCAGCCAGATCCCGGTACGCGGCCATTTCCAGCCGCAATCGGCCGGCAACCTGGCGCATCGCCTTTGTCTGTGCATCTCCACCCACCCGGGAAACCGAAATGCCTACGTTCACAGCGGGCCGAATGCCCGCATAAAACAAGTCGCCTTCAAGATAGATCTGACCATCCGTAATCGAGATCACATTGGTCGGAATATATGCGGATACGTCGCCCAGCAGCGTTTCAATAATTGGCAGCGCAGTCAAAGACCCGCCCGAGTCCGGCAGCTTGCGCAAGCTCAACTGCGCCGGATTTGTCATCGCCTTCAGGGCTTCATCGCCTTCATGTTTGGACAATGGTCCGGCATACACTTTTCCATCAACGCCTTGCAGCACATTGCTGGCAGACGCCTGCGGCACAATCACGTAGCTGTCAGCCAGCTGTGCGGAACGCTCAAGCAGGCGCGAATGCAGGTAGAACACATCGCCGGGATACGCTTCACGTCCCGGCGGACGGCGCAGCAGCAAGGACACCTGCCGATAAGCGTAGGCGTGCTTTGAGAGGTCATCATAAACAACCAGCGCATCCTTGCCGGCCTCCATGAATTCCTCGCCCATGGCGCAGCCCGAGTACGGCGCCAAATATTGCAGGCCAGCCGAGTCATCGGCGGATGCCACCACCACAATGGTGTGCTCCATCGCGCCATATTCAGCCAGCAGCGCCACGGCCCGCGACACGGACGACTTTTTCTGGCCGATCGCCACATAGATGCAAATACAATCTTTGCCCTTCTGGTTGATGATGGTATCCATGGCGACAGCGGTCTTGCCGGTTTGGCGGTCGCCGATGATCAGCTCGCGCTGGCCGCGCCCGATGGGGATCATCGCGTCAATCGGCTTCAAGCCGTGCAGCAGCGGTGTATCCACATCCCGCCGCAGGATCTCGCCTGGGG
>QWRL01000029.1 GCA_003670425.1 Chloroflexota bacterium
TTCAGGCAGGCGTCTTCAATCAGAAGTTTAGGCGATTCAGAGGCCATTAGGACGGAGTGCGGCATTCTGGCGCACGGGTTTGCACGCGCGCGCTGTGAGAAGTGCGGCCAAGACTTTTTGGTGGCGTATTCGTGCAAGGGGCGCAGCGTGCGAGAGTGCGCACTCGTTTCTAGCGGAGAACAGTTGGTGGTCGAGGCCGCGGGTGCTGGTGTTGAAACAGCGATTTAAGTTTTGTCTATTTCTAACCTGCACTCCCGCAAGCTGGATAGTGTTGAATTTCCGCTTCAGTTCTTTACGTGCTTAGCGCGGCGTCACCCGCGGGCAGGCTTGCCAGCCGGGTAGCCGCCAGGGCGAGGCCCAGTACCAGCCAAAAAAGTGTTTGCAGCGGATGAAAGTCCAGATGCACAAAATAGTGGTCAAAGATGCTGATCACCAGGGCAGCCAGCAGCGCGGCATGCGCGCCAAGCCATGCCGGCGCAAGAGCCGTGTTGTGCAGCGCGCGACGCGCGTGGCCGGCTGCCCAGCCCAGCGTGGTGGCCAGCACCAGCGCAAAAGCTGCCAAGCCCAGCAGCCCGGTCTGCTCCGCCATTAGCAGATACGCGCTGGACACGCCCAGGTACAAATCAACATCTGGCGCGCCACCAAAGCCAACGCCGAGAAATGGATAGCGCCCGATAAGTTCAAGCGCGTCCTTGTATTCCCCGAAACGCATTTGGGTGGCGAGATCCTCGCCGCGCAAGCCGGCGCCAAAGTGCAGCACATAAGCCTGGGCTTGCGGCAGCAGCAGCACGAGTGCGGCGCCGAGCGCCAACAGCCACAGCAGGCGGCGCTGCTGCAGCAGCGCAATTCCCAGCAGCACAATCAGCAGGCTGGCCATTGCAGCGCGCGAGTAAGTGAGCAGCAGTGTTGTGGCAAGCAATGCCAGCAGCAGGTATGCCGGCCAGCGCCTGCCGGCCAACGGGCGGGCAGCTGCCAGCTGGGCGGCAGTCAGCGCACCCAACACGGCCAGCATGCCCCCCAGTGCGTTGGGGTCCACCGCCGTGCCGATGGCGCGCTGTGCATTTTCAGAATCGTCCTCCACATAACGCAGCACGCTGCCCGTGGGATAGCCAAGGCGGCCGAGGGCGTTTAGGCCGCGTTCGCTGGTTGCGGGCGGCAGCAGGTAAAGCGCCAGCGCAATTGTGGCGCTGGCGCTGCCCAGCAACAGCAGCACGCGCAGCAGGCGGTTTAGCGCGCGCAGCGTGCGCGCATGCTCCACCACCAGCACGGCAAAGAACACACTCAGCAGAAACTCCACAAACCGGCGCGCCAGGTTGGGTGTGAAGGCAGTGTGCGCCAGCGCGCTGACGAACGCCACCACGCACACCATTGCAAACGCCAGCAACGGCGCGTGCACCGGTGTCACCAGCAGGTGGCGGCGGTAACCGGCCATCCACTGGCACAGGTAAACCAGCAGCGCGCCCGCCAGCGCCACATCCAGCAGCGTAAGTGTGAGCACAAACTTGAACGGCAGCGTGCCGAACGGCAGCAGGGTGATGATGGCAAGCACGGCGCAAAGCGCCACCTCCAGGCTGGCCAGCGCCCACAGCACCAGCGCCAGCGCGCCAAAAACAGCCAGCGTTACAAGTGCGCCGGCATAGCCAAGCAAGGCCCCCGCCAGCACGGCCAACACTGCGATGGCTGCGCCCAGCAGCAACGGCGCTGGTGGCCAGCGGGTGCTTGTTTGCGGAGTAGTGGTCAACTGCATTGCTGTGGCCGCGGGCGCGGACAATGCTGCGTGTCCGTGCGCCAGCACAAGCGCATTGCGCGGCGCACAGCCATTATGCGGTAGTTACAGCGCTGCGGCCGGGCTTGCGCCGCAGCAGCGGAAACACTGCCAGCGCAATCCCCAGCAGCGAAAGCGCTGCGCCCCATTGCAGTGCGCGCGGCCGGTATTGCAATTGCACAGTATGGGTTCCGGCGCCGGGGAGTGCCACGCCCTGCACAAAACCATTTACTGGAATGCTGGGCTGCCAGGCGCCGCCGTTTACGCTGGCCATCCAGCCCGGGTACCAGGCTTCAGACACAACCAGCAATCCCGCTGCGCTACTCTGCGCCGTGAGCTGCAGTGCGCCCGGTTGGTCGCTATTTACCGCGGCGCTGCCCGTGCCCGGCTGCAGGCCGGCTGGCGCTGCGGAATCCACCAGCGCCGTGCCCAGCGCATCAAAACCGGGTGTGCGCAGCAGCTGCCAGAATTCTTCCGGGTTGGCCGGGCGCTGCACCTTGCTGGCCACCCAAGCGCGTTGCGCGGTGAAGGGCAGGCGGTACACCTTGGCGTCGCCCTCGGGTGCGGGCCCGTGGTACAGCGTTTGCGCTGCCAGTGGCAGTCCTTCGCGCGTGCCCGGCTCCATCTTCCAAGACACCAGATAGTCCACACCCAGCAGCTTGAAGCGCACGTCCTCGGCGGCGTAGGCGTCAAACTCCATCCACATGCGCGGCCGGATCGGCGAGATGCCGCCCCACTCGCGCAGGCCATACATGCACGCCCAGTGCCCGTTCATGCGCGCATCGTCTTGCACCCTGAACCAGCGGCCGGTGCCGGCATCTTGCTGCAGTGCCGCAAGCATCGGCCGGTATGGATATGTTTCGAATGGGGCCACCGCGTTTGTGGCGCTGTTTGCGGCGAACAGTTCAAGCGCCAGCACCGTCAGCAGCATCCCCGGGAACCAGCTGCGCAGCGGGCGCGCTGCCAGTGTGATGGCTGCCAGCGCCACGCCCAGCAGCAGCAGCCCAAAGCGCGGCGGCAGTTCGCCCCACTTGACTGCATCACCGCGGGCCAGCAGCAGCACCGCCAGCAGCAGCACAATTACGGGCAGCGTCATGCTGCGCAGCAGCCGCGCTGCTTTTGCAACTGCGCGCCGGCTGCGGCGCGGCAGCGCGCCCAGTAGCAGCGCAGCGCCATGCGCCACCAGCGCAGCCCCGGACATGGCCACAACCAGTGCGGCGCGCTCCTGCCCGCGGAACAGGCTGTAGCCCGGCAGGATCCAGTACGCCAGCCCGTACGCGCCTTGGCTGCTGCCAAAGCCAAGCAGCACGCCGGCAAGTGCGGCCACCACCCAAAAGCGCACGGCAGCCGTTGGCACGGCAGTCGCAGCCAGCAGCGCCAGCGTCAACCCCAGAATGCCCATGAACAACGGCTGCCAGCGGCTGACGAGTCCGGTAACTACAAGCTGCGCCAGATCCTGCAGCGGAAAGCCGTGCGCCAGCTCCGCGTACGGCAGGCTGCTGCGCGTGGACAGCGAAAGGTATTGCGCCTGCGGCAGCAGCTGCACCGCACATATCAGCGCGCCCAGCAGCAGCACGGGTGCCAGCCGCCAAAGCAGCGCCGGCCATGGGCTGCCGGCAGCGCGCCCGCAAAATAAAAAGTATGCAATTGCCAGATAACCGCAGAGCAGAAAACTTTGCGGGTGGCCGGCGGCAAACATCAATGCCAGCAAACCGGTTGCGATTGCGCGCGACGTCGCGTCCGCATGCAGCGCGAGGCGCCGCATGGCGAGCAGCAGCAATGGCAGCCACGCTGCTGTTTCCAGGATGCCGGTTTGCAGCGGGGGATAGCCGGTGAGGTAGCCGCCGAAGGCGAATACAAGCGCACCCGCCAGTGCCGCCAAGCCGCGGCCGGTTTCGGCGCGCAGAAATGCGTAGGCGCCCAGCCCGGCAATTAAATAATGGGCAACTGTTTCCGCGGTCAGCGCCAGCAGCGGAAAATGGCCGTAGCCCAGCAGGCGCAGCAAGCCAAAGCTCAGCCACACCGGCGGGTAGAAAAACTGCGCCTGCCGGGCGGCCGGGAATGGATAGCCGCCAAAGAAACAGTCGGTCCACAGCGGCAGCCGCCCGGCTGCAAGTTCGCGAAACGCCAGCGAGCGAAACACAAAAAACTGCTGCGTGAAGTCCCCGTCCGGAAAAACCACCTGGTTGGGCGGCGCTGCAAAGTAGCGCCAGAAGAACAGCGCCCACAGCCCGGCCAGGATTGCGCAGTGTGCGGCGGCGCTGTTGCGCAGCCAGCGGCTCAGTTCAGGGGGCATGGCAGGTGGAGTTTGACCAGCACTGTGTGGGTTGGCGGTGATTTATGCGCGCCACCCCCATTTGGAAAGTTTAGCATCGGGGCTCAGTCTGGAGATGCAACGCGGATGGGGCACAGCGTGACAAAATTGTCGCCCCATTCGCCGCCGGCACTGATCACGGTTAGGCGCTCATCACGGTCGTTGTACATGCCAACTTGTACGCTATATGTGCCGGGCGGTGTGTTTGCAGCCAGCTGCAGTGTGTGCGCGTCGGCGTAGTCTTGCCCGGGCTGCCACGCTGCGGTGGGCGCGTTGCCGTCCAGTGGCCAGCCGTCATGCTGCCCCCACACTTGGTCGCCGGTGCCGCGCACTTGCACAAACACAGTGTAATTGGCGGCGGGCGCGCGCAATGCACGCCAGTGCAATGTCAGCCGCAGCGCGTCGCCGGCATGCAGCGTGCGCGGGCCAAGTTCGTAGCCGCTAAGCTGCACCTGGTTTTCAAGGTTGATTGCAAGTGCGTTGGGCACACCGCCGGCTGCTGCCAGCAGCGGCAGCTCGGCCAGGAGCGCATACTCGGCGCCAGTATCAGTCAACAGGCGCTCGCCAGTGGCAAAGTCATACAGGCCCACTTGCACTTGCAGGCGCGCCGGGGCGCATGCGGTTTGCGGAACGCGCAGTACATAGCGGTCTGCCAGCAGCTGCCCGGGCTGCAGCAGGCGCGTGGGCTGCCGGCCAAGGCCGGGGAAAGTGTCGCGCTGCGCAACAATCGTTTGCGCCTCATCAATCAGATGCACGAACACGCTCCAATCGCGCTGCATGGGCGCCAGCACCTGCCAGTAAAGGGTCAGCTCTGCATCGTCGCCGGGCTGCACTTGCGTGGCACCCAATGTGTACCCCAGCAGGCGCATGGATGGCGGCGTGCCAAAGCCCGCGCCAACGGTTTGCTTCATTTGCGTCAAGTCTGCCGGCGTGGGCGCTGCGTAGGCGGGTGCAATTATCCATATGGGCGCAGCTGCGCTCAGTGCCAGCATTGCCAAAACCGGCACGCTTAGGCACACATTGCGCGCCGTGCGCCAGCGGGCGGGGAACCATGCGGCAATGCCCGCAGCAAACAGCACTGCCAGCGATTGGATGGCCGTAAACATGAGGCGCCCCTGCGATGACCATGTGAAAGTGGACCAGCGCAGCAGTGCTACGAACACGGCTAGCGGAGCAACAATGATGACAGCCAGCGGCAGCCAGCTGTGCAGCGCGCTGCGCCGGGCCATGCGCCCTGCAAAAATGAATGCGCCGCTGCCTGCCACAAGTGCAAATGTATTTAGCATGCTGTACACCCAGCCGGGAAACGGAACATTCACGCCGCCGAATAATCCCCAGAATGTGCGCATGAATCCTTCGCGCTCGCTCCACAGCTGCTGCAAGCCCGCCGGATGGGAACGCACACCCAACACCGCCACAAACTGGTTGAGGCCGGTGGGCGTTCCGTAAAGCTGCAGGTTGCGCACAAACCACCAGCCGGCAGCAAGTGCCGCAATGCCAAACACCAGCAGCAGCATGCGCGTTAAGCGCAGTGCGTGGCGCTGCATGCTGCCGGGTGCGCCGCGCTGCGCAGGGGACCGCCAGTCTGCAATCTGGAGCACGCCAATCACCGCCGCAGCAACCGGGAACAGCGCCAGCAGTGAAAGCTTGGAGAGCGCACCCAAGCCCAGCAGCAAGCCCAGCAGCGCATGCGCTGCGGGCTGGCGCACACTAGCAGCTGCCGGTGCAGCCGCCATCCGCACCAGCAGCAACACTATCAAGCTGGCCAGCAGCATGGCAAGGTTGTCGTTGTTTACGGTGCCAGAGATAAATAGAAACATGGGCGTGAAGGCCACAAAGCCCGCTGCACAGGCAGCCAGCCAGCGGTCGCGCGCCAGCACGGCCAGCCCAATCTCGTAGGTGCACCACACCGTGCCAGCCGCCAGCAGCACGGACAACAATCGAATGACACGCACGGCCAGCGCGGTGCCATGCCATGGCCAGCTTTCCGCTGCCGTGTGCACCACCAGATTGCGGTTGCCATCCGTTGTGAGAATGCCCACGTCCGCATGTGGATTCAGCCAGCGCACGCGGGCCATGTCGCTTGTGTCAATGAAGCGCGTTGCCTGCGCCATCAAGAAATAGTAGAGCGGCGGCTGGCCGGCCTCCTGGCGCCACGGGCCGGGGTCAGCGGGGTCAAGCACAGGCAGGTTGCCGGTGTCTGCAATATGCCTGACCATTGGATAGTGCCAAACTTCGTCTGAGGCGTCGAAGAGCGGCGTAGTGGCGGCGTACACGCTGCCCAACCCAATGCAGGCGGCCAGCAGCAGCATGAGGCCCGCATGGGTTTGCCAGTAGCGGGCGGCGGGTAAGTTGGGAGTGGCGCGCATTACGGTGCGCCAGTGTCAGGCGCGCAGCGCATGCCGTGCGGCGCAGCGCCGCGCGCTAACGGCGGCGTGTGAGCAGCAGGTAGCCGGCCAGGCCGGCACCGCCCAAGAGCAGCATTGCGCCCAGTGCACCCACCAGCGGGCCCAGCCACGCGGGCTGTTTGGCAGCGCCTGCAACGGCGGTTGGCGTGGGCGCAGCACCACCGAGTTGCGCGCCAAACTCCAGGTTTGCAGTGCTGCCCATTGCCAAGGTCAGGTCCCATTCCACGCGCGTGGTGGACAGGTAACCTGCGGGTGCCTGCAGTGCAATGCGGTAATTGGCCGGCTGCAATTTTTCAAAGCAGTACGGCTCAGGTTTTTCGCCGGTGGTGTAGGTGCCCAACGTCTTGCTGCTGCCGGTATCCGTAATTGTGAACACGCCGCCTTTCACCTGGCCTTCGCCGGCATCCAGCACACCGTTGCCGTTTAGGTCATCGTAGACCTGCACACAAATGGCGCCCGAAGGCGCTTCTGTGGGCAGCGCTTCCGCAGTTGGCTCGACGGTTGGCTCAGCCGCCACGGTGGCGGTGACTTCGGCAACGACAGCAGTTGCAGCCGGGTCGGGCGTTGGCGTCTCAGCTGCGGCCGCGGGCGTTGCCGGTATTAACGCCGTGTCCGCCTGCCCCACAATAATTTTTTGGCCCAGTGAAAGCATTCTGGTGACACCGGGGTTGAGTGATTTAAGCTTTTCGAGGCATTCCGGCGTGTCGCCGCACACTATGGATGCAATGTGAATCAGTGTATCTCCCGGTTGGACCACCCAGAACTGCTGTCCGCTGGCATCGGCGGTGGGAACCGCAAAATTTGTGGGTGCTATTTTCACCGGCGCCGCAGCTACCACCGGCGTTGCAGCTGAAGCCGCTGGCGTTGCAGTGCTTGCGCTCAGTACAACCAGTGTCGCATTGTCAAAATAAGCATCGTTGTGCTTTAGCGACACAGTTGTGGATGCAAAGGTAAAGACGGTAATGCTAGTGCCGATCGCCACAGCCTCCACGTTGATGGTTCCGTAGCTGTTAACGTACTGCGCAGAGGCCCACACATTCCCGGCATCTGACGCGAAGGGCCCGATGCCGGCCTTCAGCGTAATGGATCCGCTTGACGCTGCGCTGTCATCACTGGAGTTGGCCCACGCATGCGCTGAGAGCGTGAAGCGATAGGTGGCGCCGGCGGTAAGCCCGGTTACAGTTTGCTGAATGCCGGCTGTGTAGGTGCCGTTCGAAACTTCCAGCTGCTGCGCACTGACGCCCTGGGCAACGCGCGCGGCTGCCTGGCTGGTAGTGATGCTTTTGAACGTGGGACTGCCTGACACCACCCACTTGGTCCAGCCGGAAGCAACGCCGCTGACAAAGGTGTCCTCAAAGCCGCCGTTGGTCAGCAGGTTGGTGGCAGGTGCGGGCGCAGCTTGCACTGCCGTAGCCAGCAGCCCGCCCGCCAGCGTGGCAGCTGCTATTCCACGCAGGAAAACTAGAATCTGTCGTTTCATTATTTACACGGACGGTCGCCGATTATAGCAGCTTGGCTGCTTTGAAAAATGCGCATGCTAAAATCAAAACAATGGATTTGAGCGAGAAACTGCAGGGGCAGCTGGCAAATTTGCCTGCGCAGCCGGGCTGCTACTTGATGAAAGACGCCGGCGGCGTCGTGATTTATGTAGGCAAGGCCATCAACCTGCGCAATCGCGTGCGCTCTTATTTTCATGCATCCAGCGACCACTCCGGCAAGACGCGTGAGCTGGTGCGGCGCGTGGTGGATATTGAGTGGATTATCCAGAACTCCGAGCTTGAGGCGCTGCTGCTTGAGTACAACCTCATCAACCGCCACCAGCCGCGCTACAACGTGCGCTGGAAGGACGGCAAGGCGTATCCGTATATCAAGGTGCACTGGCAGGATGCGTTTCCAAAAGTTACCGTGACGCGCCGCGTGGATACAGATGGCGCGCGCTACTTCGGGCCGTATACCAGCTCGTGGGCGGTGCACCAGACGCTGGATGTGCTTCGCAAGCTTTTTCCATATCTCACTTGTGACCGCGACATAACCGGCACGGATGCGCGCGCCTGCCTGTACGCTGACATTCACCTGTGCATGGCTCCCTGCATTGGCAGCGCCACGCAGGAGCAGTACCGCGCAATGGCAGCGGACCTCAGCCGCTTTTTGCAGGGCGAGACGGCGCAAGTGGTGGAGCGCTTGCGCGTGGAGATGGGCAGTGCCAGCGAGAAGCTGCACTTTGAGCGCGCTGCCACATTGCGCGACCAGCTGCTGGCCATTGAACGCGTGGTGGAAAAGCAAAAGGTAATTTCACAGCAGCATTTGGACTCAGATGTAATTGCGTTTGCGCGCCAGGACAACGACGCATGTGCGCAGGTTTTTTTTGTGCGCGGTGGAAAGCTGATCGGGCGCGACCACTTCCTGCTGGAGGGCGTGGCAGAGGAGAACGACACCGAGGTGCTGGGTGCGTTCCTGAAGCAGTTTTATCACAAGGCCACGCATATTCCCGCCGAGGTGCTGCTGCCCGCAGCGGTGGCGGAGGCCACCATCATTGAGCGCTGGCTGCGTGACAAGCGCAACGGCCAGAAGGTTTCTCTGGTGGTGCCGCAGCGCGGCGACAAGCGCAAGCTGGTGCAGATGGCACTGGAAAATGCAACTGAGACGCTGGGCGGGCTGCGCGCGCAATGGCAGGCGGACACGCACAAGCAGGAGGCGGCACTGGCAGAGCTGCAAGCCGGGCTGGAGCTGGCGGCGCCGCCCACGCGCATCGAGTGCTTCGACATTTCCAATACGCAGGGAACCGCAGCTACTGGCAGCATGGTGGTGTTCCATCAAGGCACCCCCGCCAAGAGCCACTACCGGCGCTTTGTAATTCGCAGTGTGTCTGGCCCTGATGATTACGCCAGCATGCGCGAGGTGTTAACGCGCCGCCTGCAGCGCTGGCAGGACCTGCACGCTGCGCAGCATGCGCCCGGCCACAAACCAGACGAGTCTTTCTTGCGCCTGCCGGAACTGTTGATTGTGGATGGCGGCAAGGGCCAGCTGGGCGTGGCGGTGGAGGTGCTGCAGGCATTTGGCTTGAGCGGGCAGGTGGCGCTGGCCAGCCTGGCCAAACAGAATGAAGAACTTTTTGTGCCGGGGCGCGCTGCGCCAATCATGCTGCCGCGGCGTTCGCCGGGGCTGTTCCTTGTGCAGCGCATCCGCGACGAGGCGCACCGCTTTGCCTTGACGCTGCATCGCGCGCGCCGCACGCGCACCGGGCTGGCTTCACAGCTGGATGCGATTCCGGGCATTGGGCCGGCGCGCCGCAAGGCGCTGCTCAAGCACTTTGGTTCAATCGATGGCATTCGCTCGGCAGAGCTGGAAGACCTGGCGCAGGTGCGCGGCGTATCACGCGATGTGGCGCGCGCCGTGAAGGATGTGCTGGCCTAGCCGCCGGCCTTGGCGCTGCGCGCAGCACTGCACTTAATCTTGCAAAAATCGGGAACAGACGCGCCGGCCGAAATGGCCGGGGTTACACGCGCTGCCGGCATGATTGCGGCGGGCAACGTGGCATCGCGTGTGCTGGGGCTTGTGCGTGACACGGTCAAGTCCAACTATTTTGGCGCCAGCGGTGCGGTGAGCGCCTTTGACATGGCAGCCAAGGTGCCAATGTGGATTTACGATTTGCTGGCGGGCGGCATGCTTAGTGCAGCGCTGGTGCCGGTCTTCAGCGAGTATGCGCGCGCCGAGCGCCGCGCGGAGTTGTGGCAGGTGGCGTCATTCCTGCTCACCATCAGCGCGATTGCGCTGGCAGTGTTGACGCTGCTGGGCGAATTGTTTGCGCCGCAGCTGGCGTGGCTGGTGGGCGGCGGCCTCAGCCCCGCATCTCTGCAGCTCACCACAAGCTTGCTGCGCCTGACACTGCCCACCATGTTGTTTCTGAATCTGGCGGGCATTCTGGCCGGATTATTGTTTGCACTGCAGCGCTTCACGCGCCCGGCTTTCAATGCCGCCATGTTTAATTTGGGGATTGTGGCAGCGACACTGCTGTTTGCGCGCCAGTATGGCGTGTACGCCATGGCGGGCGGAATGTTGTGCGGTGCAGTGCTGCAGCTGCTGCTGCAGTTTAGCGGGCTGCTGGATGCGCGCCTGGTGCCGGTCTTCAACTGGCGCCAACCCGCCTTGCAGCGCATTGCGCGCCTGTATCTGCCGATTGTGCTGGGGCTGCTGGTGGACATGGTCAGCCGCGCCGTGTCCTATCGGTTGGCCTCGAGCACCGGCGACCAGAGCATTGCCTGGATGGGCTATGCCACGACGCTGATGCAGTTTCCATTGGGGCTGACTTCGATTGCCGTATCAACTGCCATCCTGCCCACGCTTGCGCGCCAGGCGGCGGCGGTGGAGCAGCGCGAGTTCTTGCAAACCCTGGCGCACGGGCTGCGCCTGGTGATTATGCTCATCATCCCGGCTGTTGCGGGCATGTATGTGCTGGCTGGCCCAATTGTGCGCCTGCTCTTTGAGCACGGTGGCTTCCTGCCGGCGGATACGCAGATGACCGTGATTGTGCTGCGCCTGTATTTGCTTGGTGTGGTTGCGGCTGCGGTGGACCTGCCGCTGGTGAATGCATTTTACGCGCGCCAGGATGCGTGGACACCGGCCATGGTTGGGCTGGCGGGCGTTGGCGTTTACCTTGCGGCTGCGCTGGGGCCCGCGCTCTTTCGGCCCATGCGCCTGCAGGACTTGATTGTTGCAAACGCGGTGCAGCTCACGGCGCATGCATTGTGCATGTGGTGGTTTTTGCACGCGCGCGTGGGCACGCTGGCGGGAAATGGCTTGCTGCGCATTACGCTGCAGGCATGCGGAGCCGCGGCCTTGATGGCGGCCGGCACACTTGCAAGCTTGGAGCTGCTGCAGCGCTGGCTGGCGTTTGGCGGGCTGGCGGGCGAGCTGCTGCTGGTGGCGCTGCCCGCCGTGCTGGGTGCCGCAATTTATTTTGGCGTGCTGCTGCTGGCGCGCGTGCCGGAGGCCCAGCAGCTGCTGCCACGGCCGGCAGCGCGCTGAGCGCGTCGCTATAATTATTTTTTATGCCAGCCCCAAACCGCCCCGCGCTTTCCGCGCACTTGTACACCGAGGAATATTTCCGGGAAGCGTGCGAAGGCTTTGACGAATTTAATGAAACCAACGGTGCGCGCCTCTCGCGCCGGCTGCAGGCTGCCTTTGCGGTGGCGCAGGTGACGCCCGGCATGCGCGTGCTGGATGTGGGCTGCGGCCGGGGCGAGATTTTGCGCCACTGCGCAGCACTTGGCGCAGCTGCGTTTGGAGTGGACTATGCGCCCGTGGCGGTGGAGCTGAGCCGGCACGTGATTGATGGCAGCGCGGCTGCGCCGGCCGGCGTGGCGCAGTCAGATGCCAAGCGCCTGCCGTTTCCCAGCAGCAGCTGCGACCGGGTGCTGATGTTTGATGTGGTGGAGCATTTGTACCCATGGGAAATGAAAGCTGCGTTTGATGAAGTGCGGCGCGTGCTGCATGCCGACGGGTTGTTTGTACTGCATACGGCGCCCAACGCATGGTACGACCGTTTTGCCTATCCGCTGGTGCGCGCCATGCGGCGCATCGGCGGCACGCACTATCCCGCCAACCCGCGCGCGCTAAACACGCCCGCCAATGTGGAGGTGCACGTCAACGAGCAGAGTGCGTTGAGTTTGTGGCGCGCGCTGCGCGCAGCGGGTTTCGGCAGCCGGGTGTGGCTGGGGGGGCCGCCGCACAACCGGCGGGAGCGTGCGCCGCTGGCCCCGGTGCGGGCTATGTCTTTTCGCCGGGCGGCCTTCCGCCGGGTGTTTTGGTGCGGGGGTTTTGGCCTGGCCCGGTGGGTGTGATGCACGGCCGCGGGCTTGCTGCCCGGATGTGGCTATGAAGGATCGGCGCCGCGTTGGCGACCTCTCGATTGAAGAGCTGGAGCGTGTGCTTTCTGTGCGGCGCGCTGCGGTGCGTGCGGACCGCTTGCGGCGATACCGCGATGCGGGGCGCGCATTGCCCGGCAGCGCCGAGCTGGAATTTGCTGAAGGCGAACACCAGCCGACGGGCTGGCGCTTTCTGCGCTTGGGCTGGGTGGGAAATGCACTGCTTGCAATCATCGAGATACTTGCGGTTGCGGGCTTGATCTACTTTGGCTACCAGCTATGGGCTGACCGCAACCTGCTAAACCGCGAAGCGCAGCAAGTGATGCAGGCCGGCGCAGCCACGCCGGCTCCCACGCCCAGCATCACGGCCGTAGTCTTGCCGGGCGGCCACACCCCGCCCAATGCTGCCGGCGGAGCACAGTTCAATGAAGCGGAAATCCCCGAGCACTTGCGGCCGCTTGTGCAAGCAGCGCAGCCAATTGCGATACCGCCAACGCCCGGCCCGCGTCAGGCGGTGCGCATTCAAATCAGCACGATCGGCGTTGATGCACCCGTGGTGCGCGGGGACAGCTGGGAGCAGCTGAAGAAGGGCGTGGGCCAAATGTTGGGCACGACTGACCCTGGGCAGGCCGGCAACCTGGTGCTGTCTGCGCACAACGATATTTTTGGCGAGATATTCCGATATTTGGACAAGCTGCAGGCCGGCGATATTATTGCGCTGCAAACCACCACGGAAAGGTTTACTTATCGCGTTACTGGGAGCGAAGTTGTGGAACCGACTGACGTGCGCGTCTTATCCACGACTACCGCGTCCACGCTGACGTTGATCTCATGCTACCCGTACTTGGTGGATACCAAGCGCATTGCAGTGTTTGCCGAGCTGCAGGCGGGCCCGTAATGTGCGCGCGCTTTACGGTATGATTAGGGCGTAAATGAGCAATCCTCGATGACCAAACGTGACCGCCGCAAACGCACTCTGCCCGCTGCAGCCGGCACCGCCAGCTATGCAGCTGGCAGCGCTTCTGGCGCCTTAAAGCGCGAGGACATTGCTGCCGACTACACGCACATCCGCTCGGACTTGAAGCGCATCGGGCTGCTGTCTGTTGTGCTGATTGCCGGGCTGGTTGTGCTCTCGCGCTTCATCCACTAGCTGCGCGCTGCGCAGCTGCTCCGCCCGCCTGGCATGCATGCAGCCGGCGGGAGGACTGGCGCCCGCGCTGCATCTCCATCATGCTTGATAAACTGGCCGGCATTGAGGCGCGCTTTGATGAACTAAACGCGCTGCTGTCCGACCCGCAAGTGTCTGCCAATCCGGTGCGGCTGGTGGAGCTGGCGCAGGAACGCAGCAAGCTGGAGCCGCTGGTGGATTCGGCGCAGGCCTTGCGCGCTTTGCAGTCCCGCCTGCTTGACGCCCGCGCGCTGCTGGCGGATCCCGAGCTGCGCGAGATGGCGGCTGCCGAACTGCCGCAGCTTGAGGAGCAGCAGCTGACGCTTGAGCAGCGCGTGCGGCGCTTGCTGTTGCCCAAGGATCCGCGCGATGATCGCAATGTGATTGTGGAAATCCGCGCTGGTGCCGGCGGCGACGAGGCCGGCTTGTTTGCCGCTGACTTGTTCCGGATGTACACGCGCTACTCCGAGCGCCAAAAATGGCGCGCTGAGATTTTGTCATCCAACACCAGTGGCGTGGGCGGCTTCAAGGAAGTGTCTTTTGAGGTGCGCGGGCCGGGGGTGTACTCACGCCTCAAGTATGAGTCCGGTGTGCACCGGGTGCAGCGTGTGCCGGCCACCGAGGCGCAAGGGCGCATTCACACCTCCACTGCCACAGTGGCTGTGATGGCTGAGGTGGACGAGGTGGAGATTGTCATTCCGGACGGCGATGTGCGCATGGAAGTCTTTCGGGCCGGCGGTGCGGGCGGCCAGCATGTGCAGAAGAACTCGACCGCCGTGCGGCTCATTCATGCGCCCAGTGGGCTGGTGGTGCAGTGCCAGGATGAGCGCTCGCAGTTGCAGAACCGCTTGCGTGCGATGGCCATCCTGCGCGCGCGCTTGTTTGATCTGGAAGAAGAGAAGCGCCGCAGCGCGGAAGTTGCGGACCGGCGCTCGCAGGTGGGCACCGGCGACCGCAGCGAAAAAATCCGCACCTACAACTATCCGCAGAATCGCATCAGCGACCATCGCATTGGCCTGACGGTCCACAATCTGACGGATGTGCTCGACGGTGCGCTTGAAGTATTGATTGACGAACTGGTGACTAGCAACGAGGCGGAGCGGCTGGCAGAGGCCGGGCTGTGATGGCGGCCGTGGCGCTGCACGCAACGGTGGGCAGCGCACTGGCTGCGGGCGGCGCAGCGCGCAATGACCTGCAAGTGCTGCTGGCGCACACACTGGGCGTTTCGCGCACGCAGTTGCTGGCTAACCCGAGTGCAGCCGTTTCGCCCGCGCACTTGGCGCAGTTTGAAGGCGCGCGCGTGCGATTGCAGGCAGGCGAGCCGCTGCCGTACCTGATCGGTGAGTGGGAGTTCTATGGTGCAAGCTTTGCCGTTAGTCCGGCGGTATTGATTCCGCGCCCGGAGACGGAGCTGCTGGTGGAGCACGCGCTGCGCTTGATGCGGGAGGGTGCGCGTGTTGCCGATGTGGGCACAGGCAGCGGCTGCATAGCGGTGGCGCTGGCATTGCACAACCAGACGATTGCGCTTACGGCCAGCGATATCTCCGCCGATGCGCTGCAGGTTGCGCGGGCCAATGCGCAGCGCCATGCGGTGGCTGCGCGCATTCAGTTTGCGCACGCGCACTTGTTGCACGGGCTTGGCAGCTTTGATTTGATTTGCGCAAACCCGCCGTACCTCACAACGCAAGAGGCAGCGCAACTGGCAGTGGGGCGGCATGAGCCGCGCGGTGCACTGGATGGCGGGGCGGATGGGTTGCAGCTGATTGCGGAATTGCTGGCGACGGCGCCTGGCCATTTGGCAGCGGGCGGCGCAATCTGCCTTGAGCTGGGGGCTGCGCAAAAGACAGCTGTGCTGGGGCTGGCAGCAGCTGCCTTTCCGGCAGCGCGCCTGCAGGTAGTGCCTGATCTGGCGGGGCACGCCCGGCTCTTGGTTGTCCAACATCCTCTGTAAACCCCTTTAAAACAGGCAAATCAGTGCTAAACGCAGCCGACTTGCTTCTGCGTGGCGCATGTGTTATTGTTTGCTTGGTCCTGCCGTGTACGTGATACCGTCTTGTGGTTTTGGGCCAACATGATTGATACGGACGTTTTATTCTTTTTGCAACACGATAGGCAGGCCCGTAAAACGGCTGCAGCCAAGGTGGAACAAATAGATCTGCGCCCGGCCTGCACTCGCGGGCACAAAACTTAGCGGGCACACGGCATAGTGGGGCCTTTTTTATGGCTGTACTGCCGCGCTGCGCTTTGGCGGCTGGTGAATATTTGCGGCACACCCACATGTGCCGCACCCAGGTTTAGCCGGCCCATGCAACAAACAAATCGGGGCAATCACATTGGCAGCGCGTGGGCGGCTGCCCGAATGGAGCAGGCGCAGCTGTGACAAAAATCGAGCGACTTTCTGACAACGTATACGTTTTTACAAGCGACCGCTATGTGCAGGTTACGGCCGGCGTGGTGCTAACTCCTGACGGCGCGATTGTGATTGACACGCTGCCCTACGAAGACGAGACGCGCTTTATGCGCGACTTCATTGAGGGCAAACTGGGCAGTGTGGTGCGCTATGTGGTGAACACGCATTTCCATTCGGATCATGTGTTTGGCACCTGGATTTTTACGGGCGCGCAGGTTGTGGCGCATGCGCTGTGTGCCGAGCTGCTGCATACGCGCACGCGCGAAGCGCTGAAGCGTGCCCAGCAAGACTCTCCTGACATGGCGAAGGTGCAAATTGTGCTGCCGCACGTCACCTTTCGCACCAGCCAATTCCGCCTGACGCTGGGCGGCAAGACGCTGATCCTGACGCATTCGCCGGGCCATAGCCCCGATCTGGTGACGGTGCTTGTGAACGAAGACCGTGTACTGTTTGCCTCGGATACGGTCATGTCTGTTCCCAGTATTGCAGGCACGGGCGGCAGCCTCAAGAATCTGCTTGGTTCGCTGCATGATGTGGTGCTGACGGATGTGGAGATGCTGGTGCAGGGGCATGGTGATGTAATTTTGCGCGGCGAGATTCGTGACAGCGTGCGCGGCCAGATCCGCTATCTGCAAACCATTGATGCGCATGTGCGCCGCACCCTCAAGCGCCGCCTGTCCAAGGAGACGCTCGCAAAGTTTTTGCTGGTTTCCACGAACCTGGTGAAAGTACAGATGGGCGGCCTTGCGGAAAATCTGCACCAGACCAATGTGAACGCACTGTATGACCAATTGCGCCGGAGTGTGCGCCCGTACCCGAGCACACCGCGCGCAACGGCGCGCCCGGTGCGCAAGCCCGCAGCAGCCAAGCGGGCCAGCCCGGTGCGCAAAGCAGCCAAGCCCGCACCACGGCGCGCTGCCGAACCGGCGATGCGAAAAGCGGCGCAGCCCAAGGCCAAGGGCAAGCCCGCGAAAACAATGCCCGCGCTGCGCAAGGTTGATACGGGGCGCAAGCGCACGCTTGTCAAAGCCAGGAAATCCAAATAACGAAAAAGCAGGTGCTCCGCGAAACCAGCGGTGCGCTGGCGAGCAGGCGCTCGCACCACATGCGTGAATGCGGGCTGCAAAAGAAAGTTTAGTTTGTGTGCCGGCAGCGAATGAACTCCATTCTTAAGCGGTTA
>QWRL01000003.1:0-10919 GCA_003670425.1 Chloroflexota bacterium
GGCCTCTTGCAGCAGCTGGGCGGGGAGCGCGGTGGCGGCCAGCAGCGCCTGGCGCAGGGCGGCGGCTTCACTGCAACTGAATCTGCGCTGCAGGCAGCGCTTGATGCCGTGGCGGCAGCGCTGCCGCCGGCAATTGGCGCAGCCGGCTGAGCCAACTGCGCCGCGCTAAATTCAACTGACAACACCGGAGCCAAACCATGACCGACCCCCGCACTGACCGTCTTGCGCAGCTGCTGGTGGACTATTCCACCAATGTTCAACCCGGGCAGCAGGTGCTGATCCGTGGCACGCTGGCTGCCGCACCGCTGCTGCAGGCAGTCTACGAGCGCGTGCTGGAGCGCGGCGCGCATGCCTTTGTGATGGCAGCGCTGCCCGGCCAGCAGGAGGCCTTCTTGCGGCTGGCACAGGCGCAGCAGCTGGATTATGTTTCGCCGCTGGAGCGCCTGGCCATTGAAAGCTTTGACGCCATGATCAGCACGCTGGCGGATGAAAATACACGCGCGCTCTCCGCTGTGGCGCCGGAGCGCCAGGTGCGCGTGAGCAAGGCGCGCGCCCCGCTGATGGCTACGTATATGAACCGCGCCGCCAGCGGCGCACTGCAGTGGGTGGTAACGCAGTACCCCACCAATGCCGCTGCGCAAGACGCGGAGTTGAGCCTGCGTGACTACGAGCAGTTTGTGTATGGCGCCTGCCATGTGGCGGAGGCTGGTGACGCAGTGCAGCACTGGCGCGCGCAGTATGCCGAGCACGAGCGCCTGATTGCGTGGCTCAAGCCGCGCGCGCACGTGCATGCCCGCGGCCCAAACATTGACCTGCAGCTCTCCATCAAAGGCCGCAGCTTCATCAACGCCGGCGGCGTGCACAACATGCCGGATGGCGAAATTTTTACCGGGCCGGTGGAGGACTCGGTCAACGGCTGGGTAAAGTTCAGCTTTCCGGTTGTGGCTTACGGGCGCGAGATTGAGGGCATCGAGCTGGAATTTTCCGCCGGGCGCGTGGTGCAGGCGCGCGCAGCCAAGAACGCGGACTTCCTGATCAAGACGCTGGATACAGATGCCGGCGCGCGCTATCTGGGTGAATGGGCGATTGGCACCAACTTTGGCATTCAGCGCTTTACCAAGAGCATTCTGTTTGACGAGAAGATTGGCGGCACGCTGCACATGGCGGTGGGGCGCGGCTATCCGGAAAGCGGCAGCCGAAATGAGAGCGCTGTGCACTGGGACATGATTTGTGACCTGCGCGCCGAAAGCGAAATTCTGGTTGATGGCGAACTGTTCTTCCGCAACGGCACATTCCAAATTTAGCGCCGGGTGCGCAGCCTGCTTCCGCTGCCCAAGGCGGTTAAAACTTGCCGCGCTGATCAAGCGAGATTGCAGCTGCCACTTTGCTGATCGTTAAACTATAATGACGGCGGCAGCATTTAAATGGCATCAGTCAAAATTCTCGGGTCTGCGTATGCAACCCCAAACACCCAACACGAGAACACGCATTTTGTGCTGCAGGGGAGCCACGGCAACATCCTTGTAGATTGCGGCGCCAACCCCACCGTGCGCCTGGAACAGGCCGGAATTTCTTTTGACTCAATTGAGCATGTAATCTTCACGCACTTTCACCCGGACCATGTGGGCGGGGCACCGCTAATGCTGATGAGCATGTGGCTGATGGGCCGCACCAAGCCGCTCAACATATATGGCTTGGAGCATTGTCTTAATAATCTGCAGCAGCTGATGGGCATGTATAGCTGGAATATGTGGCCGAAATTTTACGAGGTTAATTGGCATGTGGTGCCGGACGGCGATGACCAGCTGGTGTATGCCGGCGAAGACTTTCACATCACGGGCTGGCCCGCCACGCACTTTGTGCCGACCCTGGCCCTGCGCATCCGGGATAAATCTGCGGGGCGCGTGCTGGCTTATACCTGCGACGGCTCGCCCTGCGAGAGCCTCAACCGCATGGCCGTCGGCGCAAACACTTTATTGCACGAGGCAGCGGGCGAAGGCTTCGGCCACTCCAGCGCGCTGCAGGCCGGCCAGCTGGCGGGCCGGGTTGGCGCGGAGGCGCTGTACCTTATTCACTATGATGTGCACCAGCGTGACCAGCATTTTGGCGGGAGCAGCGACCGGGACATGATTGGCAGCGCGCGCCAAAATTTTTCCGGGCGCGTGGAGATTGTCGAAGACTTCGCGGAGTTTGAGATTTAACTGCCGGCGTGGGCAGCTGCCGTCTGCCTGCGCATGCCCCGCTTTCGCGTTCCCAACACTTTGATTGACGACACTTGGTATCAGCGTCCGCCCGGAGTACCGGAACATTTGGCGGCCGGTGGGGTTGTAGTGCGCCGGGCCGGGGCGCAGCTGCTGATTGCGCTGGCGCGTGAAAAGCATGGCGCTGATTACGTGCTGCCCAAAGGGCACGTGGAGGCCGGCGAGCAGCTGGCGGCTGCAGCGCGGCGCGAGATTACGGAAGAAACCGGCTTGCAGGATTTGCAGCTGCTCGAATTATTGGGCAGTTGCGAGCGCCTGGACTTTTCGCGGCGCGCCTGGAAAATCACGCACTACTTTTTATTTCTCACGGCCGAGACGGACGGCGTTCCAACGGATGCCGAGCACCACAGCGGCGTGTGGTGGTTTGAGCTGCAAGCGCTGCCGCTGCTGTTCTGGCCGGAGCAGCGTGCGCTGCTGGCAGACAACCGGGCGCGCATTGAAGCAGCGGTGCTGCGCGCCGCCTAAGCGCCCGTATCCAGCAGCACTTTTAGCACAGCGGGCTGCGCTGCGTGCGCAAACGCTGCCATGCCGTCCGCCAGGGCGTAGCGCGCATGCACCAGCGGCTCCACCAGCACGCGGCCGGCAGCCAGCAGCTGCAGCGCTGGCGCAAACGGGCCGCAGCGCGAACCCACTACAGTTAGCTCGTTCACCACAATCGGCGCGGCGTCCAGCGTGAGGCTGCCGGCGTAGGTGCTCTTTAGCACCAGCGTGCCGCGCGGCCGCAGCGCCCGCAGCGCCAGCGCAAACCCCTGCGCGTTGCCGGTGCATTCCACCGCCATGTCAAAGGCGTGCGGCTCCGCATCCGCTGCCGCGCAAACATTTAGCCCGCGCGCTGCCAGCCACGCCAGCTGCGCCGGCGCGCGGCCGGCCACCCACAGCTCGCAGCCCGTGAGCGCCAGAGTTTGCGCAATCAAATGGCCGAGGCGCCCGGCGCCCACCACCAGCACGCGCTGGCGCAATGCCAGCGGCACTTGCGCTTCAATCTCCAAAGCCGCAGCCAGCGGCTCTGTAAAGGTGGCTGCGGTAGTGGACACTTCATCCGGCACAATGTGCAGGTTTGCGGCGGGCAGAGTGAGGTACTGCGCAAAGCAGCCGGCGCGCTGCAGAATGCCAAGCACCGTGCGCTGCAAGCAGTGCGTTGGCTGGCCGCGTGCGCACTGGTCGCATGCGCCGCAGCTGGCATTGATCTCGCCGACTACGCGCCGGCCGCACATATGCGCCGGCCCGCTTTCCACAACGCCCACAAACTCGTGCCCAAGCACGCCGCTGTAGGGGTAGTAGCCGCGCACCAGCTCCAGGTCTGTACTGCAGATGCCGGCACACAGCACGCGCACCAGTGCCTCGCCCGCTGCCGGCTCCGGCATGGGCACGTCGTCGCGCAGGCGCAGTTGCCGGTCTTGCAGCCAGAGGGCGCGCATGTTTGCGGGCTGCGGCTTTTTATTTGCGCCCGAACTGGCGCTCCAGCACAGACACGCTCAAGTGGATCATGGTGGGGCGGCCGTGCGGGCAGGTGCGCGGTGCACTGCATGCCTCCAGCCCGCGCACCAGCTGCTGCTGCTCGGCCGGCGAGAGCGCCTGCCCCGCCTTCACCGATGCGCGTTTGCACACGCGCGCAATAATGCGCCGCTCGCCGGCTTGTGCCAGCAGGCTTTCGTCTTCCTCCAGTTCATCCACCACACTGCTCACGGCGCGCGTGGCATCCACCGGCCCCAGCACAGTGGGGATGGCGCGCACCAGAAAGGCGCTGGCGCCGAACTCGCTGATGTCAAAGCCCAGCGCATTCAGAGTGGCGAGCTGCTGCCGCAGCATGCCGGCTGCTGCCGGCGAGACCTCTACTGTGGCCGGCTGCAGCAGCGCTTGTGCGCTTACCTGCGCGCCCGCCGCCTGCGCCAGGAAGGCCTCGTATAACACGCGCTCATGTGCAGCGTGCTGGTCAATCAGGTACAGGCCGTCCGGGCCCTCCGCCACCACATATGCCAAACCCACCTGGCCCAGCACGCGCAGTAACGGAATGCGCTCGAGGGCGGGCAGCGCGCTTGTTTGTTCCGGCTGCGCAGCCGGTGCCGCCGCCGGTTCGGCAGCCGGATTGATATTTGGCGGCTGCGCGCCCGCGCCACTCCACACTTTCCAAGACCAGTCGCCCAGCCCGGGCTGCGGGCCGTTGCTCCACTCGCGCGGCGCACCGGCCGCCACCGGCGCTTGCTGCAGCAGCGCACCGCGCACCGCGCGCCCCACAGCGCGGAAGATTGCATCCGGCGCACGAAAGCGCACCTCGGCCTTGGCCGGGTGCACATTCACGTCCACCTCCGCCGGCGCCACTTGCAGCTGCAGCATCACAGTGGGGTAGCGCCCGCCGGGCAGCAGCGTGTGGTACGCCTGCAGCACCGCAGTGGAAAGCTGCTGGTCCTGCACCCAGCGCCCGTTCACAAAAAATGTGAGCTCGCGCCGGTTGGCGCGATGCTGCTCCGGCGGGCTTACAAAACCGCGCACCTCGATGCCGTCTGCCGATTGCGGTTGAATCTCCAGCAGCGCGCGCGCCAGCTCGGCACCGTACGCAGCCAGCAGCGCCTCGCGCGCCGCGCCGCCGCCGGTGGCTTGGAATACTTCGCGCCCGTCAAACTGCAGCGCGAAGCGCACCAGCGGGTACGCCAGCGCGTAGCGCGCCAGCAGGCGCGCCATATGCGTGCGCTCGGACGATTCAGATTTAAGAAACTTGAGGCGCGCCGGCATGTTGAAGAACAAATCCTCGACGGCGATCACGGTGCCGGGCGGCGCGCCAATGCCCTCACGCGCCACCAGCTGGCCGGCATCCATGCGCAGCTGCGTGCCGGTTGCTTCCGCGCGTGCCCGCGTGATGGCGCGCACGCGGCTGACGGAGGCAATTGCTGCCAGCGCTTCGCCGCGAAAGCCCAGCGACATGATTTGCGAGAGGTCGGCTGCATGGCGCAGCTTGGAGGTGGCGTGGCGCGCAAACGCCAGCTCCACCTCGGCGGCGCAAATTCCGGCGCCATCGTCGGAGACGCGGATCAGGCTGCGCCCGCCGCCCTCCACATCCACGCGAATGCTGTGCGCACCGGCATCGAGGGCGTTCTCAAGCAGCTCCTTCACCACGGAGGTGGGGCGCTCCACAACCTCGCCCGCGGCAATCTGCGAGATCACCGCTTCGGCCAGCACAGCAATTGCCATGCGTCGATTCTACAGTGCGGCGCACCTCCACCGGCGCCGGCGAAGCGGGCGGTATACTCCCGAACTAATTCGCAATCATCCGGTTGCGCAGCCCGGCCCCGAAATTTAATACCATGCCTGATTTTCTTCTGCCGCTGCTGGCGCGCAACTGGAACTTGACGCTTTTGCTCTCAATTTCGCACGTCATTATTCTGTATGCGTGGCTGCGTGCAGAGCGCAAAGGCCGCTGGCTTTCCGTGTTTTTTCTGGTGCTGCCCATGTGGTATCTGATGTACCGGCTGGCGCGCTGGCGCCTGCAGCTGCCGGAGCTTGCAATTTCGTTTGGCCTGGGCGGCGGCGTTTATCTGCTCTGGCATGTGCTTTACCTGCGCAACATCCCGCTGCCAAACAGCGACAACATTCAAGTATGGGGACAGGAGAATTGATGCGGCGCCGTGCTGCCGGTTTGGTGCGCGGTGTGTGGCTGCCGGTGCTGGCGGCCGGGCTGCTGGCGGGCTGTGGCGGATATGGCGCACAGGCCACTGCGGGCTTGCCCGCAGCTACACAGGCGAAAGCCACCGGTGTGGCAGCTGCTTCAAGCGGGCAGCTGCCGGCCACGGCTGCCGCGCGCGCCGCTGATGAGCCAGTCAAGATCACCGGTGTAGCCCAAATCACATTTCCACTTTTTGAAAGCTACCTCGTGGAGCCGTTTGTGCTGCTGGAGGATGAAGCCGGCTTTGTGAGCCGCAATTTTGAGTTTGAGATGCCGCCGGAAAACCAAGTGGTTGGCCCGCTGCGTAAGACCAGTGATGGCCAATATCACTACACTTTGCATCTGCCGCAGCAGCCGGTGGGCACGCTGGTGGATGCCAACCACAGTGGCACGCCGCAAGTTATGGTGTTTGCAGTTGCGGTGCAGGCGAACTTGATCGGCGATCCGTTTTTGGACCGCTCTGAGTTTCGCGGCTGGTCAACCAGTTGGAGCTCGGCGCGCATTGACAGCGAGAACAAGGATGAAATCATTGGCGGTGCGCTGCTGGTCTGGGCGCCCGATGCTGCGCAAGAATTCCCGTCCGGCTTTGGCGCCGATGGATTGCTGTTCACAAGTGATGACCCCGTCGCACCGGTGCCGGCGGGCTACACAGTCATCGACCTCGAACTGCAGCCCTTCCGCTTTTACAAGGAAGCCAATCCGCAACTAACGCTATACGAAGGTGATGTGGCGGTTAAAGACTATAGTGCCATGTCTTACACGGAAGCCTTCGATGCCATGATTAAGAAAGTGCGCGTCGAATATCCGTTTACCGATGCAAAGGCGGTCGATTGGGATGCAATCTATGCCAGCCTTGCCCCGCGTGTGGTGGCTGCGCAGACGAATGCGGACCCGCTGGGTTTCTACCTCGCCATCCGCGACTTAACCTGGGCCATACCGGACGGGCACTTGGGTGCCAGCGGCGACGATGGCGGCCTCTTTATGGCTGAGGCGGGCAGTGGCGTGGGCCTCGGCCTGACGCAGCTCGATGACGGCCGCGTGATTGCGTCCTTTGTCACCGCACGCAGCGCGGCAGCGCGGGCTGGCATTTTGCGCGGCGCAGAAATTATTGAGTACGCAGGCAAGCCGGTTGCAGCGGCAGCGGCTGCAGTCATTCCGTGGTCCAGCCCGTTTTCCACACAGCACTCGCGCAGTCTGCAGCAGTTCCGGTACCTCACGCGCGGTGCGCTGGGTTCCAATGTGGCTGTGGTGTGGCGCAATCAGGGTGCCACCGAACCGCAGGCTGCGGTGCTGGTGCTGGGTGACGAGCGCGAATCATTCAACGCGCTTTCTTTTTATGCGGGGATGGAGCGCGGTGTGGCGCCCGTTACTTACCGTGTGATTTCCGGCGCTGACCTGCCGGCGGGCGGTGTGCCGTTCAAGTCTGCGCAGACTGGTGCACTGATGGATGCGCGCCAAACCGGCCTCGGCTATATAAAAATATCTGACCTCTCCGATGACCTGAACCTGACGGTGCGTTTGTTTGCGCGCGCGGTGCAGTTCTTCACGGATGAAGAAGTGCCCGGCATCATCTTTGACATGCGCCAAAACGGCGGCGGCAGCCCGATGGGCTCCGGTTTGGCAGCCTACTTTACAAAAACCGAGGTTGAGCTGTCACGCAGCTATTACTACAGCGAGCGCACCGGCAAGTTTGAAACTTACGGGCCGCCTTCAACCATCGAGCCGGACGACAGCTTGTACTACCCGGGCAGATTGGTGGTGCTGGTGGGGCCCGCCTGCGCCAGTGCCTGCGAGGATGTGGCGTGGGTGCTGCGCCAGCTGCCGCAAACTTCTGTGCTCGGGCAGTACCCCAGCTCCGGCATGTATGGCGAGGTGGGCCGCGGCCAATACCTGCTGCCAGCGGGCATCTCCATGCAAATTCCAACCGGCATGGACCGCGATATGCAGGGTGAGATTGTGATTGAGGGCACGGGCGTTGTACCGGACTTAAAGGTGCCGGTGGATATGGTCAGCGTGCTTTCTGAAACTGATGCGGTGCTGGCCGGCGCGCTGGATGCGCTTACGCTGCTGCCGCGCTTGTGGCGTGCGGTTGATGCCAGCGCCATGCTGCTGACGCAAACTTTTCCAGAATCTGGCGAGTCCGGCGGAGCAAGGATATTGCTGCCGGGCGCTGCGCCAATCAGCATAAGTTCCGGAAAGCTGGGCAGCGCCTGGTGGCAGCAGCTGGCGGATGCACAGGCCAGCGCGGTGCTACGCGCCGGTGAATCGCAAGCTGTGGCGGTGCGGCTGCAAGACAGCGCCGACCAAGTGCTTTGGGCATACGGCTGGTGCGCGCCGGACGAAGCCACACTGGCAGCCAACTGGCAGCAAATTGCGGTGCGCTTCAATCTGGAGGGGCTGGAGGTTTCCGCAGCCAACTTGGCCACAGAGCAGCATGCGGTGGCGGACGGGATCTGCCGCGCAACTTTTGCTGCGCTGGGAGACTTTCCGGGCGGGGCGCACCAATTGTCCATTGAAGTTAATTTTGCCGAGCCAATCCGGGCCGGGCAGCGCATACATGCTGCCGGCCTGCGCACCTACACCCACAATGTGAACGCCCCGCAGGGTTCAAACAACTAGTGCGCGCGGCGCATTCGGAGAACAATCGCAGCCATGTTTGACAAAATTTCGCGCGCTACGCTGGCGCTGCTGGGCGCCCTGTTTGTTGGCGCAGGTGTGTTTAGCGTTGGGTTTGTAACCGGCAGCCGCTACAACACGCTGCTGCCGGCCGTACTTCAGTCGGTGGCGCCGGTTCCCGCATCTGACGGCGTAGTGACGGTGGACAAGATCACTGTGGCGCCCGCGCAAGGCGCCACGCCGGAAGAACTGCAAACTGCCTTCAAGCCGTTTTGGGAAACATGGGAGCTGCTGCAGAAGAACTATGTAGACCGGCCGCTGGACACCACCACGCTTGTGAGCGGTGCCATCCAAGGCATGATGCGCGCCACCGGCGACCGCAATACCAGCTACATGACGCCCGCCGAGCAATCTGTGATGCAGGGCGACATGTCCGGCGAACTGGAGGGCATTGGCGCGGAAGTGGATGGCAGCGGCGACCTGATGCGCATTGTGGCGCCGATGAAGGGATCGCCAGCGGAGGCTGCCGGCGTGCGCGCCGGCGACTTGATTTTGGAAGTGGACGGCGAAGACATGGCCGGGCTGGATGGCAGCACCGTCATCAGCAAGGTGCGCGGCAAGGCCGGCACCAAAGTAAAACTGTTGCTGCAGCGCGAGGGTGCTTCTGCGCCGGTGGAAGTGGAAATCACGCGCTACAAGATCACCATCCCGATGGTGGAGGGCAAGCTGCTCACAAGTGGCGTGGCCTATGTGGAGATTAACCAGTTTGGCAGCGATGTGGCAGTGGCGCTGCGCGAAAAACTTAAGCAGCTGCTGGCGCAAAATCCGCCCGGCTTGATTATTGATTTGCGCAATAACCCGGGCGGCTACCTGGATGGCGGCGTGGCGGTTGCCTCAGAGCTGGTGGCCGACAGCCCGGTGATGGTGGAGCGCCTCGGCGATGGCAGCGAGCAGGAGTATCCTGCGCAGCCCGGCGGGCTGGCAACCAAAATCAAGCTGGTAGTACTGATCAACGCCGGCAGTGCCAGCGCATCAGAAATTGTGGCGGGCGCAGTGCAAGACTACAAGCGCGGCTTGCTGGTGGGCGAGAAGTCCTACGGCAAGGGCACCGTGCAAACCTGGCTGGATCTTTCCGACGGCGGCGGCGCAGTGCGCATTACCTTTGCACGCTGGCTGACGCCCAAAAAGCGCTCAGTGGACCACAAGGGCTTGCTGCCAGATGTTTTGGTGCCTCTGACTGAGGCGGACCAGTCCGCGGGCTTAGATCCGCAGCTGGCGGCCGCAGAAGCTGTGCTGCTGCAGCCGTAAATCAGTCTTACGCAACGCAAATATTCCAGCGTGACACTCCGTTCTATGGGCGGTGAATTTACGAGCCGCGCAAATTTAGCACACGAGGACACAGCGCATGTTTTTTGACCCCTTGTATTTTGTTTTCGTCGGGCCGGCAATGTTGCTGGCAATGTATGCAAACAGTCGCGTGAAAGCAGCATTTGCACGCTGGCACCAGGTGGGCAACGTGCGCCGGCTGACCGGCGAGCAGGTGGCGCTGGCGCTGATCAAAAGCAGCGGGCTGCGCGAAGTGCGCCTTACGAGCGCTGCGCCGGACAACGACCATTACGATCCGCGCGACCGTTCGCTGGCGCTCTCGCCGGCGGTGGGCAATGCAGCCTCTGTGGCGGCGATGGCAGTGGCGGCGCATGAGATTGGCCACGCACTGCAAGACAGCGAAGCCTTTGCGCCGCTGCGCCTGCGCACGGCGCTGGTTCCGGTGTCCAACTACGGCAGCCAGCTTGGCACATATATGATTTTTGGCGGCATGCTGCTGGCTTCATTTGGCGGCAGTAGTTTGGGGCTGCCGGTGGCCTGGCTGGGCCTGGCGTTGTTTGCAGTGGGCAGCGTGGTTTCGCTGGTAACGCTGCCGGTGGAGTTTGATGCCAGCCGGCGGGCGCTGGTGGTGCTTGCCAACAGCGGCCTGATTGCAAACGATGAAGAACAAGCGGGAGTGAAGGCGGTGCTGAACGCGGCCGCGCTCACTTATGTGGCTGCAGCGGGAGCCGCAATTGCCACGGTGGCCTACTATGGATTTCGATTGATGCGCTTGTACGGCCGGCGCGAGTAGCCCGCGCCCGCCGCAGCACTTGGCGCCCGCAACTTGCGGGCGCTTTTATTTTGCGCCAGCACCTTGGTGGGGCAGGCGGGCCGGTAGTGGTTTGCGGGCGGGGCGGTGCCCCGCCTTCAGACGAGGGCGAGCAGCAGTGCGGGCTGTTCCACGCTCTGGCCGGCCTGCGCCCGAATGCGCTGCCCCGTGCCGGCGCGCGGGGCGCGCCGCTCGCTTTGCCTCCTCCTTGAGTCGAGCACAAGACGCCAGGCCCATTTTTCCCCCC
>QWRL01000003.1:10929-41281 GCA_003670425.1 Chloroflexota bacterium
GCCCGCGCCTGCCGCAGCACTTGGCGCCCGCAACTTGCGGGCGCTTTTATTTTGCGCCAGCGCCTTGGTGGGGCAGGCGGGCCGGTATCCCGCCCTCAGACGAGGGCGAGCAGCAGTGCGTGCTGTTCCACGCTCTGGCCGGCCTGCGCCCGAATGCGCTGCACCGTGCCGGCGCGCGGTGCGCGCAGCTCGTTTTGCATCTTCATTGATTCGAGCACAAGCAGCAAGTCGCCTTTTTCCACCGGCTGGCCGTCCGCCACCGGTACGCTGACCACCAAGCCCGGCATGGGTGCTTTGAGCAGGAACTCGCGCCCGGCAGCATCTGCCTGCAAGCCGCCGAGCTGCGCAAGGCGCTGCATGCGTTCGTCGGCCACGCTCACTGTGTAACGGTCGCCGCGGTGCAGCACCTGCCAGCCCTCCGCGTCGTACTCAATGTATGCCTCGTGCGATCCGCCATCCAGTAGCAGCGAGTACAACGGTTGGTGGCTTACAGATTCAAAATCAACTGCAAAGATCTCGCCGTCGACTGTGATCTGATGCGCGCTGTTGATCTCAATCTGGTATGTATTGCCGTTGACGGAGGTGGTGTATTTCATCGGTGCATGCGCTCCCAGCGCCCAACCCATTTCCAGTTGCTGGTGTCGCGCACGTTGTGCTGCTGGATGTGCGCCGTCTGCTGGCCCTGTTGGTGTGCCACCAGCGTGGCCAGAATGGCTGCGATGCGCGGGTTGGTGGGCGGCTTGTCCGCCACGTGGAAGTCCTCATCCAAAAAGCGCGTGGTGAACTTGCCGGCCATAAAGCGGTGGCTGTCGAGCAGCTTTTGGTGGAACGGAATTGTTGTCTTCACGCCGATCAGCCGGTAGTCTTCGAGAGCGCGGCGCATGCGCAGCAGCGCTTCGCCGCGCGATTCGCCATAACAAATTAATTTTGTAAGCAGCGAATCGTAATAGGGCGAGACGGTGTAGCCGGCGTACACGCCGGTGTCCACGCGCACACCCGGGCCGGTGGGCAGGATGCTGGTGGTGATAGTGCCGATGGACGGCAGAAAACCGTTGTAAGGATCCTCGGAATTGATGCGGCACTCGATGGCATGGCCGGTCATGCGCACTTCAGATTGCTTGCGGCTGAGTTTGCGGCCGCGCGCAATGCGGATTTGTTCCTTAACAATGTCGATGCCCGTCACCAACTCAGTTACCGGATGCTCCACTTGCAGGCGCGTGTTCATTTCCAGAAAAAACAAGTTGCGGTCTTCGTCCATTAGGAACTCAACCGTGCCGGCATTGGCGTAGCCCACGGCACTGGCCACTTTGCAGGCCAGCGCGCCCATGCGCTGGCGCAGTTCTTCGTCGTCGCCCACAAACGGGGAGGGCGCTTCCTCCAGCAGCTTTTGGTGGCGGCGCTGAATGGAGCACTCACGCTCGCCGAGGTGAATGACGTTGCCCTCCATGTCTGCCAAAATTTGCACTTCAATGTGGCGCGCGTTTGGCAGCAGGCGCTCCAGATAAAGTGTGCCATCGCCAAAGGCGGCCAGCGCCTCCGAGTGCGCAGCGGCCAGTGCCGCCGGAAGCTCGGCTTGGCTTGCGGCACTGCGCATGCCTTTGCCGCCGCCGCCGGCTGCCGCTTTCACAAGCAGCGGGAATCCAACATCGGCAGCCGCCGCAATTAACTCCGCATCGCTCAGGTGTGCGCGCGCATCAGTGCCCGGCACAATTGGCACGCCGGCCGCGAGCGCAGCTGCGCGCGCGCGCGCCTTGTCGCCCATTACGGAGATGGCCCCGGGCGGCGGGCCGATGAAAGCCAGCCCCGCTGCCGCGCAGGCGGATGCAAAATCTGCGCGCTCGGAAAGGAAACCGTAGCCGGGATGAATGGCGTCGGCGCCGGACTTGCGCGCTGCATCGAGAATTTTGTCGGCGCGCAAATACGACTCGCGCGCGGCGGACGGCCCAATGTAGTAAGCCTGGTCAGCGCGGTGCACATGCATCGCATTGCGATCCGCATCGGAGTAGACCGCAACCGTGGCAATGCCAAGCTCATGGCATGCGCGCAAAATGCGCACGGCAATCTCGCCGCGGTTGGCAATCAGAATCTTGTTAATCATTGGCGCGCTGGTAATTGGCGGGTGCGACCCGTGGTGCAGTTCAGATTGATCATTGCAAAATTAAATCCGGCGCCATTGCCTGCACAAGGAAGGCAGCATAGAGTGAGTACCCATATGAGTTGAAGTGCAATCCCTGATGATAGAGCATCTCGGTCTGGGCGTGTGCGCGCAGGTCGGCGGTTGGGTCCACAAAACGGATTTTAAGCTCTTGTGAAAGTTTTGCCAGCGTGGCCGCATTTCCCTGCTGTGCCTGCACCTCGCGCTCGTGGTCGGCGGCATCGTCGGCGCGCGCCGCCCAGATTACGCGGTCAGCCGCAATGTAGGCAATGGCAATTTGCGTGTCGGCGCGCACAGCCCGCACGGTTGTGGCAAAGTCGCGAATGGTTTGCAGTGCGCAAGCAGCGGCCGTTACATCCGCAGGCTGCTCGCGCTGCTTGTGCAGCAGGTTGGGTGTGTCGGCGCGCAGGCCCTCAAGCACGAACAAGCCCAGCCGGCCAAAAGTTTTTTCATAGACGGGGTTTTGCCACTTGACTGTGGCGGAAGCCGCCAGTGTGGCTGCGTTGCGCAGGCCGCGCTGCGCAAGGTGCTTGAGCTCGCTGCCCGGTGCGGAGGAAACCGCCGGGGCGTTGGGGTCGAAGCGCCGCGTGTCGGCTGCCAAGCTCTCCGGACCGAAGTTGCAGCTGCCGGCATCATTGGCAGCGTAGTAGTTGGCAATGACCATGCGTGGTGCTACGCCGCCAGCTACCGCATCTACAAAGCGCTTGTACTGCAGAGCCCAGTGGTTGGTGCTCTGGCCGTGCATGCCTGCCGAGTAGATGCGCGCAGCTGGCAGCAGGCTGCGCATCACATCGGCAATCGTAATCTGTGATTCCTGCCCCTCGGTGAACGAATCGCCTATCAGTAAAATATCCACCGCTGGATTTTGCGCAAGATAGCCAACCGGGTTGCGATAGCCGTGCTCATCATAAAATCCGTCGACGGTTGGGGTCAGCGGATTGCCCCAGTAATTTCCGTCTGCGCCAAACACAACTTCGTTTTGCTTGTTGGCTGTCTTCCAGCGCCCGTAGCGTGCTTGCGCTTCAAGAGACATGGCCGACACCAGCTGCACGGGCAGCGCGGGCGCAAATTGAAACAGCAGGCGGTCAACCAGCAGCAGCACAGGCACAAGGATCAGCGCATTCATGCCCAGCAGGGCTGCGACACGCGGCAGGCGCAGGCTCACCGCCAGCAGCACTATGCCGGCGCAAATTACCAGCAGTTGCTGAACGCCAAGGCCGCTGCCGTCACCAACGCTTGCATAATCTGCAAGCGCTCCGACCGCAATCATCAGTGCGGCAAACCCAAGTGCGATGTAGCGGAAGAACGCCGCGAAGGCGGAGGCGGGTGCGCGCATGCGCTTTTCTTGCGCGGCAGCTGGCATGGCGCCGTGCCTAGAGGGGAATGTTGCCGTGTTTCTTGGCCGGGTTGGCGTCGCGCTTGTTGCCGAGGGCCTCAAGCGCGTTGATTAAACGCGGGCGCGTCTCGCGCGGCTCAATCACATCATCAAGATAGCCCCACGATGCGGCCACATACGGGTTGGCAAACGCGCTGCGGTACTCGTCCACCAGCTCGCGCTTGCGCGCCTCCGGGTCGGCCGCATCCGCCAGCTGCTGCCGGAAGATCACGTTGACGGCGCCCTCCGGCCCCATCACCGCAATTTCCGCCGAAGGCCACGCAAAGTTCACATCACCCCGGATGTGTTTGCTGCTCATCACATCGTAGGCGCCGCCATAAGCTTTGCGCGTGATCACCGTCAACTTGGGAACGGTGGCCTCGCAATAGGCGTACAGCAGCTTGGCGCCGTGGCGGATGATGCCCGCATGTTCCTGTGCCGTGCCCGGCAAAAATCCAGGCACATCCACAAAAGTAATCAAGGGCAGGTTGAAGCAGTCGCAGAAGCGCACAAAGCGCGCGGCTTTTTCTGATGCGTTGATGTTGAGCACGCCCGCCAGATGCGCGGGCTGGTTGGCAACGATGCCCACACTGTGTCCGCCCAGGCGTGCAAAGCCCACCACAATATTGGGCGCAAATAATTCATGCATCTCAAAAAAATCGCCATCGTCCATCACCAGCTTGATCACGTCGCGGATCTCGTACGGCTTGCTGGCGTTGGCCGGAATGATGTCGTCGAGTGCCGCCTCCATGCGCAGCGGATCATCGCTCGAAGCTTTTGCGGGCGGATCCTCCATGTTGTTCTGCGGCAGGTAGCTGAGCAGCATGCGCAGCATATACAGGCAGTCCGCCTCGGTTTCGGCTACGCGATGGCACACGCCGGAAATTTGCGCGTGCGTCATGGCGCCGCCCAGCTCTTCAAAAGTCACATCTTCCTGCGTGACGGCCTTCACCACATCGGGGCCGGTGACAAACATGTAGGAAGAGTTCTGCACCATCAAGATGAAGTCCGTGAGGGCGGGCGAGTACACAGCACCGCCGGCACACGGGCCCATGATGGCGCTTAGCTGCGGGATCACGCCGCTCGCGAGCGTATTGCGCAGGAAGATGTCGGCAAAGCCGCCCAGCGACACCACGCCTTCTTGAATGCGCGCTCCGCCGGAGTCGTTCAAGCCGATTATGGGCGCACCCGTCTTGCGCGCCATGTCCATCACTTTGCAAATCTTGTCGGCATGCACGCGCGAGAGCGAGCCGCCCAAAACTGTGAAGTCCTGCGAATAGACGTACACCAGCCGCCCGTCAATTGTGCCCCAGCCTGTGACAACGCTGTCGCCAAGTGTCTTGCGCTGGTCAAGGCCAAACTCACGCTCGCGGTGCGTGACGAACATGTCCAGCTCGCGAAAGGAACCCTTGTCGAGCAGCAGGTCCAAGCGTTCGCGCGCGGTCAGGCGGCCGCGTTTGTGTTGCTGCGCAATTTTGTCGGCGCCACCGCCCTGCAGTGCCTCTGCCCGCATGGCGCGGAGCTCTGCAATTTTTGGATCTTCAGTCATTGTATTAGGTAAGTCTGTTGGTTGTAGTGGGCGGAAAAAGTTCGCGGCCGCCGGAAAAATAAACTTTGTGCGGGGCGTGGAATGAGTATAACATCGCGCCGGGTCACACTGGTGTCGCTGTGCGGCAGCCTGCAAAATTGGCTAGCCGAGCTGGGCGGCAGTTCGCCGCAGCAGGTTGCGGTTAGTGGCGCGCGGCAGACGCAGCGAATTTTTCCAGCACGGCACTGAAAAACTCCTCTGTGCGCCGGGCGATGGATGCCCAATCAAAACTGGTGGCCAGCACGCGGGCCCCTTGCGCCAGCGTGGCGCGCAATGCGGGATCGGCCTGCAGCGTGCGCACTGCGGCGGCGAGTGCAGCGGGATCATTGGGCGGCACAAGCTGCACGTTTACATTGTGTTGCAGTTCGGGCACCCGGGTGGCCGGGTTGGTTGTTATGGTTGGGCAGCCATTGGCAAGGCACGCCATCAAGGTGCCGCGCCGCAGTGAGGCGCCGTCCGCATACGGCTGGACCAGCATGTCGCAACTCTGCAAGGCGGCTACGGTGTCCGCTTCACTTAGGTAACCAGTACGCAATATCTGCCCGTCAATGCCAAGTGATTGCGCCAGCTGAAGCAGCTGTTGGTTGTGAGCGGCATCAGTTTTGTCGCTTGCGCCGGCGCTGCCGCCAATCAGCACGACGCGGGCATTCATGCCGGATTGGCGCAGCAGCGCCAGCGTGCGCAGCACGGTCTCGCCACCCTTGCTGGTATTGAGAAAGCCGAAGTAACCAAGCAGGATCTCATCTGCCGCTACGCTGTGGGCCGCGCGCCACTGTGCCGGCGGGCAGGCTGCCGGCTGCAATAAGTTGCTGCCAATTGGAATTACCGCACTGCGCTGCAACTTGCTTGAGCCCGCAAGTTCCGCATGGTCGGCAATGTTGGTGGCAATTACGCCGGCTGCGCTGCTGGCAAGGCGCCGCAGCACCGCTGTGCGCAGCGCACCGGCTTTCGGAAACAGATATGGCGTGCGCAAATCATGGAATGTAACCACCAGCGGCGGGCGCAGCCAGTGTGGCGCCAGATGAATGGGCAGGCGCATTGCACCGAATGCAGCAGCTTGGTATTGCAAATTGACAATGTCGAGGTCGGCGGTGCACTGGCGCACCCGCCACAGGTCCAGCCAGCCCCAATGCCGGGCAACGGGGTGCACTGTGTAAGGCGCGGAAAAGTGCTGCGTGGTCTGTGCGCTAAGTGTTGTGATCACGCGCACGGCATGACCACGGTCGGCCAGCGCGGTGGCCAGAATGCGGGTGAAGTCGGCGATGCCGCCATGCTGCGGCGGAAACTCGCCCGTGAGCAGGCCAATCTTCATGGCCGCGTTTTACAAATCGCGATCGACTATAAACTCCGCAATCGCCAGCAGCGAACCGGCTGCGCTGCAGTCGGGCAGGTCTTGCAGAGCAGCCTGGCCGCGGCGCGCAAAAACCCGCGCTTCGTTGAGCGAACTGCGGATTGCAGCCGAGTTGCACACCGCCGAAACCAGCCGGTCACTCTGCACGCGGTCAATTGCCGCGCCGCGCATCACCGCCTGTGCATCTGCGTCCTGCGGCCGCAGCTTTGCATAGTGCAGCAAGGGCAGTGTTATCAATCCGTGGCGCATGTCGCTGCCTGCAGTTTTTCCGGTGCGGTCGGCGCTGCCGGAAAAGTCCAGAACATCGTCCACAATCTGGAATGCTGTGCCGACTTCGCGGCCGTACGTGCGCAGCGCGTTTAAATGTGCGGGCGTTGCGCCGCCCAGTTCGCCGCCTGCTTCGGCGGCAAGCACAAACAGCGAAGCGGTCTTGGCATAGATGCGGTTGTAGTAGTCTGCGCCCGGCACAGCCGCGCCATTTGGAAACTTCTGCTGGATTTCGCCGTTCACAATCACCATCAGTGTGTTTGCAAACAGCTCCATCACGCGCACGCTGCCGGCCTGCGCTGCAAAGCTGGCCGCTCTGGCAAAGAGATAGTCGCCAGTGAGCACTGTGGCGTCCGGCGACCAGTTGGCATTCAGCGTGGCAGCGCCGCGGCGCAGCAATGAGCCGTCAATCAGGTCGTCATGCACCAGCGTGGCCGTGTGCAGCATTTCCACCGCAGCGGCCAGCGCTACGGTGAGGTCGCTGTCGGTGCCGAAGATTTGGCCGGCCAGCAGCGCAAGCGCCGGCCGCAGGCGCTTGCCGCCCGCCGCCAGCAGCTGCTCGGTGGCAGCGGTGAGCGCCGCATGCTGGTCGTGCGCAACCTCGGACAAGCGCACGCTAACTGCATCGAGTCCACTTTGCACCGGGGACAAAATGTCCGCCAGTGAAACAGCCGCCAATGGCATAGCGCTTGAGGCTGCCATCGCTTACCAGCCAAACATTGCCGCAGCGTTGGCGGATGTTGCCGCAGCCACTTGCGCAATTTCCATTTTGCGTTCGGCCGCAATTGCGGCGGCCACTTCCGCAACCAGCGCCGGCTCGTTGCGCTGGCCGCGGCGCGATTGCGGCGCGAGGAATGGCGCATCGGTTTCAAGCAAGATGCGGCCCAGTGGCGCTGCGCCTACCAGCTGCCGCAAGGCGTGTGCTTTGGGGTAGGTCACGGGTGCTGTCACGCCAATGCTGAAGCCGAGTTCAAGCAGCGCATCCAGGTCTTGCTGGCTGCCGCTAAAGGAGTGGAAGACGCCAGCGCGGTGGGCAGCGGGCCACGCCGCCACAATTGCGCGGGCGTCGGCAAAAGCCTCGCGGCAGTGGATGATGACCGGCAGGCAGCGGGCAGCTGCCAAGCCAAGCTGCGCTTCAAACTTTTCGCGCTGCACTGCGCGGTCCACCGCGTCACGATAATAATCGAGGCCAATTTCTCCAATCGCCACAACGCGCGGGTGGCCTGCGAGTAAATCAAGCTCGTGCAAAATTTCACCAAGGTATTTTACCTGTTCGTTGGGATGGATGCCAACTGCGGCGTACACGGCCGCATGCTGGCCCGCAAGCTGCACGGCACTCTGGCTGCTTTCCAGGCTGGTGCCGGGATTGAGCAGGCGGCCGACGCCTGCGGTGCCTGCCCGCTCGATGACTTGTTTGCGATCCGCATCGAATGCACCAAAATCCAAGTGGCAGTGCGTGTCACAGAGCACGGCCGCCGTCAGGCAAGGCCGGCAATTTGCAGGCCGGCCTGCAGCATGGGCTGCACGTTGAGCCCGTTGGTGGTCTCGCAGTACACGCGAATGATTGGCTCGGTGCCGGAAAAGCGAATGAGCAGCCAACTGCCGTCCTGCAGGCAGTATTTGTAGCCGTCGGTTTTGTCTATGCGCGCGACGGGCAGGCCGGCAATCTGGGCGGGCAGGGCGGCCGCCACACGTGCGCGGGTTTCGGAGCGGTGGGCGGGCGGAAAATCGCTGTCGATGCGGTCGTAAAAGTAGCGCGCACCCAGGCGCGCAAAAAGAGTCTCGAGCAGCTCGGACGGCTTTTGGCGCAGCCGGCACATCAGCTCCAGAATGAACAGGCCGGCCAAAATGCCATCGCGTTCGGGTACATGGTTGCGAAATGCGAAGCCGCCGGATTCTTCGCCACCCATCAGCGCGTTGGTGGCCGTCATTTTTGGCGCCACATACTTGAAGCCCACGCCGGTCTCATGCACCGGCACGCCGTACAGTTCACCCAGGCGGTCGAGCATTGTGGTGGTGGACAGCGTGCGCACGATGGGTCCGCGTTCGCCGCGCACCTCCAGCATGTGGTACGCCAGCAGCGCGTACACGCGCAGCTGATTGATGAAGACGCCGTGCTCGTCGCCCACGCCAATGCGGTCGGCATCGCCGTCGGTAATGAGGCACACATCGGCGCCTTGCGCAACGGCAGCGCGCAAGCCCGCATCAATGTTGGGCGGGATGGGTTCCGGGCGCGACATTTCCGGGAAGACTGGGTTGCGCTGATTGTGCACCTCCAGCACGGTGGTGGTGCCGCCAGCCAGCAAACGCGCAAACCAGCCGGCGCCATTGCCCCACATCGAATCAACCATCACGCGCAGCCCGGCGCGCTTGATGGGCTCAAGATCGATCACATCCCGCAGGTGCAGAATGTAGGCGGGGGCTGCATCGAACTTTTGCACGCGGCCTGTGGCTGCCTGCGCGGGCTCGGCGGCTGCCGGAATGTTGGCTTCGATGCGCGCCAGCCCGGCTGGCGGCACTGCACCGCCGGTGTGGTCGCGCACTTTGAAGCCGTTGTCTTGCGGCGGGTTGTGTGATGCGGTGATGTTGATGGCCCCCACCGCTTGCTTCTCCAGCACAGCGTAGGCAATCACGGGCGTGGGCGTGGCGCCGTCCGTCAGCCACGCATTCAGGCCGTGCTCTGCCAGCACTTGCGCAGCAGTTGCCGCAAAATGTTCGGAGGCAAAGCGCTGGTCGTATCCCACCACCACCGCTTTGCCGGCGTGGCCGCACTCCAGCAGATAGCGGGCAAAGCCCTGCGTGCAGCGGCGCACATTTGCAAATGTATAGTCGGCGCCGATGCGCCCGCGCCAGCCATCGGTGCCAAACCGGATTGAGTCGTCAGCTTCCATAGTTGCGCGCGGCAGTTTGTGGTGTGCGGCTGAGGTTTAAAAGCGGACGGTGGTGAACTCTTGCAAGTCCGGCAGGCGCACACCAGACTGCAGTTTGGCGATATCGGAGTCCACCATGGAATGCATGAGCTCTTTGAAGCCAAGCTCCGGCTCCCAGCCCAGCAGGCGGCCGGCTTTGGCGGGATCACCCACCAGCAGGTCCACTTCCGCCGGGCGGTAAAAGCGCTGGTCCTGCACAACATAATCATTGTAATCAAGACCCGCGTGTGCAAACGCGACCGCGCACATCTCGCGCACGCTGTGCGTGTTGCCGGTTGCAATCACAAAGTCCTGCGGGTCGCTTTGCTGCAGCATCAGCCACATGGCTTGCACATAATCCCCCGCAAAGCCCAGGTCGCGCTGGGCTTCAATGTTGCCCAGGCGCAGCTTGTCCAGCTGCCCCAGTTTAATTGCGGCCACGCCGAGGCTGATTTTGCGCTCCACAAATTCCAGGCCGCGGCGCGGCGAGCCGTGATTAAACAAAATGCCGGAAGTGGCGTGCATGCCGTAGCTCTCGCGGTAGTTAACTGTGATCCAGTGGCCGTACAACTTGGCAACGCCGTACGGGCTGCGCGGATAGAACGGCGTGCTTTCGCGCTGCGGCACTTCCTGAACCTTGCCGAACATCTCGCTCGAGGACGCCTGATAAAAACGCGTGCCCTTGTTGACGAGCCGGATGGCGTCCAGCATGCGCGTGACGCCAAGCGCGGTGGCTTCGCCCGTCAGCACCGGCTGCTGCCAGGACGTGGGCACAAATGACATGGCGGCCAGGTTGTACACCTCGTCGGGCGCAAACTCGCGCAGCACGCCGATGAGCGAACCCTCATCCAGCAAATCGCCCTGCACCAGCGAGATGCGGTCTTGAATGGGCTCCAGGCGCTCCAGGTTGATGATGCTTGTGCGCCGCACCATTCCGACCACGGTGTAGTTCTTTTGGAGCAAAAACTCCGCAAGGTATGAGCCGTCTTGTCCGGTGATGCCGGTGATTAATGCAGTGGGCATAGTTGGCCTCTTGGGATGTTCTACTGTGTGGCGCTCACGGCGCTGGCTTGCAGCTGCTGGCGCTCATACTGAAGCAGCGTCTGCAGCGTTTGCGTCAGGCTGTAGCTTGGCTGCCAGCCGGTGAGCCCGGTAAATTTTCTGGTGTCCGGCAGCAGCCCGGCTCCGGCGGTGGGGCGGAACAGTTCTGGGTCGACCACCACCTCCACCTGCAGCCCGGTCAAGCGCAGCAGCTCATCGAGCAGCTGTTGCACCGGGTAGCGGTTGCCGCTGGCTATGTTGTACGCTTCACCGGCTGCGCAGTGCTGCCACGCCAGATGGTAGGCGCGTGCCATGTCGCGCACATCCGTGAAGTCCTGCTGCATAGCCAAGTTGCCAACCAGCAGGCGCGCCGGCTGCAGGCCGGCTGCAATGCGCACCAGCTGGCGCGCAAAAGAAGTGGCCACAAAGTCGCCCGTCTGCCGCGGCCCGATGTGGTTGAACGGGCGCAAGCGAATGACCTGCATCCCGTAGTGCACGAATGCCTGATGCGCCAGCCAGTCCTGCGCGGCTTTGCTTGTGCCGTAGGGAGTGTCCGGGCGTAGTTCGCGTTTTTCGTCGGTCAGCGGCTGGCCTGACGCCACGGAACCATAAACCTGCCCGGAGGTGATGACAACGATGCGCGGCTGCGGCTCTAGCAAACGCGCCGCTTCCAAAACATTGACCTGCGACTGCACGTTCCCCTGAAACCATGCCCACGGGTCACCCCAGCTGGCATGCACCGCAGCCTGCCCGGCAAGATGGTAAATTGCGGCGGGCCGGACGCGGCCAATGTACGCGCCAACCGCAGCGGCATCACACAAGTCAATGACCTCATATTTGACCGCCGCATTGAGGTCGGAGGGCATCTGCCCGGCCAAGCCACAGCCCCAGAGCTCAGCATCCGTGTTGGCGGCAAGGTACTCTGCAAGGTGGCTGCCGGAAAATCCGCTGGCACCCGTGATTAATGTGCGCATTTAGGTGGGCTGCAACTGTACATGACAAGGGCGCTGCCACGCGCGCGCATTATACCGTGCACCTGCTTGTTGACAGCGATTCTGTCGCCTCATATAATTGGATCGGTTAGAGCCACGCTCTATCTTGGCTGTTACACTTATCTGGCAGCGAGTCACACCAACAGGAACCGTCTCAATTGAAATCATCGTCAAGCCCATCTTCCGCCGAGGTTCAACCGGCCACGCCGCAAGCGCTGCAGCCAAAGATGGAACTACAAGGAAGGATCAAAAAGCTGGAGTTGTTTGGTGCGCTGGTGGACTTGGCCGATGGTCGCGAGGGACTGCTGCATCTTTCGCAGCTGGAGCGGGCTGCGCATGGGCGCTCGGGCGTGCCGCCCAAGATTGGTGATCCTGTCACGGTTTGGGTAAGCAAGGTGGATGCTGTGGGCGGCGCAGTATTTCTGACGCTGGACAAGCCTGTGGAAGTAGAGTGGCGTGATCTGGCGGAGGGCCAGGTGCGGCGCGGCAAGGTGGTGCGCGTGGAACAGTTTGGTGTGTTCTTGGATATTGGCGCGGAGAAGCCCGGCCTGATCCATGTGCGTGAGCTAACCGCCGACCGGGTGGAACATGCGAATGAAGTGGTGAAGGAAGGCGCTGAGCTGGAGGTAAAAGTGATTGGCGTGGATCGCAAGCGCCGGCGCCTGGACTTGAGCGTGCGCGCCTTGGAAGCTGAGATGATTCAAGCGGTTGCGACCGATGAGTTGCCGGCGGTTACCGCCATGGGCATGCTGCTAAGTGCTGCCATGGCCAATGCAGAGTCCGGATCCCGTGGCGGAAAGCGTGAACGGCGTGCAAAGAAGGGCGTGGACGCCGCCAGAGAGGACCTGCTGCAGCGCACTTTGGCCAAGCATCGTACTTAGCACCGCAACTGCGGCGAGTAAAAAAAAGAGGGGCGCCAGCGGCGCCCCTCTTTGCGTTTGTGCAGCAGCTAGCGGCCGCTAATCGTCGTCATCGTCGTCATCTTCGTCGTCATCGTCGCCATAGAGGTCTTCAATCTCTTCGTCTTCCTCATCCAGATCCTCGACCGTCAGCTCGCCGTCGCCGCCAGCATCGGTTGCAGGTGTTTCTGGTTCATCTTCATCTGTCTCTGAGTCGTCCGCATCGGCCGGCTCTTCTTCATCTGGCTCGCCATCCTCCGGTTCCAGATCGTCATCTTCATCCTCGAGTTCATCCGCATCATCCTCGTCTTCTTCCGCAACCTCCAACTCCTCCTCGCCGTCAAAGTCTGTTACCGTGTTGGCGTCTTCTTCGGGCTCCGGGTCTTTGGCGGACTTCTTTTTGCTGTTGACTGGAACCAGCCGCAGCTGCTGCATTGAGCGCTGGGCAAGTGCGGCCGGCATATGTTCGGCAATTTCCATTGAGAACTCCCCTAGGCGTTGTCCACTTTTTCCAGCATGCGATGGACTGACATGAGGAAAAGCAGAGTGATGATAATTGCAGACGCGACACAAAACGGACAGATTGCGCGCAGGATTGCAACTTCAACATAAGTCAGCCATCCCGAATACAGTGTCCCGATCAGCGTCACACCAAACGTGGCAAGGCGCGTATATTCTGAAAGTGCGGGGCGTGAGCGCTCCAGCAGCAACAGCGCAATAATGGCCGCGTACGCGCCCAGCCCCAATACAGCAATTGGCAGTCCGGAAATTGATGCGAAGGCACTGTTGTTTACCACTTCGCAATCACCAATTCCGCCACACGCTGCGTTCACCCCGCTGAGCTTTACCCAGGTCAAGTACGCAGCATCGAGCGCACCCAGGGCGGCCAGGCCGAGTGTGATGAAATGCAGCCGCAGCCCAGCTGCAGGGCCGCCGGCTTGCGCAACGCTTTCACTATGGGCCGCATCTGCGGTGAGTGCACGCACAGGGTTTACGTCCTCCGCCACAAAATTATCCGTCATCTAAAAATGCTAACCGGGGCCATTGGGCTGTTTAGTTAGGGAGCAGCCAAGCCTTTACGGGGTCCCCGGTGCGCACGGATTTTACACCAGCTGGAATAATCAGCAACGCATTTGCATTGGCCATTGCGCCGAGCATGTGCGATTCCTGTCCGCCACTCGTGCGTGCGCGCAGCTCGCCGCTGCGCTCATCAAGTTCCACGCGCGCGCGCACGTAAGTCTCGCGCCCGTCGGATTGAATGTCGGCAGCCATGCGCGCCATTACCGCCGGCCGCTCCCACTGTCCGCAGCCACTCATGTGCAGCAGTGCCGGCCGCGCAAATAATTCAAAAGCAATGATGGCCGAGACCGGGTTGCCCGGCAGCCCAAGGAACGGCACGCCGTTGTGCGCACCAAACAGCACCGGCTTGCCCGGGCGCATGTTCACCTGCCAAAACTCAACCCGCCCTGATTTTTCAAGAGTTTGGCGCACCACATCGAGATTGCCCATTGACACACCGGCGGACGACACAATTAGTTGGGCGCCTTGTTGCACTGCGGCTGCCAGGCTGTGTTCAACTGCGGCTATCGAGTCGGGCACAATGCCGAGGTCAATTGGTGTGCCGCCGGCTTCGTGGATGAGGGCAGCCAGCGTGTAGCTGTTGGAGTTGCGGATTTTTCCGGGGGCAAGCGCAGCGCCAAGCGGCACCAGCTCGTCTCCCGTGGACAGCACTGCCACGCGCACGCGGCTGGCCACCTCCACCTGTGCGATGCCCAACGCTGCGAGCAAGCCAACCGCAGATGCTGACAGCCGCACGCCCGCCTGCAGCACCGGGCTTCCGGCTGTTACATCACTGCCCGCGGCGCGGATAAATTGGCGGGGCTGCGCCGGCTGGGCGACGCGGATGCTGGGCGGGCATTGTTGTGCAGACTGCGGCTTGTCGGTGCCGGTCCATTCCACCGGGATGATGGCGTCCGCGCCCGCGGGCAGCAATGCGCCGGTGGTGATGCGCGCAGCCGTGCCCGCGCTGAGGGTTGACTTTGGTTCGTGCCCGGCACCAATGTCTTCGATTACTTGCAGGGTCACCGGTGCTGCGGAGCTGGCAGCCGCCACATCTGCTGCGCGCACTGCGTAGCCGTCCATGGCGGAGTTTGCAAACGGCGGCAGCGCATGGGGCGCATGCACCGGCTGCGCAAGAATGCGGCCGGCTGCATCTGCCAACCCCAAAGTTTCCGCCGCTACCGGCTGCAGGCGGGCGATGATGCGGCTGCGGGCTTCGGTTACGCTGAGCATCTGTTTAAGTCTTCCCGGGCTGTACGCGGTGCACTTCTGTTACGTTGGGCACCTGCTCAATGCCGGTCAGCACTTTGCGCAGCTGCGCAAGACTGGAGACGTCAATGGTCATCTGCATCAGCACCACATGCCCCTGGTCGGGCTGCATGTCGAACGCCTTGATGCTCACATGCTCGTTGGCCACGCGCGTGGCAATGTCGCGCATCAGGCCGGCGCGGTCAAAAGCCATGATGCGCAGCGGCACGGGGTAGGAGCGGGCAGCTTCGCGGCCCCAGTTGCATGCCAGCAGCCGTTCGGGCTCGCGGGTTGCAAGCACATTGGGGCAGTCGCCGCGGTGAATTGAGATCCCGCGTGTGCGTGTGGTGTAGCCCACAATGTCATCCCCGGGCAGCGGGCTGCAGCAGCTTGCCAGGCGCGTGAGCAGGCCGCCGGTGCCCAGCACGCTTACCTCTGTGGTTTCAACTGGCGTGCCGTGCCGCGCGCTGTCCGGCGGCGGCAGCAACTGCGCCTCTTCAGTTTGCCCGGCGCGCAGCTGGCGCACCACATGGTTGATTACCGTATGGCTGCTGAGGTCATGGCAGCCGATTGCAGCGAGCAGGTCATCTGCTTTTTCAAAGTTGAACGCGGCAGCCAGTTCGTCCAGCCCTACGCCCGCGAGGTTGAGGCGCTTTAATTCATGCTCGAGCATGCGGCGCCCGGCTACTACATTGTTGTCGCGGTCCTGCAGCTTGAAGTAGGCGCGGATTTTTTCGCGGGCGCGGGCCGAGGCCACATAGCCGAGTTCGATGTTCAGCCAGTCGCGGCTTGGGCCGCCGCGCTTGGCAGTCAGAATTTCCACGCGCTCGCCGGTGTGCAGAGCGTAATTCAGCGGAACCAGCTTGCCATTCACCTTGGAGCCGCGGCAGCGTTCGCCAACTGACGTATGCACGTGATACGCAAAATCAATCGGCGTTGCGCCCGCTGGCAGGTCAATGATGTCGCCGCGCGGCGTAAAGATCAGCACGCGGTCCGGAAACAAGTCAGATTTGAGCGCATCCACAAACTCCGGACCGTCGGTTACAGCGCTGCGCCAGTCCATCATGGAGCGCAGCCACGCCACCCGCTGGTCAAATGATTTATCCAGCTTGCGGCTGCCCTCCTTGTAGCGCCAGTGCGCGGCAATTCCCAGCTCGGCGTTTTGGTCCATCTCCCGCGTGCGGATTTGCACCTCAAGTGTTTTGCCGTCAGCGTACACCACGGCGGTATGCAGTGAGCGGTAAAAGTTGTCCTTCGGTGTGGCGATGTAGTCGTCAAATTCCCCCGGGATCGGTTTCCAGATTTGGTGTGCGAGCCCGAGCACCACATAACAATTGGCGATGGCCAGCTTCTCGCGGCGTTCGTGGGCCTTCTCGTCTTCGTCCGGTTCCGCGGCAGCAGAGTGCACCACCACGCGCAGTGCGCGCACATCAAAGACTTTCTCAAATGTCACTTCTTTGCGTTCCATCTTGCGCCAGATGGAATACAGGTGCTTCGGCCGCCCGGTAACATCCGCGCTGATGCCGTGCAAGTGCAGCTCGCGCTCCATGCGCTTCACAATTTCGTCCATCACGCGCTCGCGGTCGCCATGGCCCATTTGCAGCGCCGCAGCCAGCTCCTTGTAGCGCCCCGGGTTGGTGTGGCGCATGCCAAGGTCTTCCAGCTCCCACTTAAACTGCCAGATGCCCAGGCGGTTGGCCAGCGGCGCAAATATGTCGAGCGTCTCCTGGGCAATGCGCTCGCGCTTGGCGGCCGGCAGGTGCGCCAGCGTGCGCATGTTGTGCAGGCGGTCGGCCAGCTTGATGAGCATGATGCGCACATCGTCGCCCATTGCCAAAAATGTTTTGCGAATGGTGTCGGCGCGCTGCGCACTGATGGCGCCGGCCGAAGCCGGGGCGGGTTCGGGCGCGCCCGCCTTGTCCACGCGCGCCACCTGTTGCGTCAGCTTTGTCACGCCATCCACCAGGCGCGCAATTTCCGGGTTAAATTCGCGCTGCAGGTCAGCCACGGTTGCGCTGGTGTCCTCCACCACATCGTGCAGCAGGGCGGCTGCAATCGCGGCCGCCGGCAGGTGAAGGCCCGCCAGAATTTCAGCCACCGCCATGCAATGCTGCAGGTAGGGATGCCCCGAGGCGCGCATCTGCCCGGAATGCTGGCGCGCCGCAAACGCATGGGCGCGCTCCACCAGCAGCCGGTCAGCTGGCGGGGTGGCAGCCGGCAGGCTGTTTACTAGTTTGGCGAGTTCCATGGATGTTGCTGCGGGCGCGCGGTCACGGCACGATACTTGCTCCTGTTAGCGTGGATGATTTTATACTGATTCAATATGACACTTGCTGGAAAGGGATTTTTTATTTGGCGGGTGGCAAATTGCGAGGGAGGCAACCCGGAGGCGATCGCTGCCAAGGCGGTGGCTGCCGGGCTTTCGCATGTGCTGCTCAAAATTGCAGATACGCGCTACCCGTTTGGCTTTGACCGCCAGAACCGGGATATTGTGGCGCCGGTGGTGGCTGCGCTGCACAATCGCGGCGTGCAGGCATGGGGCTGGCACTACGTAAAGGGCGACGATCCGACCGGCGAAGCACGCGTGGCGGTTGACCGTTCGCGGGCGCTCAACCTTGACGGCTACTGCATTGATGCCGAAGGCGAGTACAAGACTGCGGGCAAAGAGGCGGCGGCGCGTGCTTACATGAGCGACCTGCGCGCCGGTCTGCCAAACATGCTGATTGCCCTCAGCTCCTATCGCTACCCCTCTTATCACCGCGAGCTGCCGTGGGCGGCGTTTTTGGAAAAATGTGATCTGAACATGCCGCAGGTGTACTGGGAGCAATCGCATAATCCGGACCGGCAGCTGGAGCGCAGCGCGCGCGAGTTTGCAAACGTGCGCCTCGTGGGATACGAGCGGCCGGTGGTGCCCACCGGTGCAGCTTATGGTTCTGGCGGCTGGGTTGCCACTGCCGAAGATCAGGCGGTTTTTTACATGAAGGCGCGCGAGTTGGGCATGACAGCTGCAAACTCATATTCGTGGGATTGGGCAACCTCGGCTGGCAATCAGCACCTGTGGAATGCAGTCGCGCGTTTTGATTGGCAGGTTGCTGCGCAGCCGATAGCGCAGCCGATTCCTATCCCGCAGCCAGTGATCCAGCCGGTCGTGCAGCCGGTGGCGCCCGTGGTCCTACCGCAGCCGGTTGCGCAACCAGCGCCGCAGCCCGCACTCCCCAGCGTTTTGCTGCAGCAGTGGCTGGCAGCAGCCAACAGTGCAAACCTTGACGCACTCGTGGCGCTCTACCAACCCAACGCAGGCCACGTTTCTGCAAAGCGCATGATCTTTGGCGCGCCTGCCATCCGCCAGTGGTACCAACAGCTGCTGGGCGAGCTGCTGCCCGGCGGCCGCTTCACGGTTGTGGACGCACGCGGCAAGGACAACTCATGGGCATTTGAGTGGCGTTGGGAAAAGGCGGGCAGCACAGCGCAGACCGGCAAAGACACGCTGGGTTTGCGTGACGGCCGCATTCAATACCACTACACCAACTTCTCCAAACCCGGCGCAGCGCCGTAACGCTGCTGCGCCAGTTGCCGGCTGCTGCGGCCGGCCGCTTCCGCCGAGTTTAATTGCGCGCCAGTTTGCGCAGCACCGTTTGCAGGATGCCGCCGTTGCGGTAGTACTCGGCTTCCACCGGAGTATCGATGCGCGCGCGCACAGTGAACTCCGTGCGCCGCCCGTCCGCATGCCTTGCCACAACCTGCAGGTCCTGCCGCGGCTGCACAGCGCCCGCAATCCCAAGCACATCAAATTCTTCGTGGCCGGTCAGGCCCAGTGACTCCGCCGTGGCACCCGCGCTGTACACCAGCGGCAGCACGCCCATGCCCACCAGATTGCTGCGGTGGATGCGCTCAAATGATTCTGCCAGCACTGCGCGCACCCCTAACAAGTACGCACCTTTCGCGGCCCAGTCCCGGCTGGAGCCGCTGCCATACTCGCGTCCCACCAGCAGTATCAGCGCTGTTCCCGCCTGCTTATAGCGCATGGCCGCATCGTAGATCGACATTGTTTCGGCAGCGGGCTTGCCCGCCTCAAAGTAAAGTGTGTTGCCGCCCTCTGCGCCGCCCAGTAAAAGATTCTTGAGCCGGATGTTGGCGAAGGTGCCGCGGGTCATCACGCGGTCGTTGCCGCGCCGCGTGCCGTACTGGTTGAAGTCCGCCGGCTGCACGCCGGCTTCCAGCAGGTAGCGGCCCGCGGGCGACTCGCGCGCAATATTTCCGGCGGGTGAAATGTGGTCAGTGGTGATGCTGTCACCCAGCATTGCCAGCACACGCGCGCCGCGAATTTCCTTCAGCGCTGCCGGCTCCAACTGCAGGTTGTCAAAGAACGGCGGATTCTGAATGTATGTCGAATCGGTGCGCCACGGATACAGTGCGCCGCCACTGACCGGAATGGCGTTCCATTGGGGATTGCCGTCATACGCGTTGCCATACGAGCGCGTGAACATTTCTGGCTTGATGGAAGCGGCGATCGCATCGGCCACTTCGCGCTGCGACGGCCAGATATCGCTCAAGTACACCGGCTGTCCGTCAGTGCCAGTTCCGAGCGGATCCTGCGTCAGGTCAATGTCCGTGGTGCCGGCCAATGCATACGCCACCACCAGCGGCGGCGAAGCCAGATAGTTTGCCTTTACATGCGGATGCACACGGCCCTCAAAGTTGCGGTTGCCGGAAATGACGGCGGCGGCCACCAGATTGCCGTCGCCAATCGCCTTCACCACCGCTTCGGGCAGCGGCCCGCTGTTGCCGATGCATGTTGTGCAGCCATATGCCGCCACATTGAACCCAAGCTGCTCCAGGAACGGCAGCGTGCCCGACTCGCGCAGATACTCGGTTACCACCTTGGAGCCCGGCGCCAGGCTGGTTTTTACAAACGGCTTGACACGCAAGCCGCGCGCCACCGCCTTCTTGGCCAGCAAGCCGGCACCCAGCATCACGCTGGGGTTGCTGGTGTTGGTGCAGGAAGTGATGGCCGCAATCACAACTGCGCCGTGTCCTAAATTTTGGGGAGCTGCGGCACTGCTGCCGGCGTCAACCAGCGGCACGCTGCGGTTTGATTCGGCGGCAGCCAGCCCGAAGCCGCGCTCTTTGACGGGCGCCGTCAGCGCTGCGCGAAAGCTGCGCTGCACATCCGCCAGCGCCACGCGGTCTTGCGGGCGTTTGGGCCCGGCCAGCGAGGGCTCCACACTTGCGAGGTCCAGCGCCAGCGTGTCCGTAAACACCGGGTCCGGCGTGCTTGCGCTGCGGAACAGCGCCTGCTCTTTGGCGTAGCGCTCCAGCAAGCCGGCAGCAGCCACGCGGCCGGTGCTGCGCAAATAACGCAGCGTCTCATCATCTGTTGGAAAGAAGCCGCATGTAGCGCCGTACTCCGGCGCCATGTTGGCAATTGTGGCGCGGTCGGGCAGCGGCATAGCGCCAAGTCCCGGCCCAAAAAATTCCACAAACTTGTCTACAACACCTTTGGCGCGCAGCATCTGCGTGATCGTCAACACCAGATCGGTGGCAGTGACGCCTTCGCGCAGCTGGCCCTGCAGTTTGAACCCAATCACCTGCGGCGTCACAATGTACAACGGCTGGCCGAGCATCACGGCCTCGGCTTCAATGCCGCCCACGCCCCAGCCCAGCACACCCAGCCCGTTAATCATGGTGGTGTGCGAGTCGGTGCCCACTAGCGTGTCCGGGAACAGCAGCGTTTTGTTTGTGCCGCTTTCAGTTTTGCTCACCACGCCCTGCGCCAGATACTCCAGGTTCACCTGATGAATGATGGCAGTGGCGGGCGGAATGACACGCAGGTTATCGAAAGCCTGTGCGCCCCAACGTAAAAATTCGTAGCGTTCGCCGTTGCGCTGGAACTCCAGCTCGGAGTTGCGCAGCAGTGCCAGCCCGTGTGCAAAGTGGTCCACCTGCACGGAGTGGTCAATCACCAGATCGACGGGCACAAGTGGGTTGATGCGCTGCGGGTCGCCGCCCAGGCGGCGCATGGCGTCGCGCATGGCTGCCAGATCCACCACGCACGGCACGCCGGTAAAGTCTTGCATGATCACGCGCGCCGGCATAAAGGGCAGCTCGTTGGAAGCGGGTTGGCTGGCGTTCCACGCCGCCAGGCGTTCTACATCAGCTGGCTGCACGAGGTAGCCGTCGCAGTTGCGCAGCAATCCTTCCAGCAGCACGCGGATGGAAAATGGCAGATGCTGCACGCTGCCCAAGCCGCGCTTTTCCAGCGCGTCGAGGCGGAAGATGGTGTGTTCGCCCAGCTGGCTGCGCGCCCCAAACGGATCGGCCGAAGTTAGTGTCATAGTTGCCCTTTCAAGGATTTGCAGCTGAAGTTATTGCAACCGGGATTGTAACAAAAGCGCCGCGGCAGCTAGAAGCCTGCAAGCGAACGCGGAGTTTAGATCTGGCGCTCCAGCTCGTCCGCTATGCAGCCGAGCACACGCTCTTTTAGCACCAGCCGCTCGACGGCGCTTGTGGCTGTCCGCGTTGCGGCCGCCGCAGTGTTGTAATCACTGCCCAGCATTTTTGCAAGCGGCTTAGCGGCGCGCGCGCCGCTGCTGCGAAACGCAGCCTGCAGTGCGGCTGTCCACTGGCGCTGGTCCTTAATGCGCCCCAGTTCTTGTATCAGCCAGCTGAGCGCCATCCAGTATGCGTAGTTTATTGTTAGCGGCTGCGCCACCCGCTGGTGGTGCGCTAAATGCGCGTGGCGCGACTCCGTAACGGCCGCCGTTAAGTAATGGCTGAGGCCCGGTGCAGCAGCGCGCTGTGGGCCAATTACCACCAGCCCGTTCAGTGCCGCAGCATACACAGACGGCCAGCGCAGGCGGCGGCGCAGCTCGTGCAATCCGCCTTCCAGATCGCGCAGGTTGAGCGCGCCACTTTCGAAGCGAACTTCAATCTCGCGCAACTCTTGCGCCAGAAACTGCGCCACCTTCATGCGGTCTTTTCGAGGCGCAGGCCACGCGAGGTCGGTTAACTCTGCGCGCATATTCGCCAGGCCCGGCACGTCGCGCGCGGCGCCGTGCTCGCTGTCTTCCGGCGCCAGCTTCAGGATTTGCAGTGCGGCTGCTATCCGCCCTGCGGCGTGCATGCGGTTGTCGTGAAACCAGGCCTGCACTTCCGCGGGGGCCTGCCATGCGGCTTGCGCGCGCAAATGCAGCGTGTGCCATGCATCAAATTCGCCCAGCGTGTCTTCCACTGTTTTGAAAACGATGCGCTGGCGCTCAATCACTGCGGCCGCTTCGCGCGAGAGAATTTTGCGATAGACGCGCCCCAAGCCTTGCAGCATGAAAGCCGGAGTCCGCAAACCTTCAAGGTAGCAGCGCACCGCCAAGTGGCGCCGCAATCCGCGCCCGGATTGTGTGCCGGCATGCAGCACAATCGCAGCAAAGCGCTGCATGTGCACCGCGAATGCGCCCGCACCCTGGCCGGCTGCCGCCAGGCCGCGCCAACTTGCAGCTGTGCCTTTGTGTTTCATAACAAATTATTTTGTTGGATGCAGGCCGTGCGGCTTGTGTTCAATCTGCCGCAGGTGCTGCTGGCGGCTGCGCGGCAGTGAAGTTTGCAATCGCGTTGAACTTGCGGGCTTCGGCTGACTGCAGATTGGATGCGCGCGCGGCGCTGTCGCCGCGCTACGGCACCCAAAGTTTGCTGTAGTCGCCGAGGTTGGTCTGCAGCGCGCGCGGCAAGTGTGTAGTGTGTCCAATCTCAGCGTAGCGGCCGATCATGCTGTCGACGATGCGCAGCGGCACATTCGTCAGGCGCACATGCTCCAGCACAATCGAGTGCTCCAGCTCGGAGTTGATAATTTCGCAGTTGTGATAAACAGAAGTGTACGGGCCAATGTAAGCATTTTCCAGGCGCGTGTTTTCGCCAATGATGGTGGGCCCGCGCACCACGCTGTTGATGATGGTGGCGCCGGCTTGCACAATCACGTGGTGGCCAAGCGTTGATTTATCGTCGACGGTTCCGGCATTGCCGGGTGCCAGCTCTTCCAGTACGCGGTTGTTGGCGCTCAGCATGTCCAGCGGTTTGCCGGTATCGATCCACCAGCCGGTGTGCACGTAGGGGTGCACGCGCTTGCCGGCGGTCACCAGCCACTGGATTGCATCCGTGATCTCAAGTTCGCCGCGCGCAGATGGCTTGATGGCTGCCACCGCCTCAAAAATATGCGCATCGAACATGTAGATGCCCACCAGCGCCAAATCAGAGCGGGGCACGGCTGGCTTTTCCACAAGTTGTTTGATGGAGCCATCCGGGTGCAGCTCCGCCACGCCAAAGTGCTGCGGGTTTGGCACGCGCGTCAGCACAATCTGGCTGTTCCACGGCGAGCTGGCAAACTGCTCGATCAGCGGACTGATGCCGCCTTGGATTACGTTGTCGCCAAGGAACATCACGAAGCGCTCGGCGCCAAGGAACGCGCGGGAAATTTGCACTGCATGCGCCAAGCCGGCCGGCTTGTCCTGCTCGATGTACGTAATGTGCACACCCCAGCGGCTGCCATCGCCCACCGCTTCGCGCACCTCGGGGCCGGTTTCGCCAATCACAATGCCAATCTCGTTCACACCGGCATCGCGAATGGCGCGAATGACGCGAAAGAGCACGGGCTCGTTCGCAATTGGAATAAGCTGCTTGGCGCGCGTGTAGGTGAGCGGATAAAGCCGCGTGCCCTTGCCGCCGGAGAGGATGAGGCCCTTCATAAATGTGTTGGCCGGCTGGTGCGCGCCAGACAGGCTGCGCTGCGCGGCACGCTTTGGTTAGTAGGTGCGCTGGCCGCTGTCTTCAGCGTTGGCCAACACGGCGCCCAAAATATGAATGCGGCCCTTGTGCAGCAGCTCGCTGGCGCGCTCGGCGTCGTCGCGGCGGGTGTGCCCCGCGCTGAGCACAAGCAGGGTGCCGGCCAGCTTGGAGGCCAGCAGCACAGCATCGGTAACCACCAGCACTGGCGGCGCATCGAAGATAACGATCTCGGCCTGCTGCTGCATGGTCAGCAGCAGTGCTTCCATTTTGCGCGAGCCAAGCAGGTCGGCCGGATTGTCCGGCTGCGGCCCGGCCGGCAGCACTTTCAAGTTGGGCACATTTACATCGCACACCGGCAGCGCGCCGCCGTCGCGCAGCGTGCTGCTAAGCCCGCGGTCAGCAGCGAGTCCCCACAGCACATGCTGGCGCGGCCGGCGCAAATCACAATCCACCAGCAGCACGCTGCGATCGGATTGCGCCAGTGTCACGGCCAGATTTGCAGCGCACTCGCTTTTGGCGTCCGCGGTGGCTGCACATGGCGAGGTAATTAGCAGCGTGGGCAGGGCGCGTTCCAGCGCACTGAAGAGCAGGTTGGTGCGCAGCGCGCGGTAGGCTTCGGCCGCCGGGGAGCGCGGGTCGGCGAGCGTGATGATGGTGGCGGCCATGTTATCTGCCAGCCCGTGCGCTGCCGGAGACAGCGGGAATGGCACCCAGCACCGCCAGGTTCAGCTGGCGCTCCACGTCTGCACGCGTGCGCAGAATGCCCGCATCCCAATATTCGAGAAAGAAGATCAGCACGCCGCCAAGCAGAATGCCTAGCACCGCGCCGGCTGCGGTATTCAGGCCGCGGCGCGGGTGATCGAGCACGTAGCGCGGGGCGTCCAGCAGCAGCGCGGTAACCCGGTCTTCCCGGCGCTGCTTTTGATTTTCGTCATTGCGCCACTGCACCAGCAGTTCGGCCCACTTGCGCGCAATGTCGTTGGCAGCATCGCCGTTCTCGTTGTCTACGGCAATAGTGATCAGAAAGCGCTGCGCCTCGGCGGCGATGCTTACATCGGCGCGCAGCGTTTCGGGCAGCATGTCCAGCTGCAAATCCTGAATGATGGCTGCGGCGCTGTTGTCTGTGTCGAGGAAGGCCACATAAGAGTCGAGCAGCAGCTTGGCGCTTTGCGCAAGGCCGAAGTCCGTGCGTGCAGGCTGCACCAGCACATTTACTGTGGCGCGGTAGACCGGATTTTGCACGGTGCTGAACACAAGTGCGCTGGCCGCCGTAAGGATCGCCAGCAGCACAATGATCCAGCCGCGCCGGCGCAGGATGCGGAAATATTCACCGAGTGGCATTATGCAATGTCGAGCGCAAAGTTTACCATGCAGGAATTACTGTCCGTTGCGGCGTGGAATCTGGCCGAGCACGGTGAGGCCCAGCTGTTCGGCATCGCTGCGCGTGCGCAGGTGCGGGTCCAGATAATGCGCGCCAAATGCGAGCAGCACGCCAACAGCGAGGCCGGCCAGCACGCGCAACGGCAAAGCCAGCAGCACAGCCCAGCCCGGTGCGGCCAGCGCCACCACCGGCTCGTCCAATGCCAGCACTTGCGCCGGCACGCCGCCCAGCTGCGGAAAGACGTTTGCGTTTTGAGATTGCAGCACGCGGCTTACAGCCTGCGCCAATGCAGCTGTGTCTGCTTGCGAGGCTGTGCGCACATAGACGCTGAGCATACTGCGCGCATAATCGCTGGACAGCGCAGCCTGCACGGTGGGCGCATCCAGCAGCACGCCGTCTGGCTGCAGGTTTGCACTGACGGCACTTGCAAAGTCTCCGGTGCGCACCCAGTCTGCAAGGCCGGCCACCAGATACTCGGAAGAGAGCCAGCTGTAGTAGACGGGGTCAAAGTTGCCGGTTGCTGTGGCTGCGGGCGGCAGGCTGGCAGAAAAGCGCAGGGTGGCGGCATAGGCTGGCGCCGGCTGCGAATAAGTGGCGAGGCCGATGCCGCTGACGACCAGCGCGGGCAGCAGCGCAGCCCACCACCAGCGCCGCAAAATTATTCCGTAGTCGCGCAAATCCATTTTTATGCCGGCGCGTGCTTGGCGATGAAAGCGCGCAAGCGCTCATCAAACACGCGCGCGTCGAATTGTAACGCGAAGCGCTGCAACGCGGCGGGCTCGTAGTCTTGCGGGCGCAAGCTGCGCAAGGCTGCTTCCAGCGCTTCCACTGTTTGCTCGTGGAAAAGGCAGCCAGTGCGCTGCGCATCAACGTAATCAAGTGCACCGCCGCCGGCGAATGCCACCACCGGCCGGCCGCTGGCCAGCGCCTGCACGGGCGCGATGCCGAAGTCTTCCAAGCCCGGAAAGATAAATGCCCGGCAGCCCGCCAGCAGCGCAGGCAGCTCGGCTTGCGGTACGCGCCCGATGAACTTTACGGTTGGCCCGGCCATTGCCTGCAGGCGCTGCTGGTCACGCCCTGCGCCTGCCACTACTAACGGCAGCTGCAAGTTCGTACAGGCACGCACGGCCAAATCTATGCGCTTGTATGGCACCAGCCGTGACACCACCAAAAAATAATCTGCAGTTTCTGCGGCGGGTGCGAAGCGGGCGGTGTCCACTGGCGGATGGAGCACGCTGGATTCGCGCCCGTAGTGCAGCGCAATGCGCTGCTGCACAGCGCTGGAGATGGCGAGGAAGTGATCGACGCTGCGGGCGGCCGCGCGCTCGCGGCGTTGCAGCCACGGCAGCAGCAGGCGCAGCGCAGCCAGCATGGCGGCGGGGATCGGCTCGCGCGCCGCATAGTCCTCCAGGTTCCAGACATAGCGCGTGGGCGTCAGGCAGTAGCACAAGTGCACCGCGCCCGGCGGCTTGCGCACTTCCATGCAGAAGCCGCTTTTGTTGGAGAGAATTACGTTGTAGCCGGAAAGGTTGAGGCTGGCAAATGCCAGCGGGTAGAGCAGCAGATAAGGGCGGTGGTGGCGGTGAATGCCGGGCAGGCGGTTGGTGAAGGCGGTGCGAATGTTCCACTGCTGGTAAGGCGCAGGCATTAGTTGCGGCGCGTAGATGCTGGTGAAGACGGGTGCGGCGGGATGCAGAGCCTGCATGCGTTCGAGTACATCCTCGGCGCCGCCGCGCTGGTTCAGCCAGTCATGCACGATGGCGAGGCGCATGCGCGCCTACGCTGTGGCCGGCGCGGCCAACGCAGCCAGCGGCCGGAACGAGTGGCGGTGCACCACTGCCGCACCATGCGCGCGCAGCGCCAGCTGGTGCGCCCGCGTGCCGTAGCCCTTGTGCTTTGCAAAGCCATATGCGGGATAGTGAGTGTCCAGCACTTTCATCATCTCGTCGCGTGCAACCTTGGCGATGATGGACGCAGCTGCAATTGAAAGCGACGCATGCTCGCCGTGGTTCATGCGCTGCTGCGGCAGCGCCACCAGCGCGCGCAGATCCACCGCGTCCACCAGCAAGTGGCGCGGCCGCGGGCGCAGCGCTGCAATCGCGCGCTGCATCGCCGCCCGCGTCGCCGGCAGAATTCCATCGCGGTCAATTTCCATGGGTCCGGCGCCGCCCACGCCCACGGCCAGCGCTGTGGCGCGGATAAGCACAGCAAGTTTTGCGCGCTGGCTGCTGCTTAACAGCTTGGAGTCCAGTACGCCTGCCAGCTGGCGGCGCAGGTCTTTGCGGTCGGCGGGCAGGATCACGGCTGCTGCCACCACTGGCCCGGCCCAGGCGCCGCGCCCGGCTTCATCAACGCCCGCCACATAACGGCAGCCGGCAGCCCACAGCCGCCGCTCCAACCGCAGCTGCGGCGGCTTATGCGGCGCGCTCATAAAATCCGGCGCGCAAGTTGCGCCGCAGCGTGAGCACATCGCGCAGCATCTGCAGCGTGTCGCGCACCATGCGCACTTTTGTCTCGCGGTGAAAATGCCAGTCGATGGGCACTTCCTGGATGCGGTAGCCGCGCTGGCGCGCGATGAAGAGCAGCTCCACATCAAAGCTCAACCCGTCCAGGCGCTGCACGCGGAACAAATCTTCAGCAGCGGCAGCCGTGAAGCATTTGAAGCCGCACTGCGTGTCTTCGATGCCGGGCAGCACGGCCAGCTTCACCAGATTGCTGAACACGCGGCCGCGCAGATGCGTGAATGCCGGCTCGCCAAACCGCCGCGCGCCGGAAATTTCGCGCGAGCCAATCGCCACATCAAACGCAGCCGGCTGTGCCGGCAGGAAGCGCACAACTTGCGCAATCGGCATCGATAGGTCTGCGTCGCACATGAAGCGCAACGCGCCGCGCGCCGCCAGCATGCCGCGGCGCACCGCCAAGCCCTTGCCGCGCTGCGCCTCACGCAGCAACTGCAGCCGCGGCTCGTTGCGCGCCATGGCTGTCACCACATCTGCCGTGCGGTCATGGCTGCCGTTCTCCACCACCAGCACCTCGGCCGCGTAATCCTGCGTGCGCAAAAACTGCAGCACTTGCGGCAGCGTTTCGCCCAAGCGGCGCTCCTCGTTATGCGCCGGGATGATGATGGATAGATGTGTCATGGCGGGCTCACGCGTCCTGCGGCGCGCTGCTCAACAGCGCCAGCACCCGCGCGTCCGATATGAGGCGCGCTGCCTGAACCCGGCGGCGGGCTGCCAGCATTGCGGGCACGGCGGCAATCCCGGCCAGCTGCCCGCGCAGCCGCGCGCGTGCTGCGGCCCCGCGCCAGCTGCGCAGCGCCTGCACCGCCAGCTGCAGCTGGCGCCTCAATATGCTGCGCCAATGCCGCCGCCACACAATGCCGGGCAGATCCTTTACCAAGACATGGATGCTGTTGCGCCCATCATAGTAGCTGGCGGTGGGCCCGCCGCCTGTGCTGGCCAGCTTGTGATACACAATGGCGCGCGGCGCATACACACAGCGCCAGTCGCGCAGCTGCGCGCGCCAACCAAGATCCACGTCTTCGCAAGAAAAGAAGAAGCGCTCGTCCAGCAGGCCCGTTTCTTCGAGCATGCTGCGCCGGTACGCGGCTGAGCCGCCGCAGGCGGAGAATACTTCGCCCTCCGAATATTGGCCGGTGTCGCGCTGCCACACGCCGCGGTTGGCGGGCATGCCGTCGCTGCCGAACAGGTCGCCGGCGGTGTGCAGCGTGTCGCGCTTGTCATACAGCAGCATGCGGCTGGCCACGCTGCCGGCGTTGGGGTTGCGGGCAAAGGCCGCGCGCACTTCTGCCAGCCAGTCTGGCGCCGCGGCAGTGTCGTTGTTTAGCAGCACCAGCAGGCTGCCGAACGCCGCAGCCAGCCCGGCATTGCACGCACCGGTAAAGCCGGCGTTGTGCTGCAGGGCAATCACGCGCACAGCGGAGTGGCGTGCGGCCAGCAGGCGCAGCGATTCATCCGTGCTGTTGTTGTCCACCACAAGTACTTCGAAGTCCCGGTCGGTTTGGGCATGCAACGCCGCCAGGCACTCCGGTAGATGCGCGGCGCCGTTCCAGTTGGGAATGATGACCGAGATCATGCGCGCGGCAGCGGCCGGGCTGCAGGCTGCAATCAGCGGGCAGCGCTGCCGGCGGGCTGCAAACTGCCGACGAAATCCTGCAGCGCTTCCTGCCACGGGCGCAACTGAATTCCGATTGCGGCGGCAGCGCTGTTGCGCAAACACCCGTTGCGCGGCGGGGTGGAGGCGCGCACGTAGCTGGCAAGCAGCGCGGGCTCAATCATGGTTGCGCGTTGGCCGCACAGGTCCAGTACCGCACGCGCCAGTTCGTAGCGCGAGGCAAAGCCCGCATTCACCAAATGAAAGATGCCGCGCTGCCCACTTTCGGCCAAGCTGAAAATTGCGTCAGCCAAGTCTTCAACTGCGGTGGGCGCACCGGTTTCATCGGTTACAACCCGCAGCGGCGCAGCGCCCCGTGCCAGCTCCAAAATGCGGTGCACAAAGTTGCGGCCGCCGTGCCCAAAAAGCCACGAACTGCGCACCACACAGCAGTCGTCCACTATCTGCTGCGCGGTCCATTCTGCGGCCAGCTTGGACCAGCCGTATGGGTTGGCCGGGCAGGGCGCGTCCTGCTCACCGTATGGGGCCGCCTGCGTCCCGTCAAAAACTTCGTTTGAGCTGAGCAGCAGCAGGCGTGCGCCCACCGCACGCGCCGCCAGCGCCACGTGCTGCGTGCCGATGGCGTTTACCTGATATGCGCGGATTGGGTCTCGTGCGCAGCCATCCACGTCCGTCCAAGCGGCGCAGTGGATCACCACCTGCGGGCGCGCATCCGCCACCGCGTCGAGCGTGGGCTGCAGCTGGCTGATGTCGCATTCGGGCAGGTCGCAGCCGCTCACTTGGGCTGCGGGCCAGCGTTTGGTCAGCGCCGTGCCGAGCTGGCCGCGAATACCGGTGATAAAGATGCGCAATATAAACCTATGTGCGTAAGCGCAATGATGCGCAACTTGATTGAATTATATCCGTGTGGCTGCAACCGGCTGTACCGGTTGGGACTGTTACGCGCGGCACGGAATGTGGGTGCGCGGGGATTATTTCAGTCGCACACGTTTGCATGTTGCTGGCAGACGACATGTTGTTTCCAGCGGGCGGTGAGCTACACACCGGGCAGCCGGCCGCCATGAAGGGTGCTGTATGCTTCGCAATTGGTGCGCTTCGCGCAGCGCACTTCGTTAAAATTTTCCAAGGAGCTGCCGCATGTCATCAATCAACTGGCCGGATGCACTCAGCACGGGCACGCA
>QWRL01000030.1:0-2626 GCA_003670425.1 Chloroflexota bacterium
CGCCCAACCCCGCGCAGATACCCAGCGGCTGCCGCTTTCACCCGCGCTGCCCGCTGGCCGAGGCTCAATGCAAGGCCAACGACCCGCAGCTGCACACGGTGGCAGCCGGCCACAGCGCCGCGTGCCTGCTGCTCGAGCAAAAATAAAAAGCCCGGCGCCGTAAGGCAGCGCCGGGCACAAACTTACAGCGGCGCGGGCGGCGCAGCTAGGCGCTGGCCACCACTTCGCGCAGCACCATGCGCAGCGGCGTTGCACTTGCCTGCCCGCCCTGGGCATACTCCTCCAGCGTGAAGGCGTCCACCTGTGTTGCATCATCCTGGGCGGCTTGTGCTGCGCGCAGCAGCTCTGCCTCTGCGCTGCTGATGATGCCAGCCTGCAGCGCCGCTGCCAGTTCCTGTTGTGCGCTGCCCTTGGATAGCTGGCCGCTGCGTACGGCGGCCCGCACTTTGCGCAGCAGCACACTGGCTTGTGCGGATCAATGCAATGCGCGTTTCCGCCCGCCCGCACCCCCGTCTGGTTTGGCGCAGCGGTAAACGCCGGTGGTAATTACATCACGCTGCGGGCCGGGCTGCAGCAGCATGCCGGCCACGCGCTGCCCAAGGGCGTCGCTGGGCCCGCTGCCCAAACTGTTCAGGCGGCTCCATGCAGCCAGCGGGCCGGCAGCCAGCCAGCCCATATTCGCGTACAGTCCATCGAAGGCCGTCTGCATTTGCAGCAGCGCATACTCCAGTGCCCACTCCGCCAGCGGCACATCCGCACTGCGCCGTCCCTCAGCTTCAAAGCGCCGCATGGTGGCGGTTGCCAGATACATCCACGAGAGCACATCTGCAAAGCGGCCGGTCAGCTGCTCCATGCGCTTGAGCGCGCCGCCGTGGCGCACCATGGCCGTGTCCGCCAGAAATGCAAATGAAGCTGATGCCCACAGCAGCCTTCGGCGGTAGCGCCGCAGCGCGCCGCCGCCCGCGCCGGCAGCCAGCCAGCCGCGCGTAACGCTGAGCAGCAGCGCGCGAAAGGCGTTGCGCACAACATGCCCGATGTGCGCCCAGAATGCGGCATCGAAAGCCGGCGCATCATCCGCCTGCAGTGCGCTGATTTCACGAATGGCGTAGGGATGGCAGCGAATGGCGCCCTGCCCGAAGATCATCAGCGTGCGCGTGAGAATATTTGCGCCCTCCACGGTGATGCCGATGGGCGCTGCAGCGTAGCCGGACGCAATCAGGTTGCGCGGCCCGCGCGAAATTGCAGCGCCGCCCAAAATGTCCATGGCATCGCCGACGGCCTTGCGCGAGAGCTCGGTGCAGTTGTACTTCATGATGGCGGACACCACCGCCGGCTTGGCGCCGCCATCCAGCCCGCCGCAGGTGTAGCGGCGCGCGGCCTCCAGCATGTATGCCCATCCGCCAAGGCGCGCCAGCGGCTCCATAATTCCGCCAAACATGCCGATGGGCATGCCAAACTGCTGCCGCACGGCAGCGTATGCCCCAGCCACGCGCGCTGCCGCCTTGACACCCCCGGTGCCAGCCCCGGGCCGCGCGATGCCACGCCCGGCTGCCCCGCCCCCCCTTAACCCGATCGCGCCGCCGATGATTGCATCCACGGGCACCACCACATCGTGGCCCCATAACGGCGAGTTGACGAACGGCACGCCCAGCGGATCATGGCGGTGTCCCTGCGTGATGCCGGGCAGGCCGGCAGGAATGAGCGCGCAAGTGATGCCGGGGTTGATGCCGCGCCCAAGCAAATTTTCCGGATCGTGCAATTTAAATGCGAGGCCCAGCAGCGTGGCAATTGCACCGAGCGTGATATAGCGCTTCTCCCAATTGAGGCGCAGATACAAAGTGCCATCTGCGCCGCGAAACACCACGCCGCTGGCGCGGATTTTGCCGGCATCAGAACCGGCGCCGGGCTCGGTAAGCGCAAAGCACGGAATGTCTGCGCCACTGGCGAGGCGCGGCAAATAGCGCGCGCGCTGCGCCTCCGTGCCGTAGTGCACCAGCAGCTCCGCCGGGCCAATGGAGTTGGGCACGCCCACCACAGTGGCCAGCACGCCGCAGCGCGTAGCGAGTTTTGCCTGCACGGCGCTGTTGCAAGAGGGCGAAAAACCCAAGCCGCCGTATGCGCGCGGAATGATCATGCCCAGAAAGCGCTCTTGTTTGATGAAGTCCCACGCTGCTGGCGGCAGGTCTTTGGTTACGTGCACGTCCCAATCACGCACCATGGCACACAGCTCATCCACCGGCCCATCCACAAATGCCTGCTCGGCGGCGGTCAGCTCCGGATACGGTTCACTCATCAGGCGCGCAAAGTTTGGCCGGCCGGAGAACAGCTCGCCATCCACCCACACGCTGCCGGCTTCAATGGCGATGCGCTCGGTTTCGGAGATGACGGGCAGCAGCTGCAGCGTGCGCAGCAGGCGCATCACGGGCCGCGAGAGCAGCACCGTGCGCAGCGCAGGCACATTGAACAGCACGGCAACCGCAGCCGCCACACCCCAAAGCCAAGCCGGTGCGCCCCACCCCAGCAGCGCCAGCGCGGCCGCCGCGGTCCACAGCCAAAGCGCAGCGCCGCTATAGCCCAGCGTGCTAACCACAAGCACAACGCCCAGCAGCGCAGACCACTGTGGCAC
>QWRL01000030.1:2636-17107 GCA_003670425.1 Chloroflexota bacterium
CCAAAATGCGGATTAGAGGGGGTGCGCGTCCAGTCGGGCGCATCCAAAGCGCGCAGCCGCTGCAATGACTCCGCGCGTCGCGCTGTAAAACGCTGCACGCTGTCTGCAAGTTTGCGCGTGTTATATCGGCGCGCAAGCACATCTGCGCCGGGATCGATAGCCGGCCACGGCGCTTGCGGTTGATGGAGCGTCAAGTCCAATCGCTGCCGGAAGTCCTCAAGCTCTTCGTCTGCAAGGTGATTGATCACCTCCAAAACTGACCATGCATCTGCGCTAGGTTTCCAGCGCGACTGATCGGCGTCAATGCCGGCTGCCAACGCTGCCACCGCTCCGCCATTTGCAGCCAGCCGACCATAAAAATACTCGGTCTTCATCCGTCACCTCACATTGTGTTACACCCGCAAGCCAGCGGCACCGGCCGCGCACACAATTCAGGCGGCGATACGCCGCGCCAGCAGCGCCTGCAGCTCATCCAGCGGCAGCGCATGCGCAACGCGCCCCTGAAAACCATGCATCGTTTCCGCACTGGTCAGCGCATTGAGAATTGATTCTTCCACTACTTCGGCAACCGCCTCAAAGAACTGGTTCAGCTGCGGATGCGGCAGCATCGTCAGCGGTATTTCAGTTTGCGCCTTGGGCGAAACATGGTTGCCGGTGGCAAAGCAGATGAAGATATCACCGCTGCCGTTGTGCCCCACGCCGCCCACGCGCGCCAGCCCTACCGTGGCGCGCTGTGCCAGGCGCTTGCACTGCACCGCCAGCAGCGGCGCATCAGTGGCAAGCACAACAATAATGGAACCCTCTGCCGGCGCGGCTTCATTCCAGGCAGAAGGTATGCGCTTCACGTCCAGCGTGCGCCCCACGGGCACTCCATCCACGCGCAGCAAATGGCGTGCGCCATAATTGGCCTGCACCAGCGCGCCCAGCGTGTAAGTGTTTCCGCCAGCGCTCACCATGCGCGATGAAGTGCCGATGCCGCCCTTGAATTCATGGCAGATCATGCCCGTGCCGCCGCCCACATTGCCTTCGGCCACCGGCCCGCTGCCGGCATTGGCAATTGCAGCGCGCACATGCTGCGCGCGCACATGCGCACCGGATGCATCGCTCAGCCAGCCGTCATAAGTTTCCGCCACCACCGGCAGCGAGAAGATGTCCGCGCCGCCCAGCTCGTGGCCGTACTGCACCAGCTCGTCGCGCACCACGCCCACTTGATGCGTATTGGTGATTGCAATCGGCGTATGCAGCAGGCCAAACTCCGCCACATAGTGGGAGCCGGTCATCTCACCGTCACCGTTGAAGGAGTGCATGGCCGCAAAGGCGTGGTCGCGCCAGATGTCTCCGGCGCGCGGCAGGATTACGGTAACTCCGGTGCGCGCAACACGCGGCTTGTCCATCACAATGGTGGCATGGCCCACCAGCACACCGGGCACATCGGTGATCGCATTGTGGGCGCCCGTCGGAAGCTGCCCAATCTCAATTCCAAGCTCACGCAGTCGTACACGTTTCATAAATATGCCACCGTTATAATTGGCAGTATACAACGCCCATGACTAGCTTCTTTGCCTTCGATGAGATAACCTGGCCAGAGGTGGCGCTGCTGCCACGCAACACGCCGCTGGTGATCCCGCTGGGCGCCGGCTACGACCAGCTGCAGCTGGCCGCTGCCCTCGGCGCACCGGCACGCGTGGGTTTGCTGCCCGCGCTGCCTTTCGGCTGGCACGGCAGCGCCCTGTCCGTGCCGGATGCGGTGCTGGGCGCGCTGCTGCGCAATTTATTGGACAGCCTGCGCGATGATGGATTCACGCAGGTGTTTGCGCTGACGCCGGAAGGCTTGCAGCTGGGGCTGGAGCACGCGCGCATTGCGCAGCCGGTGGCGGCCCGGCTGCAGCCCGCCCGCCAGCAGCTGCCGCCGGCAGCGGCGGCCGCCAGCGTCCTCCTCTTTCCCACAGGCCACACGGCGCAGCACGGACATCATCTGCCGCGCCCCCTCTCCACAGACAACATCATCATTGACCACATCAGCCGCACAGCCGCTGCGCTGCTGCCGCAGCTGGCGTACAGCATGCCGCTCATGCCGTACGGTGTCAGCACGCACCGCAGCTCGTTTGCCGGCACGCTCAACAGCGGCGGGCGGGCGTTTGAAGATTTTTGGCTGGCGGTTGTGGACGCGCTCGTGGCGCGCGGCTTCGATCGCATATACCTGATGAGCGGGCATGGCGGCAATTGTTCGTTCCTCACCACGGTGGTGAAGTATGCGGGCGAGCGCCACCGGCGCATTTTTTGTGCAACCGCATATCTGCACACCGCCGGCCCGGCGGGCGCGGCAGCAGTTAAAGCGCACCGGGTGTCGGCCGTGGGTGGCATGGGCCATGCCGGCGAGCTGGAGACATCCATGATTCTGGCGCTGCGCCCGGACCTCACGCACATGCAGCGCGTGGTGGATGAAACAGACTTTGTGGCAACTGCCTCGTATTACATGGACTGGGCCGAAGGCGGCGCGCTGGTGGCCAACCCGCCGTGGGATGACGACACTGCAACGGGCAGCTACGGAGCGGGCAGCGTGGCCACCGCCGCGCATGGGCACATCTGGCTGGCTGCCGCCGCCGCCGAGAAAGCCGAGCATGTGCGCGAGATCCATGAACAGCAAAGGCGCCGCGAGCAGCGCCGCGAAGCCGGCTACGGCCTATGGGGCCGCACATGAAACCCAAGTATGCGCACGCACTGCGCCAGCGCAGCGCCCAAAGAAAATCACGCGGAGGATCCGAATGCACGAAGCCATAAAAATGGTGGAGAAGTACGAGCATCAGGGCTGGCCGTCGCTGGCGCGCCCTGACCTGCATCCGCCCGCCGGGTGGAGCCACGCGCTGGTAACTGCCGTGAACCGCGTGCGCCATCATGCGCTTTCGCCAAACGGCGACCGCATCGCCTTCATTTGGGACCGCGACGCGCGCTCTGATTTGTTTGTGATGCCGGCGGCCGGCGGCTGGCCGCAGCGCCTGACGGTGGAACGCGCGCCTTCCGTGTATTGGGCAGATGAGCAGCCGCGCTGGTCGCCAGACGGCCAGTGGCTGGCGGTGACGCTGCACGGGCATGTGCAAGTGGTGCGCGCTGCGGGCGGGCTGCCGCGCAATGTATCGCAAGCATGCAGCGGCGCATCCGAAGCAGCGTGGCTGCCCGACTCGCGCCGCCTGGTGCTGGCGGTGGAACAAAACGACTCAACGCAGCTGGTGCTGACCGACCGGCTCGGTGCGATGCCGCGCAGCCTCACGCAAGCAGCCGGCGACCACACCAACCCGCAAGCCGCGCCCGACGGGAGCAAGCTTGTGTGCGTGTACGCGCCGCGCGCAGACTTGAACTGCCTGGCGCTGGAGCTGATCGACCTGCAAAGCGGCGCAGCGCACTTGATCACAAATGCGCCGCACCAGAAAGATTCGCAGCCGCGCTGGTCGCCGGACGGACGGCGCATTGCATTCCTCTCGCAGCGCGCTGGCTATACGGAGATTTGGAGTATTGCAGCAGATGGCAGCGGACTGCAGCAGCTGACGCACGCCGGCGCGGACTTTGCGGAGTTTGCCTGGAGCGCGGACGGCCGGCAGCTGGCCGCCACACTCAACCGCAATGGCGCGCTGGACTTGGTGCTGGTGGACGCCGGCAGCGGAACCATAAAAGATTTGCGCGCCGGGCGCGGCGTGCACTGGCGCCCGGCTTGGGCGCCGGCCGGCACCTTCATTACCGTGGAATATGAAACGCACCTGCTGCCGCCAGACTTGTACCGCATCGACGCGCAAAGCGGCGCAAGCACGCAGCTTACGTTCTCCAACCCGGCGGCGCTGGCAGCGCTGCAGCTGCGCGAACCCGAGCAGCTTACCTACCGCAGCCGCGACGGTCTCGAGATCCCGGCGCTGCTCTTCCGCCCGGCGCAGCCCAATGGCGCGGCCATCCTGTACCCGCATGGCGGCCCCAACTCACAATACATCTGCGATTGGGACATCATTGCGCAATACTTTGTGGCCAAGGGCTACGCCTGGCTTGCGCCCAACTTCCGCGGCAGCAGCGGTTATGGCGCGCAGTTTGAGCATGCCAACTACAACGACTGGGGCAACGGCGACATGCAAGACTGTTTGGCCGGCGTGCGCCTGCTGGGTGCGCTGCCCGCAGTAGATGCGCAGCGCATTGGCATCAGCGGCGGCAGCTACGGTGGCTACATGACTGCGTGCTGCCTCTCGCGCGACCCGGACTACCTGCTCGCGTGCGGCGTCAGCCGCTACGGCGATGCCAACTTGTACAGCTCTTGGGCGCAATGCAACCGCGATGTGCGCCTGTATACCGAAATGATGGTTGGCCATCCGGCGCGCAGCCGCGCCATGTATGCCACTGCCTCGCCGATTAAAGAAGTGGGGCAAGTGCGCAAGCCGGTGCTGGTGCTGCACGGCTTGGACGATACAGTGGTGCCGCCCGAAAGCTCCGAGGAATGGGTGGATGCGCTGCGCCGCGCCGGCAAAACGTTTGAGTACAAAACATATGCCGGCGAGCCGCACGGCTTTCTCAAGCGCGAGACTCAAATGGATGCGCTCGCGCGCATGGAGCGCTTCTTCGACTGGTATCTGGTTCCGTGAGCTGCGTGCGCAAGCGCTGCTGACTTGCGCCAAATGCGGCGCGCAAGCGGAATGCGCCGCGCGGCATGCACAGCGCTGTATAAGCCGCGACGCACCCCTTGCAGCTTATGGGACAATTTTGCCTCTCCCAGCTAGAATTTGCATGCGAGGAAAATCTTGACAGTAAATCACTACGCCATGCCCGGGCAGGTGTTCGTGGGCGCGGGCGCAACCGCGAAACTTTTGCCGGAAGCGCAGCGCTTGGGCGCGCGCCACGTGTTTGTGCTGGCAGATCCCGGAGTTGTACGCGCCGGCCTGCTTGACCCGCTGGCTGCCAGCCTGCGTGAAGGCGGGCTGCCGTTTACGGTGTGCGAAGACGTGGTGCCCAATCCGGACAATGCCACTGTGGATAAGGTGGTGCGCCAATGCAGCGCCAGCGGCGCAAATTTAATTGTGGGACTGGGCGGTGGCAGCGCACTTGATATTGCCAAGGCCATGCGCCTGCCGCTGGCCGGCGGCGGCGGCGTGGATGAGTACGCGTACCGCCTGAAGGACAAGTGCCGCACCTACCCCACAAGTGTGCTGCCGCTGGTGGCCATCCCCACCACAGCCGGAACCGGCAGCGAAGCAACGCCGTGGGCCGTGATCACGGACCTGAAAGAAAAATACAAGTTTGGCGTGGGCGGCACAGTGGCAATTCCGGAAGTGGCGCTGGTGGATCCGCAGCTGATGCTTGGGCTGCCGCCGTTCCTTACCGCTGCCACCGGCATGGATGCGCTCTCGCATCTGATTGAAGCATTTGTGTCCACCAACATCAACCCGCTGCTCGACCCGCTGATCCTGCGCGGCATCGAGCTTGCTGGCGCGCACCTGCTCGCAGCCGTCCGGCACGGCACCGACCTCGCCGCGCGCGCTGCAATGGCGCAAGCTGCGCTGCTGGGCGGCATCGCCATCAGCTCCAACTGGCTGGGCGCATGCCACTCGCTTTCACATCAGCTTTCCAGTTTTGCAGACGTGCAGCACGGCCTTGCGAATGCGCTCATGCTGCCGCACCAAATGCGCTACAGCCTGTCCGCTGCACTGGAGCGCTACGCGCAAATTGGCGTGGCACTGGGGTCGCCGGCCAAAGGCACCGCCAAAAAGCGCGCTGAGTTTGCGGTGGAGCGCGTGGCTGCGCTGGCGCGTGACTGCGGACTGCCCGTGCGTTTGCGCGATGCCGGCGTGGATGCAGCGCTGCTGGCGCCCATGGCGCACAGCGCCTTCGTCAACGATTCAAATTACACCACCAACCCGCGCCCATGCACCGAAGCCAGCCTGGCCGAAATGTATCAGGCAGCGTTTTAGCGCCTCAGTGCTACAAGGGAGACCGGCATGAAGATTCGTGCGGCAGTACTGCATGCGGCCAACGCGCCGTTTGAAATCGAAGATCTGGACCTCGCGCCGCCGCAGGCGGGCGAGGTGCTGGTGCGCGTCCAAGCGGTTGGCGTCTGCCACAGCGACTGGCATTTGGTTACCGGCGCCACCAAACATGTGATGCCGGTGGTGCCCGGGCACGAAGGCGCCGGCATTGTAGCGGCGGTTGGGCCGGGCGTAACGCGCTGCAAGCCCGGCGACCTGGTGGCGCTCAACTGGGCGCCGAGCTGCGGCGCATGCTTCTATTGCCTGCATGACCGCCCCAGCCTGTGCAGTGCGTATGTGGGCCCGCTGTGGGCCGGCACCATGATGGACGGCACCACGCGCCTCAGCAAAGCCGGGCGGCCGTACTTTCACTTTAGCGGGCTCGCCTGCTTTGCGGACCATTGCGTGGTGCCGCAAGACTGCTGCGTGCTGCTGGACCACAAAGTACCGGCGCGCGTGGCCGCGCTCATTGGCTGCGCGGTCACCACCGGCGTGGGTGCGGCGCTCAACACTGTAAAAGTTCTGGCGGGCGACAGCGTGGCTGTCTTCGGTGCCGGCGGCGTGGGCCTCAGCACCATAATGGCTGCGCGCCTCGCCGGTGCCAGCACCATCATCGCCGTCGATCGCACGCAAACAAAGTGCACCATTGCGCGCGCGTGCGGCGCCACTGACACGCTGCTGTCCGGGCCGCAAGTTCCGGACGCCATCCGCGCGCTCACCGGCGGCCGTGGCGCGGACTACGTCTTCGAAGCCGTTGGCATTCCCGCACTGCAGGAGCAGTGCCTGGAATGTGTGCGCCCTGGGGGCACACTGGTGCTTTCCGGAATCTCACCGATGGGCAGCGGCACCAACCTGCCGGGCGCAATCCTTACGCGCCAGGAAAAAACTGTGGCCGGCTCGTATTACGGATCATGCAACACCGCGCGCGATTTTCCGCGCTATGCGGACTTGTACCTGTGCGGGCAGCTGCCCATCGACAAGCTGATTGGCCGCGAGTATGCGCTGGCCGAAATTAATACGGCATACGCCGACATGCTGGCCGGCGAGAGCGGCCGCGGCGTGATTGTTTTTGACTAAACGCCCCTGAAGGTTTCCTCCAAATGACTACAACCAATGCAGACATCCTGATCATCGGCGGCGGCCTGTACGGCTGCAGCACGGCTTACCATCTGGCAAAGAACGGCGCGCGCAACATAGTGGTGCTGGAGCGCAAAGCCGTGTCCAGTGGCGGCACCGCCAAGTCCTGTGCCATTGTGCGCACGCACTACTCCATCGACACCAACATGCAGCACGCCGTCGAGTCGCTCAAGATCTTTGCGGACTTTGACCATCTGGTGGGCGGCCATGTGGGCTGGCGCCGCACCGGCTATTTGATTGTGGGCCCGGCGGAGCATGCCGCCCCGATGCGCAAAGTGTTCGAGGCGCAAAATTCATACGGCATCGACACCGCCGAGCTGACGCCGGCCGAGGCGCTCAAGATCCATCCGCTGCTTTCGTTTCATGACGTGGGCGTAATCGGTTATGACTCGTTCACGGGTTTTGCCGACCCGTATCTCACAACCAATGCCTACGCAGCGCGCGCCCGCGAGCTGGGTGTGCAGATTCACACGGACACGCCGCTCACCAGCCTGCAGCGCAACAGCCACCTCACCACGGCCCGCACACCCAACGGAGACTTCTGCGCCCCTATCGTAATCTTGTGCGCCGGCCCGTGGACCAACTCGGTGGCAGCCCACATGGGGCTGCAGTTCCCATATGAGGTGAGCCGCCATAAGGTGATCACACTTAAAATTGAGCGGCCGTATCAAATGGACTGGCCGATCGTGAAGGACCTCACCACTCCAGACAAAATTTATTTCCGCCCGGAGACCGGCGATGTGGTGCTGGTGGGAACCGGCGACCATGGCGAGCCAGTGCAGGATGCCGATACGCTGACGGACAATGTGGAGCTGAAGCATGTGGAGCGCATCAGCAAAATTATTGCGAACCGCATGCCGGCGTTTGCGAACGCCAGCTTCACCGCCGGCTGGACCGGCCCGTACGACATCAGCCCGGACTGGAATCCGCTGGTGGGCGCGGTGGCCGGCAATGAAGGCCTGTTTGTGGCAGTTGGATTTTCCGGGCACGGCTTTAAGCTGGCGCCCACAATTGGCGAGGCACTGGCACAAACTGTGCTTGGCAAAAAGGTGCGCGTGCCGATTGCTGATTACGATCCCGGCCGCTTTGCCGCTGGCAAGCAGCTGAGTGGCGCGTACGGTATCGGCTCCATCTCCTGAAGCGCAGCTGGAATTACAGCGGCATGCAACCGATCAGCACTGAGTCCCGCCGCCCGCGGCGCGAGCGCGCAGTGCGCAAGGCAGTCAGCGTTTCGCCGGCGGGATTGGAGGGCGGCCAGTACCGGCCGCTGCGCGAAGCGGATGTGCTGCGCATTCATCTGGCGGCGCTGCAGGTGCTGGAGCGCACGGGTGTGGAGGTGATGGAGTCCGAGTGCCGCACAATTTTTGCAGCAGCCGGAGCGCGCGTGGATGCCGGCCTGAACCGGGTGTACCTGCCGGCCGCCATGGTGGAACATGCGCTCAAAATAGCCAACCACGATGTGGTGCTCCACAGCCGTGACGGGCGCAGCGACCTGCATTTGCGCGACAAGCGCGTGCACTTGGGCACCGGTGGTGCAGCCGTTCACGTGCTGGACCTTGAAAGCGGCGCGCTGCGCGAGTCGCATCTGCGCGACTTGTTTGATATCGGGCGGATGGTGGAACAGCTTGAGAACATCCACTTTTATTTGCGGCCGGTGGTGGCGCGCGACGTGCCCAATGATGACCTTGACCTAAACACTTTCTATGCCTGCGCGGCCGCCACAACCAAGCACATAATGGGTGGTTGCTACTATCCGCAGAAAGTGGCCGAGGTGTTCCGGCTGGGCGCATTGCTGGCGGGCAGCGCGGAGCAGTTTGCAGCGCGGCCGTTCTTCTCCTTTAACCTTGGCTACATGGTCAGCCCGCTGCGCTTTGCAGTGGAGACGGTGGAGACGCTGACGGCCGCCGTGCGCATCGGAATGCCTGTGGCGCTGGTGTCTGCGCCGCAAGCCGGCGCCACCGGCCCGGCCACGCTGGCCGGTACGCTTGTGCAGGTGCTGGCTGAAGAGCTGGCCGGCATCACGTATGTGCAGCTGCTGCGCCCCGGCCATCCGCTGCTGATGGGCGGCATGCCGCTGGTAACCGACCTGCGCACGGGCAGCATGATTGGCGGCTGTGCGGAGCTGGCGTTGATGAACGCGGCAGCTGCGCAGCTGGCGCACCACTACAGCCTGCCCATCTACAACTCCTGCGGCATCACAGAAAGCAAGCTGCCTGATGTGCAAGCCGGATTCGAAAAAGGCCTGACCAGCGCAGTCACCGCGCTCGCGGGCGCACAGTACAACCATCACGCGGCCGGCATGCTGGAGTCGCTGCTTACAGTGGCATACGAAAATTATGTGATTGACGACGACATCAACGCGCAGGTGATGCGCCTGGTGCGCGGCATTGAGGTGACGGAGGAGACGCTGGCGCTCGACACCATCCACGAGGTTTGCACGGACGGGCCCGGCCATTATCTTGGCCATCCGGACACCATTGCACGCATGAACAGCGAGTTTCAATATCCGCACACCGCCCACCGCGGCAGCCGGCGTGACTGGGAAGAAGCCGGCGCGCTTGACATGCGCGAACGCGCCCGCATCACCGCGCGCAGCCTGCTGCAAACTTCCTGGCCGCAGACCATCACTGCCGAACAGGACGCGCAGGTGCGCGCCGAATTTAACATCTTGCTGCCGCGTGCCGTGATGGCGCCTGGCAGCGCCTGAGCGCCACGCGGCGCTCAATCCAAAAGCGGGGGCAAACATATGCTTGGTGGAATACATGGAAAGATTCTGCACGTTGACCTGACGACCGGGCACACGCGGGTGGAAGAGCCGCCCGAAACAATGTACCGGCTGCTGGTTGGCGGCCGCGCGCTGGTGGCGTATCTGCTGCTGCGCGATCTGGCGCCCAACACAGATGCACTCAGCCCGGACAATTTGCTGATCTTTGCGCCCGGAATTTTGCAGGGCACCAACCTGCCCGGCGCCGGGCGCCATGGTGTCGGCGGCAAATCGCCGCTAACCGGTGCGCTTGCCAGCAGCGAGGCTGGCGGCTGGTGGGGCCACGAGTTCAAGCGCAGCGGCTTTGATGCCCTCGTCATCCGCGGTCGCGCCGCCGCGCCATGCTACATCCATATTCAAGACGGCAATGTGACGCTGCGCCCGGCCGCCCATTTGTGGGGCCTGCCCACCTGGCCCGCGCAGCAGCGCATTCAAGCGGAGCTGCAGGACCCGCGCGTGCGCATCGCGCAGATTGGCCCCGCCGGGGAGAACGGCGTGCTGTACTCATCCGTAATGCACGACATCAACCGCGCTGCCGGCCGCAACGGGCTGGGCGCGCTGATGGGCAGCAAGAACCTGAAGGCCGTTGCCGTGCGCGGCACGCTGAAGGTGCCAGTGGTTGAGCGCGCACCGGTAAACAACGTGGCCAAGTGGCTGGGCGCCAACTACAAAACGCTTGCCGCGTGGGCAACCAACCCCGGCCGCGGCACGCAAGATTCGCTCGCATGGTGGGCCAATGTTGGCGCACTGCCCACCAACAATTTTGGGACGCCGGTCTTCGCTGATGCAGCGGCGCTCTCCGGCGAGCGCAACTATGAAATGTTCCACAAAGAACGCGACACCTGCCAGTCCTGCCCCATCACCTGCAAGCAGGTGTTTGAGCACGCCAGCGACAACCCCTACCAAAAGCTAAACCCCGAATACGGCGGGCCGGAGTACGAGGCCATGGCCGCACTTGGCTCCAACTGCGGCATCACAGACAACCTGGCGGTGGCCAAAGCCAATGAGCTGTGCAACGCCAACGGCCTTGACGCCATCTCCACCGGCGCCTCAATCGGCTTTGCAATGGAGTGCTTTGAGAACGGCATCATCACCGAGCATGAAACCGGCCAGCCGTTCCGCTGGGGGGATGCCGGGCTGCTGGTGCACGCGGTGGAATCAATTGCAGCGCGCAGCGGATTTGGCGCCGTGCTGGCCACCGGTGTGCAGCGCATGAGCAAACGCTTTGGGCCGGCAAGTGCGGCCTTTGCGCTCACCGTAAAAGGCCAGGAGCTGCCCATGCACGAGCCGCGCCTCAAGCATGCGCTGGGCTTGGGCTATGCGGTTGCGCCTGTGGGCGCTGACCACATGATGAACATGCATGACACAGATTTTGCATATGAGGGCGAAGGCCTCAAGCGCGTCAACTCTGCGCTCACCGGCCGCACCATCGGCGCGCTGCGCACTAGTGATCTGGGCGAGGACAAACTGCAGGTCTTCCACCATGAGCTGAACTGGATGCACTTTCAGGATTGCGCCGTCAACTGCCACTTCTACCCGTACAGTTACGCGCATCTGGCCGAGGCGCTCAGCGGCGTTACCGGCAGCCACTATGGCATTGCGGATGTGCTGGCCGTCGGTGCGCGCGCCCAAACTTTGGCGCGCCTGTTCAACTTGCGCGAGGGCTTCAGCGCCGACGATGACCGCCTGCCGCGGCGCGTGATGCGCGCATTTAAAAGCGGGCCGCTGCAAGGCGTTGAGATTTCTGAGGAAAGCTTCAACTGGGCGCGGCGCCGTTACTATGAGCTGCTGGGCTGGGATGGCGAAAGTGGCGTGCCTGCCAGCAGCTGCCTGGCAAGCTTGCAGCTGCCCGAACTCGGCTTGCATCTTTAAATCCGCAGCATGGCCGTCATCGACTCCATCGCGGTAGAGCACTACCGCCTGCCGCTCGAGCCGCCCTTCCACGCCAGCTGGGATCCCGTGCCGCGCCGCGAGTTTGTGAACTCCGTGGTGCGTGTGCGTGCGGGCAGCCTCGAAGGTGTGGGCGCGGGCGAGGCAATGCATGGCCTGGCCGGCAACGAGCATTTGTTCATCGGGCAGCAGCCCGGCAATATGCAGCGCCACGTGCAGCTGCTGGACAACCTGCAGTTTTTTTACGGGCGCATGTGGCCGCTTGAAGTGGCGTTGTGGGATTTGTGGGGCCAGCAGCTTGGGCAGCCGCTGTGGCGCATGCTGGGTGGCAGCTCGGCGCGCGTGCCGCTATACGCCTCCACCGGCGAGCGCCAACCCGCAGCGCAGCGTGCTGCCAGCGCCCGGCTGCTGAAGGCGCGCGGCTTTCCCGCCCTTAAGCTGCGCTTCCACGCCGCAGACCCGCGCGCGGACCTCGCCATCGTGCAAGCCGTGCGCACTGCCATCGGGCCGGACATGCACATTCTGGTGGATGCCAACCAGGGCTGGCAGATGGCATGGGACCACACGCCCACGCAGTGGGATTTTCAGACTGCGTGCTGGATGGCCGATGCGCTTGCAGAGCTAGACGTGTACTGGCTGGAGGAGCCGCTGCACCGCCACGACTACCGCGGCCTGGCAGCCCTGCGGCAGCGCAGCCGTGTGCGCATTGCCGGCGGCGAAGCCAACCGTGACTTTCATGAGCAGCGCGAATACCTGCGCCATGGCTCGCTGGATGTGTATCAGGCGGATGTGGTGTGGAGCACCGGAATCACACGCGCGCGCCAGCTGGCTGCGGAAGTGGCGGCTGCCGGCGCGCTGTACTCGCCCCATACCTGGGGTGATGCACTGGTGCTGCTGGCCAACTTGCATGTGTCGGCCGCCGTATCCAACGCTCCGTTCATTGAGTATCCGTGCGACCCGCCCACCTGGACTGCAGAGCGGCGCGACTTCCTGCTGCCCGCACCGCTGCTTGACGACGGCACTGGCCACCTGACACTGCCCGACGCTCCCGGCCTCGGCGTAACACTGGACTGGCAGGCACTGCAGCGCTACAAGCTGCGCTGAGGCGACACGCTGCAGCGCCAACCCGCACACCGACTTCGGAAGCTGGCGCTGCTTTGAATCGCGTCCGTGAGTGCAGCGCTGGTTGGCGTGCCAGCCGCGTCGCATGTTCGCCGCCCGCGGGCGGGCATCAAGCCCGCTCGAAGTAGCGTTCCCGCTCCCAACTCGTTACCACTTGATCGAACTTCTTTTGCTCAGTGCGAAAGAAGTGCAGATAGTGGGCAACAACATCAGCACCAAAAGCTTCGCGCAGCATGGCACTCTGCTCCAGCTCGCCGATGGCATCACGCAAGTTGGCGGGCACTTTGGGAAGGTTGGCGGCGCTGTAGACATCGCCTTCGAAGATGGGCGGCGGCTCAATTTTATTTTTGATGCCATCGATGCCGGCAGCAATGGTGGCCGCAAACGCCAGGTATGGGTTGGCATCCGCGCCGGGAATGCGCGACTCGATGCGCAAGGAGTTGCCATGCCCCACCACGCGAAAGCCCGAGGTGCGGTTGTCGTAACTCCACGCGATGTTGGTGGGCGCCCATGATTGAAACTGGTAGCGTTTGTAAGAGCTGGGGTACGGCGCATAGAACACAGATAGCGCGCGCGCGTGCTGCATCCAGCCGCCCAGGAACCAGCGGAACTCGTCAGAGACTTCGAGCGGCCCCATTTTGCGCGGCCCCGGAAAGAGCGCGCGTTTGCCGGCCTTGTCCCAAAGGCTCATGTGCAGATGCATACTGGAGCCGGCGAGGTCGGCGCGCCACTTGGCCATAAAGGTCACCGCCAACCCTACTTGCATTGCAATCTCTTTTGCAGCCTGCTTGTATACGGCGTGCCGGTCCGCAGTTTCTAGCACCTCGGCGTAGCGCATGTTCACTTCATGCTGGCCTGGTCCCCACTCGCCCTTGCTGGACTCCACCGGCATGCCACTGCGCTCCAAGTGCTCACGGATCACAGAGTGCAGCACTTCCTCTTTGGTACCCTGCAGCATGTGGTAATCCTCGATGTACCAGCCGAAAGGCACGAGGTTGTCAAAGTTTTTTTCTTTTGCAGATTCATAGGTTTCTTTAAAGACGTAGTGTTCCACTTCTGACGCGCCCATGGCCATGAACCCCATTTCGTCCAAGCGCGCAATTTGCCTGCGCAGCATGCCGCGCGGGGACACACGCACCGGCTCGTGGCCCGGCTCCGTTTCCACATCGCAAATCACCATGGCGGATTTCTCAAGCCAGGTCACCAGCCGCAGCGAATTCAGGTCCGGCACGCAATGAAAGTCGCCGTAGCCTTTCTCCCAATTGGCATACTTGTAGCCTTCCACAACCTCCATTTCCATGTCGACGGTCAGCAGGTAGTTGCACGCGTGCATGCCGTGGGCCGCAACGCTTTCCATAAAAAACTTGGCTGGTACGCGCTTGCCCATGAAGCGCCCATAAAGGTCCGGAAACACAACCAGAACCGTCGTAACTTCGCCACTGGCAGCCTTCTGCCCCAATTCAGCAAGCGTGAGCATGCCTTCAACAGTCTTATTTACCATAACAATTCTCCTGAATTACCAAACCTGACGCACATTACAGAGTGTGGCCCAAGCACCAGCCAGC
>QWRL01000031.1 GCA_003670425.1 Chloroflexota bacterium
ACCCGCGCCCACCCGCTGACGATTGATGTTGATGGCGTGCGCCTACAGCAATACAGTTCACGGGCGAGTGTGGGCGCTGCGCTGGCTGATGCACAGGTGAGCCTGCTGGGCGCAGACTATAGCGAGCCGGCCGTGCAAGCGGCGCTCCCGGCGGATGGCGCAATCCGGATTGTGCGCGTCAGCGAGCAGCAGCTTGTTGAGTACGCGCCGCTGCCGTTTGGCGCACTTACGCAGGCGGCACCCGAGCTGGAGCTGGACCAGCGCGCTGTGCTGCAGGCTGGCGTGAACGGCTTGCTGGCCAAACGCGTGCGCATTTTGTTTGCGGATGGCGTCGAAGTTTCGCGGGCTGCGCTGCAGCAATGGACGGTGCGCGCGCCACTGCCGCGCATCAGCGGCTATGGCACAAACATTGCGGTGCGTGTTGTGGATTCGCCGGACGGACCGGTGGAGTATTGGCGCGCTGTGCGCATGTATGCCACCTCGTACTCGCCGGCCCGCGCTGGTACACCGGTGACTGCGCCCTGGTACGGACGGACGCGCAGCGGCAAGGTGCTCACCAAAGGCATGGTGGCGGTGGACCGCAGCATCATTCCACTGGGCACGCCGCTTTACATTCCGCGTTATGGGCTGGCCACCGCCGAGGACACGGGCGGCGGTGTGCGCGGCTTGATGATTGACCTTGGCTTTGAAGACGCCAACTACGAGGGCTGGCACGAGCACGTCACGGTTTACTTCCGCACGCCTGTGCCGCCCGCTGATCAAATAACCTGGGTGCTGCCATAGACGAATCTATCGGCAGTTTGCTGCGTGTGCACGGCGTGCGCCTCAAGAAGAGTTTGGGGCAGAACTTTTTGGGCGACCCGGTATGGCTGAACCGGATTGTGGCTGCTGCGGGCGTGGCTGCACAGGATACAGTGCTGGAGATTGGCGCTGGCGCGGGGAGCCTGACGCGCCCGTTGGCGCAGGCTGCGCAGCGCGTGCTGGCGGTGGAGATTGACGGGCGCTTGCTGCCGGTGCTGCGGGCTGTGCTTGCGGGGCTGGCCAATGTGCATTTGCACCATGGCGATATTCTGGAGCAAGACCTGGGGCAGCTGCTGGCAGCAGCCGGGTTGGAGTCCGGCGCACCTTATAAAGTGGTTGCAAACATTCCGTATTACATCACTGCCCCAATTCTGCGCATGCTGCTGGAGGCAGCGCAGCCGCCGACACTGCTTGTGCTCACGCTGCAATATGAAGTGGCGCAGCGCCTTGCGGCCGGGCCCGGGGACATGAGCCTGCTGGCGTTGAGCGTGCAGGTTTACGGGGTGCCGCACATCGTGGGGCGCATTCCGGCTGGCGCATTCTTCCCCAAGCCGGAAGTGGACTCGGCAATTGTGCGCGTTGATTTGCATGCAGTGCCGGTTGTGCCGGCGCCTGAGCTGGCGTTGTTTTTTCGGGTGGCGCGTGCCGGTTTTGGGCAGCGCCGCAAGCAGCTGCTTAACTCGCTGGCAGCTGGCTTGGGGTTGGGGCGCGAAGCAGTGCGCGCTGCACTGGAGGCTGCCGGTCTGGAGCCGCGGCGGCGGGCGGAGACACTTGCAGTGCCAGAGTGGCTGGCGCTTGCCCGCGCGTTTTTCAATTAAAGCAAAACTCCGGTGCCCCATGCACCGGAGTTTTGAGCAGGTGGAGATGCCGAGAATCGAACTCGGGTCCGAAAAGATTCACCGCTAAACATCTACGAGCGTAGTCAGGCTATTTCTGTTTCGCCGGGTGCGCCCCGCCCAACAGGGTCGCGTCCCAGCCAGCCGCTTTTTCTTTCGCACGAGGCACGGCGGCTCGCACGGCATGCAGACTATTGTGTCGCCCCATCGGCTTGCGATCTGCAAGCGCCTGCCGGGGGACGGATCTCACGCATGAGATCTGCTCCGGCTAGCCGCGATTAGGCGGCGAGCGGAAGAGCGTTATAGGCAGAGTTAGTGCCAGTTAGTTTGTTGCGCTGGTTTTACGAGATCGGCGCCTCTCGGCTCGCAGTCTAACGACAGCCTCTCCCGTCGAAGCCTGTCATCCCCGCAGGCAAAGTGTATCACCGCTGTCAAGTGCGCGGCGCGCCCGCCGCGGCTTGCGCTCAGCGCCGCCGGCCCAGCTCGCGGCGGATCGCCAAATCACTTTCGCGCTTGGAAATTGCCTGGCGTTTGTCGTGCTGCTGTTTGCCGCGCGCCACCGCCAGCTCTGCCTTGGCGTGCCCGCCGCGCAGGTACATGCTCAGCGCCACAATGGTGTAGCCGGACGCGCGCAGCTTGACCGCCAGCTTTTTGATTTCACGCTTGTGCAGCAGCAGCTTGCGGGGCCGCAGCGCTTCATGGTTGTTTTGACTCATGCTGTACGGCGCAATATGCACATTCAGCAGCCACAGCTCGCCTTTCTGCTCAGCCACATAGCCGTCGCGCAGCTGCACGCCGCCGGCTCGCACAGATTTTATTTCAGTGCCCAGCAGCGCGAGGCCGGCTTCAAACTTTTCTTCAAGATAGTAGTCAAAGTGCGCCTTGCGGTTGGTGGCCACAAGCTTGGTGTCCGCTGTGGGCTTCATGGCTGGGCCTGCAAATACTCGATAGCGCGCTGCAAGCTGGCGTCCGCATCGCCTGTGCCGGGTTCCACGGCAATATCCGGCTCCAGTCCCAGCTTGTCCAGCACAGTGCGGCCGGGTGTGTACCAGCGCGCATTTGTGACATGCAAACTGGACTTGTCTTCGAGTTCAAAAATCAGCTGCACGGAACCCTTGCCATAGGTTTTTTGGCCGATGAGTGGTGCGCGTTTGCGGTCGCGCAGCGCGCCTGCCAGAATTTCCGCTGCGCTGGCGGAACCGCCGTCCACTAGCACTGCCAGCGGAGTCTCGGCCGCCAAACCGCCGGCATCTGCCGTGTAGGTTTCCTCTGCATGGTCACGGCGTGCATGGTACAAAATTACGCCGCCATCCAAAAACAATTTGGCGGTGTCCACGCTGGATTGCAGCAGGCCGCCGCCATTGCCGCGCAAATCAATGATCACCTGTTTTACGCCGGCTTTAAAGAGTTCCGTGAGGGCCGTGCGCGTCTCGGCTGGCGTGCGGTCGCTAAAGCGGTCAATGTCCAGCAGGCCGATGGCGGCATCTTGTTCCAGTACGCGCCAGACAACGGAAGGCAGTTCCACTTCAACGCGTATGATGCGCAGCTCGCGCGCTGCGCCCGCGCCGGTGCGCACGCGCAAAACCACTGTGGTCCCTGCCTCGCCGCGCACGCGCGCCACCACACTGTCTACCGTAGTCGTGGCAGTGAGCGCTTCACCATCGACAGCCAGCAGAATGTCGCCAGCTAAAATTCCGGCAAGCGCAGCCGGCTGCCCCGCCAAAGGCTTCAGCACAATCTCCCCATTTTCAGATTGGGTAACTTCGGCGCCGATTCCGCCGAAGCGCCCGGACAGCCGGTCAGTGTCCAGTTCGGCGCCGGCTGCCTCAATAAAGTTGGTGTACGGGTCGTCGATAGCTTGCAGCAATCCGCGGATCATGCCATGCTCTTGGTCGGCTTTTTCCGGCAGCACGCCCAAGAAATTTCGTTCAATCAGCTGGCGTGCCTGCAGCAATACCGGCAGCGAAAATTCGCCGTGCTGGCGCGTGGTGCGCTGCTGCGTAAGCACGCCGGCCAAGAACGCGGCTGTGACAACCAAGCTTGTGAGCGCCCCGAAGCCAATCAGACCAAACCAATGGGCCCGGCTGGCATTCTGGCCGCTTATGTGCGGTGTCGAGTCTGAAGATTCAAGCATGGTTCGTTTAAGTCATTGAGCCCGCAACATTAGGCTGCGGAGTTTCCTTTGCGCAACTCGTGTGTTGTGCAGCGGATTTTAGTTTGCGCTGACGGCGTCGGGAATGACGTCCAAGCGCAGCAGCTGTCCTTGTGTGGAAAACTCCACCGCCACCAAATCGAGGCGCCACGGCAGCATGCTGAGGTTGTTGGCATCCAGGTAGAACTCTGCCGCCGCAATCATGTGGGCCTGCTTGCGCGCTGTGATTGAGTCTTCCGGGGTGCCGAACTTTGTGCCGCGCCGTGTGCGCACTTCCACGAACACCCACACCTGCTTGTGGCGCGCCACAATGTCAATCTCGCCGGCAGTGCAGCGGTAGTTGCGTGTAGCGATCCCATAGCCGAGGGAGATAAGCTTTTCCGCAGCCAGCTGCTCACCGGCTTTCCCAAGCGATTGGCGGATGGTTTTCACTAGGTTGCAGCGCCAGACCGCACTCATTGTATACCGCAGCGGCGCGGCAGCCGCCGGCTATTGCGTGGGGCGCGGCTGAAGTTTAATTTCCACTGCGATTGGCTTGCCACCGCGCAACACAGTGAGTTTGGCGTTTTCGCCGGCCTTTACGTTTTTGACCAAATATGCAATCAGGTCTGCAATGCTATTTACCCGGGAGCCATTGATCGCAGTGATCACGTCGCCGTCCACCGGAACATCTTCTCCATTGACCGAGATGGTCCGCGTGGATGGGCGCATCTTTGCCAGCGCCGCCGCCCCGCCGCTCATCACCTCAATCACCTGTGTGCCGCGCTGGTTCGCATCCAGCTTCATTGCCTCCAGCATGTCCAGCGTGAGATCGGTGGCCTTGATGCCGAGGTATGGGTATGTGTAAGCGCGGCCTTGCAGCAGGCTGGGCGCCACCTGGCTCACAATAGATGCGGGCACTGCGAAGCCGAGGCCGGAACTTGCACGCGAGTCAGAGATGATCTGGGTGTTTACACCAATCACCCGCCCCGCGGAATTCAGCAGCGGTCCGCCGGAGTTGCCTGGATTGATGGCGGCATCGGTTTGAATTACTTCTGGAATGGAGAAGCCATTGTGCCCGGAATTAATGGTGCGGCCGATTGCGCTCACAATGCCGGTGGTCAAGGTCCACGTCTGTCCAAACGGATTGCCGATTGCGATGGCGCGCTGCCCCACAAAGACCTCGTCTATCCCCGCCAGCTCAAGGGGCTGCAGGGTCAGTCCGCTCACGTCCACTTTAATCATCGCGATGTCGCTGTCCGGATCCATCGCCACGATCTCAGCCCGCACCGTTAGCCCATCGCGAAAGCTCACCTCGATTGTTTGCGCACCATCCACTACATGCATGTTGGTGATGATGTTGCCTTCGCGGTCAAATATAAAGCCGGACCCCTGGGAGCGCTCAAGGGAACCGCCCGGCGTGTCGTCCGGTGGTATCAGGCCCGGCAGCTTTGGCTGTTCATTGGACGGCAACTGGTTAAGCCCATTCGAATTGGTGCGCTGCACCACCTTGATGTGCACCACTGACGGGGCAACGCGCTCATAGAGGTCATGGAGCAGCTCCTCTTCAGACTGGGCTGCCGGTATGCTGGTGGCTTGCGGCGCTGCCACCGCGATTGCGGCGCTTGTGGACTCCGCCGCAGCAGTGGGCGGATTTGCCACCACAGCACTTGGCGGGATATTGGGCATGCTGCAAGCTGCCATCAGGGCAGCTGCCAACAGGACGGAAAGCGCTTTGGAAAAACGAACAACTGCTTGCATGTGATTTCGCCTCGATCAGATTTTGCAGGAGTGTATCGCCCGCCTATCAACAAAATGCCAGCAGATTGTGAAGAAGTTGTGCGCCCGGCTTGGAGGCTGTCCGCCTGATTGTTCGGGTATCATTTGAGCGTCTCATGCTTGCTCAAATACCAAATTTTGCCGGGCCACGGCCCGCCAATCCGCGCGCCGAGGTGATTGCCACTGGCAGTGAACTGCTGTCCGGCAAGACCGTGGACACCAATAGTGCGTATATTGCGCGGGCGCTGCAAGGCATTGGCATTGGCCTGTGCTCCGTAACGCTGGCCGGTGATGATGAACTGCTGATTGCCGCAGCAATGGACCGTGCGCTGGCGCGCAGTGATGTGGTGATTGTTACCGGCGGGCTTGGCCCAACGGTGGACGACAAAACGCGCATGGCAGCCGGTTGGGCGGTGGGCAGTCCGCTGGAGTTTCAGCCGGCACTATTGGCGCAGATTGAGGCGCGCTTTGCGCGCATGGGGCGCCCGATGAGCGAGAACAACCGGCAGCAGGCTTTTATTCCGGTTGGTGCGCTCGCAATTGAGAATCCGGTTGGCACTGCGCCGTGCTTTGCGGCCGAGCGCGGGCGCAGCGTGCTGATTGCGCTGCCCGGCGTGCCGCGCGAGCTCTTCTACTTGTTGGAGCACGCCGTGCTGCCGTGGCTTGCCGCGCGCTTTCCGGCGATGGGCGCAATCCATGCGCGGGTGCTGCATGTGGCGGGGCTGGGTGAGAGCGTGGTGGACGCCAAGGTGGCAGACCTGGAGCGGCTGGCCAACCCGGTGGTCGGCCTCACCACGCATGCGGGCGTTGTGGATTTGCACATCACGGCACGCGCTGCAACCGCTGCGGCGGCGGCTGCGCTGGTGGCGGATGTTGAGCGCACGGCACGCGCGCGTTTGGGTGCCGCTGTGTTTGGTGCGGATGGCACAACGCTGGCCACGGTGGCGCTTGCGCATATTGCGGCTGCGGGGCACGCTGCGGCCTGCGTGGAGCAGGGCACCAGCGGTGAACTGGCACGGCGCCTGGCCGCAGCCGGCACCAGCGCATTCCGTGGCGGCGCATTGTTGCCCGCTGCTGCTGCCGGTGCTGACACCAATGCACTGCTTGACGACGCACTGGCACATTGCGCCCGCATGTTTGCTGCGCCGCTGGCGCTGGCTTGCGTGCTGCACGCCTCCGCCGATGTGCTGCAACTGGGCATTGCGCTGCAGCCGCCGGCGCCAGCCGGGCAGCAGCGCTTTGTGCGCACCATGGCCGCGCCTTCCACGCACGCTGCGGAGTGGGGCGCAAACCTGGCGCTAAATCTGCTGCGCGGGCAGTCTGCTTAAACCAAAACGGGGTGGCCACGCCACCCCGTATCCGCCGTCAAAAATCAGGGGCTTACTTGCCCATGTAAGTGTCGATAAACGAAACCGCCTCGCCCACGGTCGTGATTTTCTGCGCCTTCTCGTCCGGAATTTCGCCGCCGAACTCTTCCTCAAACGCCATGATCATTTCAACCAAGTCGAGCGAGTCGGCGCCCAGCTCTTCCTTGAAGCGCGCTTGGGAAACCACCTTGCCCTCGTCTACGCCCAATGTCTCCACCACTAGTTTCTGAACCCGAGTAAGTGTGTCTGCCATTTTATTGCCTCTCAAAAAGAATTTGGTCGAACGCAAATAATGTTCGCATGCGCCCCGGTTGTCACATTGTTTTGACAGCCCGCGCGTCCGCTGATATTATGCCATACATCGTGAAAAGCCGCCCAATAAAAAAAGCCGCCACTGCCAAGCGCAAGGACGACCACATCCGCATCAACCTCGAGGAGGATGTGGAGTTTCGCGGCGTTACTACCGGCCTGGAACGCCTGCAATTTGAGCATCAAGCGCTGCCGGAGCTGGACCTTGCGCGCATTGATTGCAGCGTAACTGTGTTTGGGAAGGTGCTGCGCGCACCATTGATGGTTTCTTCAATGACCGGTGGCACGCGCAATGCGCAGCGCATCAACCGCGTGCTGGCAACGGCTGCCGGGCAGGCGGGTATTGCCATGGGGCTGGGCTCCATGCGCGTGGCGCTTGAATCGCAGGCCAGTGCTGCCAGTTTTGAACTGCGCAAATACGCGCCGCAGCTGCTGCTGTTTGCCAACCTCGGCGCACCGCAGCTTAATTACGGATACGGCGTGGAGCACTGCCGGCGCGCCGTGGCACTTGCTGGTGCCGACGGGCTGATTTTGCATTTCAATCCGCTGCAGGAGGCAGTGCAGCCCGAGGGCGACACAAACTTTTCCGGATTGCTGCGCAAGGTGGAAGCCGTGTGCCGCGCGCTTGCGGCGGATGGTGTGCCAGTGATTGCAAAAGAAGTGGGCTGGGGTTTCTCCGAGCGCGCCTGCAAACAGCTGGCGGCAGCGGGCGTGGCCGCCATTGATGTGGCCGGCGCCGGCGGAACATCGTGGAGCAAAGTGGAAATGCACCGCGCACCCAACCCGGCGCTGGCGCGGGTTGCCGCTGCTTTTGATGACTGGGGCATCCCCACGGTGCAGGCGCTGCATAATGCGCGCCGCGGTGCGCCGGATACGCTGGTGTTTGCGTCCGGCGGGCTGCGCAGCGGGGTGGACTGTGCCAAGTGCATTGCGCTTGGTGCAACGCTGGCCGGCACGGCGCGCCCGTTCTTGCAGGCAGCGGTTGTTTCGGAGGAAGCTGTGGATGCCACAATCAACGAGTTCATCCAGCAGCTGCGCATCAGTATGTTTTGCGCTGGTGCAGCAGACATTGCCGCACTGCAGCGCACGCCGTTGCAGGCGCGCTAACACGGCTGATGGCACAAGCGCTGGCTGAACGCTGCCGCGCAGCAATGGAACAGGAGCTGCAGCGCCTGCTCAACTTTCCGGTTGCACCCGGCAGCGCGGATTGTGTTGCACCAATGCTGCACCACCACATGGGCTGGGATGCACATGCGCCACTGGCCGCCGGCAAGCGCACGCGTGCGCTGCTGGTGCTGTTATGCGCTGGCGCGAGCGGCGGCCGTTGGCAGCGTGCGCTGCCCGTGGCTGCGGCCGTGGAGCTGGCGCACAACTTTTCCCTGGTGCATGACGACATTCAGGATGGGAGTACGCTGCGGCGCGGGCGGCCGACGGTGTGGAGCGTGTGGGGCCGCGCGCAGGGCATCAATGCTGGCGACGCATTGTTTGCGCACGCGCATCTGGCGCTGGCGCGGGCTGCACAACTGCCGCCCGCCATGCGCGTGCGTGCCCTTGAGCTGCTGGGCGCCGCATGTGTGGAGCTGACCGCCGGCCAGCAGTTGGACCTGGCGTTTGAGAGTGAGGCGCTGGTGCAGCCGGAGCAGTATCTGCGCATGGCACATGGCAAGACCGCTGCGCTGCTGGCTGCGGCAGCGGAGATGGGCGCACTGGCCGGCGGCGCAACGGCGCGCGTGCGCACCCACTACCGCAGTTTCGGTGCGCAGCTGGGCATTGCGTTCCAAATTCGCGATGACTTGCTGGGCATTTGGGGCACTGGCGCCTCGGGCAAATCTGTTGCAAGCGATATTGAATCGCGCAAGAAAACGCTGCCGCTGGTGTACGGTTGCAGTGTGTCGCCGGCGCTGGCTGCCGCTTACCGCCCGCTTGCGCAGGGCGGTGCCGGCACCGCAGAGATTATTGCGCTGCTGGAACAGGCCGGTGCGCGCGCGTACACCGAAGCCCGCGAGCAGGCAGCCGCCCGCGCGGCGGAAGCGCAGCTGCTGCTGGCAAGCCCGCGCGGCGTGGCCGGGCGCGCGCTGCGCGTGCTCACCGCACAGCTGCTGGGGCGCGCCGCCTGATCACCTCAAATTTAAAACAAATTTAGTATGTGATGCGCCGCGCAAACAAGCGGGCCAGCAGCAGGCCGCCGGCAAACCCGCCGACATGCGCCCAATAGGCAACACCGCCCTGCATGCCGGCAGCGCCGGAGACTGCCGTTGGCAGCCCGTTCCAAAACTGCAGCAGAAACCAGCCGCCAAGAAACACCCAGGCGGGCAGCTCGATGAAGCGCACGAAAAAAAATATGGGCACCAGCGTGACAACCTTGGCAAGCGGAAAGAACAACAGGTACGCGCCGAGGACACCGGCGATGGCGCCGCTTGCGCCAATCATTGGCACGGGCGAATACGGTGCGATCGCAACCTGCCCGAGCGCGCCCAGCACGCCGCTCACCAGATAGAACAGCAAGTAGCGCGCATGCCCCAAGCGGTCCTCCACATTGTCGCCAAAGATGGCCAGCACCCACATGTTGGAGATGATGTGCATCCAGCCGCCATGCAGAAACTGGCTCGTAAACAATGAGAGCACTGCCAGCGGGCTGCCGGTGAGGAAGCGCGCCGGCACCACGCCTGCAACCTCAATCAGCTGGTCTTGCACCGCAGGCGGCAGCCAAAGTTGAAACAAGAAGGCTGCGCTGTTGGCTGCAATCAGGAGCCAGTTAACTAGCGGGAACGAGCCGGACCGGTTGATATCGCGCAGGGGCAGCATTTTTTTGGTGGGCCGTGGCGGCTGATGTTAGCACGATTGGCGGGCCGATTCCGTGGGAAACTTAGGCATCAAGGAGACGCGCATGTCTGCGAATAAATCTGCGCCCATCAAGGGCATCTTTCCGCCCGTGCCGACACCGTTTCATGAAGACGGCAGCCTGGCTTGCGAGCACTTGCAAGCCAACTTGCGCGCCATGAATGCCATGCCGCTGGATGGCTATGTCATTCAGGGCTCGAATGGCGAGTATGTGTACTTGAGCATTGCCGAGCGCGTGGCTGCGATTGAAGCGGCACGCGCGGTAATGCCTGCCGGCCGCTTGCTGATTGCGGGCTCCGGCATGGAGGGCACCGCCGAGACGATTGCACTAACGCGCCAGATGGCGGCTGCCGGCGCGGACATTGCGATTGTAGTGTCGCCATGCTATTACAAAGCGGCCATGACCTCTGCTGCGCTGGAGCGCCACTACTTGATGGTGGCCGATGCCGCGCCAATTCCCGTGATGCTATACAACGTGCCGGGCTTTACCGGTGTGGACATGGGCGCTGAGGTGGCCATCCGCTGCGCAGCGCACACCAACATTTGCGGCATCAAAGACAGCAGCGCAAATGTGCAAAAGATCGGGCAGATTGTGGAAGAGACGCGTGCGGACTTCGGCGTGCTAACCGGATCGGGCGGCGCGTTTCTGGGTGCGCTGGCAGTGGGCGCAGCCGGCACTGTGGCGGCGCTGGCAAATGTTGCAGCTGCGCCGCTGGCTGAAATGCAGCGCCTGTTCCTTGCAGGGAAGCTTGATGCGGCTGCGCAACTGCAGCGCCGCCTGATTCCCGTAAACATGCTGCTGACGGCGCGTTTGGGCATTGCCGGCTTGAAGGCAGCGCTGGCATTGCAGGGCTTGTATGGCGGGCCGGTGCGCGCGCCGCTGCTGCCGCTGCCCGAGGTTGAGCATGCAAACGTGCGCGCGATACTGCAGAAAGCTGGGCTGCTGCCCTAATGCATTGCTTTGGGTGCGCTCACTAAAGTGCGCTCAACATCTATGCACGCTGGCAATGGTTGGGTGGGGGTTAGCGCAGGGCTCCAATTGTCAAGCGCGGGTCAGGGTGTAAGATGATTGGGTGCTTGGGCGCATGAATTTCCCATCCCTCGCTATCCGCAGATCCAGGAGGCGGCATGGAAAAATATCACGCAGCGCAGTTCGATGAACTGATTAGGGCGGCGCTTCAGGTCAGGCTTCAGGCCTACGCGCCGTATTCCAGGTATCAGGTCGGTGCGGCTATCCTCACCGAACGCCTGAAGATCTATTCCGGCTGCAATGTTGAGGCCGCCGATTACGACGGCACGCACGCCGAAGAGTCGGCGCTCGCGGCCATGGTCGCGGCCGGCGAGCGTGCGCCGCGGCTGCTCGTGGTCGTCGGCGCGCTCGAGGGCGCTTTGCCGTCGCTCGACGCGCCGAATTTCACAGGCCCCTGCGGCAAGTGCCGCCAGAAGCTGATGGAGTTCTCCTCGCTCTGCGGCTACGATCTCGACATCCTTGAGGGAATCCGGGAACCCGGCGTCTATAAGCTGCGCCAGCTCTCCGAGCTCCTGCCCGCGTCCTTCGGCCCGGCCAACATCGGCGTCGACCTGAAGAAATACCGCGGCTGATCCGCACCTTTCTCAAATGGCCGGCGGCGCCATTTTGCGGCCGAAACAAATCATACCGGGCGGCGTGATCAGGCGAGAGTGTAGTTCGCGCAACCGCTGGCCGCCGCTATCGTCCGCCGGCGGCCAGAGCGGACTGTGGGCTGGTAGATCCGCGCTGCAGAAATGGGCCATGCGGCGGAGCGCGGGTGGGAGTGGTTCAGGCGCTGGTCTACGGCAACAGGCACTGCGCTGTGCAAGATAGTTCGGTGCACCCCCGTACGCTTCCCCCATATATGTTAGATATCCATGGTTTGTAAGGCTGCGGACCTAATTATGTGTTGCGAAAAACGGAAACTTGACAAGCTGGTTGGGATATGCAAACATTGTCAAAGACGATCTTCTTAGATACTTCTGTTCGGCACTGTGGTGCTGTGTACCTTGATAGTGAACAGGCCGTTACTTGAACACAGCGTCAATTGCGCTGAATAATCCACGCTTGGGAGCCACATTCTGATGTCCCGTCTTAAATCAAACCAACCAGCCAGCCCAGTAAGCATTCTCCAACAGGCGTTCACCGAACCGCATTCGGTCGCCTATCGCATCGTTCACGCTATTGTGAATTTGTTCATCTTCGTGTCTTGTGTTGGCATGGCGCTGGAGTCGGTGGACACGCTTAACGCCCAATACAGAGATACATTCTATGCACTGGAGATAGTGACGTTCGTCATTTTTTCGGCAGAGTACATCTGCAACATCGCGTATGCCAGGAACCGGCTGCGATACATCTTCAGTTTTTGGGGGCTGGTGGACTTGGTCGCAATCGTGCCCTCGCTCTTGATGCTGACTGTGAACCTGCAAGTGACCCAAGGCGCAAATGTCTTCCGGCTCTTGCGCGTGCTGCGCGTGCTGCGAGTGCTCAAGCTGGCGCGCGAGGCGATGCAGCAGATGCAAGCGGGCGCGGCGCACAAGCGGAATCCGCTGGTTGCCAATCTGATCATTTACTTCATCACGCTTTTCTCGGCGCTGATGATCTTCAGCTCGCTGATGTACCAGGTGGAAGGCAGTCTTTATTCGGCTGCTGCAAAAGCCGCATGGGAGGAGCAATACACGGCGGAAAATCCGGGCCAGGCGCTCCCGGAGAACTTTGAGCCGGTCGATCCGCTCAGCGGCAACATCGTGCCGGGGGACAAGCAGTTCTACAGCTCAATTCCCACTGCGATGTGGTGGTGCATTGTGACCCTCACTACGACGGGCTATGGCGATATGTACCCGGTCACCGTTGGCGGGCGGATCATCGCTGCTTTCACGATGTTGATGGGCCTGGTGCTCTTTGGCATTTTGATGAATATTGTCGGCAAGACGCTGATGGTGATGTTGTTTGGCGAATCCCTCGAAGGCCACGCGAGCTAAACGGAGGCATCAGAGGTCCAGATCTGCCAGCGAGAGCTTGTGACTGGTGTGAGCTGGGGGCGGCGCGCTAGCGGCTGCCGTGGGCGGCATCTTTGTTGTTTTGCTCGTGCTCTCTTGCTTGGGCCCCTCAAAATATCGATGGCACTTAAAACGCATGGGGCGCAGTTTGTTGTACACTGCCCGCATGTGCATATGCAGCCTGCACAATGGATCATAGGGCATGGTTAATTAGCACCGTGCCAGATTTTCCGGTTATCGAGGCGCAAGGGCTTACGCGCATACATGGCACGGGCGACACCGCGCTAGCTGCATTGGATGGCGTGAGCCTTAGTGTGGCGCATGGCGAATTTGTGGCCGTAATGGGGCCCAGCGGCTGCGGCAAGTCCACACTCTTGCATTTGCTGGGCGGGTTGGACGCCCCCAGCCGGGGCAGCGTGCTGTTCGAAGGGCAGCCCGTCCATAAGCTGTCTGACGACGCCCTCACACAGCTGCGCCGCCGCAAGATCGGTTATGTCTTCCAATTTTTTAATTTGATTCCGGTGCTGACTGCAATTGAAAATGCTGCGCTGCCGCTGGTGCTGGATGGCATTGCGCCGGCGGTTGCGCGCACAAAGGCGTCCGCGCTGCTAGAGCGGGTTGGGCTGGGCAGCCGGCTGGGCAGCCGGCCCGACCAGCTGTCTGCCGGCCAGCAGCAGCGCGTGGCGATTGCGCGCGCGTTGGTAGCCGAACCCGCGCTGGTGCTGGCGGACGAGCCGACGGGCAATCTGGATACGCAAGCGTCGCAGGAGATTGCTGCGCTGCTGCAACGGATGGCGCGTGATTGGGGGCGCAGCGTGCTGATGGTGACGCACGATGCGCGCGTGGCTGCGCATGCTGACCGCGTGGTGTTTCTGCGGGACGGCCGCATTGCGCAGGAGACAGTATTGGAACGCAACGCCACGGACAACCAGGCGATGCTGGCCGAGCTCATCACGGCGGAAGCCTAGGCAGCGCAAAGATTCCATGGCTCTCACCCTTGCGCTGCGCTATTTGCTGGGGCGCCGGTTGCGCACTGGCCTCACCACGCTGGCAATTGCAATTGGTGTGATGGTGCTATTTGGCACCGGCATTTACATTCCCACCATGCTGGACGCTTTTCAGCGCAACTTGCGCGCCACAGCGGGGCAGGTGGATGTAACCATCACGCACCGCACCGGCGCGGCGTTCATTGCACGCCGCACCGAAAAGTTTTTGCGCATTGCCGGCGTGCGTGCGCTGGCGGGCAGCATCGAACGCACCCTCAATCTGCCGCCGGAGTTTTACGGACGCGATGTGCGCGTGGGCGCGCTGCTGCTGCTGGGTGTGGACCCGGCGGCAGCGGCTGCGCTGCGCGATTACCGCTTGGTGAGCGGGCGCTTCTTGCAGGCAGCGGATGGCAGCGCGGCTGTGATTGCGCAGAGTTTGGCGGACGCGCTGCAACTGAAGGTAGGCGGGATGCTGCGTGTGCCCACGCCGGTGGGCGTTGTGAAGCTGCGCGTGGTGGGCGTGCTGGCCGGCCGCGCGCTGGCAGGCAACGAGCAGGTTTTCTTGCCGCTGCGGCTTGCGCAAAAGCTCTTCGACATGCCCGATCGCATCACTGTAATCGAAGCCAACCTGGTGGAGAACGATGATGCGCAGCGCGCCGCGGCACTGCAGGCAATTGAGGCGCAGCTGGGCAATGAGCTGCAGCTGGGTGCCTTGGGCGCCGGGTCAGAATTTATGGCCGCCATGCAAACCAGCCAGATCGCTTTTAATCTAATTGGATTTCTGGCGCTGCTGATGGGCGGCTTCATAATCTTCAACACCTTTCGCACCGTAGTTGCCGAGCGCCGCCGCGACATCGGCATGTTGCGCACCATCGGCGCCAGCCGCCGCACCATCATCGGGCTGCTGCTCACCGAAAGTTTGCTGCAGGGCGTGATTGGCACGGCCGCCGGCCTCGCGCTGGGCTATGGGTTGGGCCGCGCCATCACCACCGGCGGCGCCGGCATCTTGCGCCAGTACTTAAATATGGAAATTGGCGCACTGATTATCGAGCCGGGTCTGCTGGTGACAACAATTACTTTGGGGGTGGGCGTGTCGCTCTTGAGCGGCTTGCTGCCGGCGTGGGGCGCCAGCCGGCTAACGCCGCTGGCAGCGCTGCGGCCTGCCGCGCTTGCGCCGCAGCAGGTGGGGCGGACCGGCACCCTGCTAGGGGCTGCACTAATTTGTGCTTCATTGTTGATGCTGCGTTCCGGCCGCTTTGCGCTGTTAGCGCTGGGCGGCTTGCTATTTTTTATTGGGCTGGTGCTGGCATCACCTGCGCTGGTGCAGCCCGTGGCCGCGGCATTTAGCGTGCTTATAGCGCAGCTATTTGCGCGCGAGGGCACTGGCGAACTGGCGCGCGGCAACCTAACCCGTCACCCTGGCCGGGCGGCCATCACTGCCAGCGCCACAATGGTGGGCCTTGCAATTGTGGTTGGGGCTGGCGGCCTGATCTTCAGCCTCAATGACAGTATGCTGGTGTTGCTTCGGAAAAGCATGGGCAGCGACTTTTTGCTTGTGCCGCCCTCGATCGCAGTGTGGCAAGGCGATGTGGGCGCAAGCGAGGCGCTCGCAAACAAAATCCGCGCCGTGCCCGGCGTGGCGGCGCTGAGCACGCTGCGCTACGCCCAAACAAACATGCCAGCGCGCACCGGCAGTGGCCTGCCGGACATCACCGTATCTTTGCTGGGGATTGATCCCGCGGCTTATTTTTCCGTATCCGGCATGGACTTTACTGCCGGCACGGCAGAGTTGGCAGCGGCTGCGCTGGCGCGCAATGAACGCAACCTGATTATCAACGGTATCCTTGCAGCGCAGACCGGCCTGCAGTCCGGTGATACTGTGGCGCTGTCCACGCCCGAGGGCCAGCAGGACTATCGCATTGTGGCAGTTGGCGGCGATGTGCTCAGCGCAAAAATCACCACGGCGTATGTGTCGCAGGCGCTGCTGCGGCAGGACTTCCACAAACACGAGGATATCTTCTACCAGGTGAACCTGACCGCTAACGCAGACGCCGCCGCGGCCGGCCGCTGGCTGGCCAAGATAACCGGAGAGTATCCGCAGTTTCGGCTTGTTGCGGGGCGCGAGTATCTGGCCGAGTTCAGCAAGCAGTTTGATGCCGTGTTTGCGGGCACTTACCTACTGCTGGCGCTGCTTTCACTGCCTTCGCTGATTGCCATCCTGAATACGCTGGCAATTGGCGTGATCGAGCGCACGCGCGAGATTGGCATGCTGCGCGCAATTGGCGCAACGCGCCGCCAAATGAGTCGCACAATTGTGGCGGAAGCGCTGTTGCTCGCAGTGCTGGGCACGGCACTCGGTATTTTGGCAGGCTTGTACCTGGGCTATGTGATGGTGGCCGGTCTCAGCGCCAGCGGCATCTTCCGCATGCAATACACGTTCCCGCTGGCGGGTGTGCTGGCTGCTACGGCTGCAGGCTTGCTGTTTGGCGTGCTGGCCGCGCTGGTGCCGATGCGACAGGCGGCGCGCATGCAAATTATTGCAGCGCTGCGCTACGAATAGCCCGGTTTCCCGCGCAACAAATATACTGAGATTGCCAAGCGCGCCCATTCTGGCGCGCGTTTGTCTATTATTTGTTGCCGGTAATTTGGCGTATGTGCCAGCGGGCAAACGCTAGATTGTTGCCAAACTGACGCGGGCTGCATGGTACGCTTTCCGCATCCATGGCTTTACGTGTTCAAATAGTTGACTCGCTG
>QWRL01000032.1 GCA_003670425.1 Chloroflexota bacterium
GTGGGTAGTCAGGCCGTTGGCGCGTTGCGCCCCGGGCGCGCGGGGCTCAATCGTGGCCCAGGCAGGGCTGGGCCGGCCGGACATTGAGGCGCGCTTTGGCCTGACCGGTGGCCACATTTTTCAGGGCGAGTGCCTGCCGGACTATATGTGGGACAAACGCTTCGCGCAGCGCACGCCAATGCCCGGTGTGTTCCTGTGTGGTGCGTGCACGCATCCGGGTGGCGGCGTGGTTGGCATCAACGGACGCAATGCCGCGATGGAGCTGCTGCATGGCTGAAGTTTTTGATGCGTTGATTGTGGGCGCCGGGCATAACGGACTTGTGGCAGCAGCCTGCTTGGCGCGCGCCGGCAAACGCGTGCTGGTGCTGGAGCGGCAGCCCCAAGTGGGCGGCGCTGCTGTTACCGAGGAGTTGTTTCCCGGCTTCCGTTTTTCCAGTGTGGCCGAGGGCACGGGGCGCCTGGTTGCACATGTGGCGGCTGACCTGCAGCTGCACAAGCACGGCTTAACCCTGCTGCCAATTGATCCGCTGCTGACGACTGCGCTGCCAGATGGCGGCTGTATAAGATTCTGGCGCGACACAGCCCGCACGGCTGCGGAAATTGCGCGCCACTCCCAGGCCGATGCCGCGCGCTGGCCGGATTTCTGCGCTGCCATGCAGCGCCTGGCAGCTGTAGTGGCGCGCTTGATGGTGCTGATCCCGCCCGCACTGCCGGCGCCCGGCGGCCGTGACCTGCTGGAGCTGCTGAAGCTGGTGGCGCCCGCGCGGCGCCTCAGCCGCAAAGAGCTGGGCGATCTCATTCGCACTCTGCCCATGCCGGTATCGGACATGCTCGACGAATGGTTTGAGTGTGATGCGCTCAAAGCTGCGCTGGCAGTGGATGGCGTGCATGGAGTGTCATTGGGGCCGCGGCAGGCGGGCACCGCATTTGTGTGGTTGATGGCGCTGGCAGCGGGGCAAGTGCCGGCATTTGCAGCAGCCAGCCAATTGCAGGGCGGAGCCGGCGCACTCACCCAGGCAATTGCAAAAGCCGCCACAAGCATGGGCGCGCAGCTGCGCTTGAATGCTGCTGTGCAGCAGGTGGTGGTAAAGGACGGGCGCGCTAGCGGTGTGGTGCTTGCCAGCGGCGAAGAAATCAGCGCGCGCGTGGTGGTCTCCAACGCAGACCCGCGCACAACTTTTCAAGGCTTGATTGATCCGGTGGAGGTTGACCCGGTGTTTCTGCGCAGCACTTGCACCATCAAATACCGCGGCTGCACGGCGCGCATGCATCTGGCATTGTCCGGTGTGCCGCGCTTTGCGTTTGATGCGGCAGCGCGCATTCGCGTTGCGCCAAGCATCAACTACATTGAGCAAGCCAGCGATGCTGCCAAGTATGGCAGCTGGTCCCGCCAGCCATGGCTGGATGCAACGCTGCCCACGCTGGTAGATGCAACGCTTGCCCCGCCCGGGCAGCATGTGCTGTCTGTTCACGCCCAGTATGCGCCCTACCATTTGCGCAGCCAAGACTGGGAAATACAGCGCGCCGCACTGGGTGCTGCAATCCTCAGCACGCTGGCACAGTTTGCGCCGGATGTGCCGCAGCTTGTGCTGCACAGCCAGGTGCTGACCCCGCTGGATCTGGAGCGCAACTACGGCCTGCCCGAAGGCAGCGCCACGCACGGGGAGATGACGCTGGACCAGGCGCTGCACATGCGCCCGGTACCAGATTGTGCGCAATACCGCACGCCTATCAAGCAGTTGTATTTGTGCGGCGCCGGCACGCACCCGGGCGGCGGCTGCACCGGCATCAATGGCCATAACGCAGCCCGGCAGGTACTGCGCGACTGGGGCTAATAAAGAATATGCGGGCTGGCGGCGTGCGCCAAGCGGATCCGCCGCAAAGGAAAGAAAACGCGCTGCCCGCCTGCTAAATTCTGCTCAGCTTGCAAGCAGCTGCGCCGCCAATGCGGCCAGCACGGCGCCGGTGAGTGTTGCCGCAAAGTTAACTGCATCGTTGCCCAGCCAGTGCCAGCCAGATTGAATAGTGGTGACTCCGCCACATTTACACAGCGGGTGCCGCTCGGTAGTCTTCCCGCATAACGCACACTGATAGCTCGCCTGCACGGTTGCGCCCAGCCAGCTGTCCACCAAAGCGCCGGCAAGGCCACATATTGGCAGTAGCGTGATTGCAAGCAGGCTGTGTGCCGCGCCCGTGAGCCAGTTTGCCGCACCTGCCAATAGCGCAATCAACCCCGCGCCAACGACGGCACCCACAGTCCCCCAGCTTGTAACTGCGCCAGAAGTTCCGGTTGGCACCGCCTTCCAGTCGGTGATGCGGCGCGGCATTGTGCGTGCCAGCACGCCCAGCTCGGTGGACCATGTGTCTGCGTTGGCGGCAGCCAGTGCGCCGGCCATCGCCAGCCACACCACATCCAGCTTTGAGTAGCCGAACACAACAGCTGCCGCTGCTGCCACACCGCCATTGGCAAGCGTCTGCAGCAGGTCGCGCTGCGAACCTTTTGAAAATTGCGCTGTGAGCTGCGCCTTGCGCGCGCTGCCAATGCGTGAAAGCGCGCTCGACGAAACAAAGAAACCAATCAAGAGCGTCGCGCCCGGTAAACCTGCCCCGCCAAACACCGCCGTGCCAATCAGTAATGCGCCCAGCGCCCCGCTGCGCGACAACGCATGTTGGCGCAGCCCAAGCCAGCCAATCAGGGCCGCCAACGCAGCGCCAGTGAAGTAATTCTGCAGGGTCAAGTGTTCATTGCGTGCGTAACGCCAGACAAGCGTTGCCAGAGGCGTTCCCAGCCATGATCGGCAAGGTGCTCACCGGCAACGGCAATCAATTCACTGAAAGAGCTTGCGGCGCGCACCCATGCACTTGAATTCATATGTTGAAAGCCAACTGTCCGATTCGATTGGTCAATGAATGGTACGATTTGGAAAGAAATCTGTTCCATCTGCACCCTCATGATAGTCCGAGATCCAGCAACCATGCACATACGCCCATTCGAAATCGCTGACCAAGCCGCCGTCATTGAGCTGTGGCAATTGTGCGAACTCACCCGCCCCTGGAACGATGCGGGGCTTGATATTCAGCGCAAACTGGCCGTTAACCGCGAATGGTTTTTAGTGGGTGAATTGCAAGGTCAGATCGTGTCCAGCGCGATGTTTGGCTATGAAGGCCACAGAGGCTGGGTTAACTATTTGGCAGTCCACCCGGAACATCAGGGGCAGGGCTACGCAAGGGCCATGATGGCCCGTGGTGAACAACTGCTGCTTAGTGCAGGCTGCCCCAAAATCAATCTCCAAGTGCGCAGCAGCAATTCCCAAGCTCTGGCTTTTTATGCGCGCTTGGGTTATGGGATTGACGAAGTGGTCAGCTTGGGAAAACGCTTGATTCAAGATGGGTAATCCGGGCGGGGGCAGGCTGTCCAAACACCGGGTGCAAACCAGCTAACTTGGCGGAGTAAGCTCGGGAGCGACTGGCCAGCAATTGAGACGCCGCCGAAACCAAGTGTCGGTGCAGTGGCGCAGCGACCGCACGAATCACGCGTTGAATGGTGGTCGTCTTTTGAGTGCGGTCGACATATAGGCGTGCCCGACGCCGAAGAACCACCCTGCACCGATGGGCGATTTACGATCAACACACAGACAGCCCCTTTGGTTAAAGACTAAGCGCACCTGTCGAAGCATTTGCCTCACCGGCCCCATGCAAAAGTATTTTTAGGCGGAAGACTCCCGCCAACAATTTCGGCCACGCGCAGTCCCTCGTTCCATTTAGCCATGCGCTCTGAGCGTGCGAAGGAGCCAACTTTCAATTGCTGCACGCCCCAGCCCACGGCAAGGTGCACAACGATCGTGTCTTCGCTCTCGCCGGAGCGTGCCGACACAATCGGCGCGTAACCGACGCGGCGGGTTTCATCAAGCGCCAGTTTTGTTTCGGTGATGGTCCCGGCTTGGTTTGGCTTTATCAGCACTGCATTGCATGTGTTGTGCAATTCCGCTTCACCAATCCGGCTGGCATTGGTAACGAGCAAGTCATCCCCCACCACTTGTACTTTTTGCCCCGCTGCCCGGGCGAAGCGCGCAAATGCAGCACTGTCATCCTCGCCCAAGGGGTCCTCAACAGACACAATGGGGTAACGCGCAAGCCAGCGCAACAGCATTTCCGCAAGTGCGTCCGAGTCAACCTGCTTGCGCTCGCGACCCAGCTGGTAAGTTCCGCCCCTGCCAAAAGAGCTGGCCGCCACATCGATCGCAATCGCAACATCTGTGCCGGCAACTAATCCAGCCCGTTCAATTGCCCGCACCAATGTTTCAACAGCTGCTTCATCGGATTCAAAATTCGGCCAGTATCCGCCCTCATCTGCCACGCCTGCAAGCTTGCCAGCCTCATCCATGATTTGGCCGGCGGCGGCGTAGACGCGGGCAGTCCAATCCAATGCCTCAGAATATTCGGTGGCACCAATGGCAATCACCATGAAGTCCTGGATGTCGATGCGCCGATTTGCGTGCGCACCGCCGCCAAAAATCTGGATTTGCGGCAGTGGCATGGGACCGCTGCCGCCAAGATATTGCCACAGGGGCTGGTTTGCAGCAGCCGCTGCAGCACGCGCAACTGCCATTGATGTTGCAATCATGGCGTTGCCGCCCAAGCGGCTCTTCTGCGGCGTGCCATCCAGCGCAATCAACGCAAAGTCCACGCCTGCCTGGTCAGCTGCATCGAGCCCTTTCAGCACAGCAGCAATTGGCAGCCGAATGTTTGCAACTGCCTTGGAAACATCCCGCCCGCCAAATGACTCGCCGCCATCGCGCAAGTCCAATGCCTCGCCCGCGCCGGTTGAGGCGCCCGCCGGTGCGATGGCGCGGCCAACCGCGCCACATGCCAAATGCACCTCGGCCTCAACCGTCGGCCGGCCGCGAGAATCCCACACCCGCCGGCCGTAGAGCTGCACAATTTTTGTTCGCATCATTTCAGCTCGCGCCGCCATTCTTCTGCAATCAACGCCAGCGATGGCACCGGCGCAGCCAACAATTTTCGGGCTACCTGCCGCACACTGTGCTTCGCATCTTCCTCAGTCAGGTACTCAACGGGCGACTTGCCATCAACGCGCGCCAACATCAAACCCGGAAGCAGGCGCGCAGCCCGCGCCTCCAAGTCTTGGGGCGGCTCCCAGTTTACGCCGGCCAAATAACGCTCAGCCAGCGCAAAAAACGAATCAAGCAGTAACCCGATTACAGACGGGCGCACAAGGCACTTCAGCAACAGATGGTTGAGGCAAAATGCGAGGTCAAACGCCGGATCACCAAAACAGGCGCATTCTGCATCTAGAAAAACCGCGCCGTTGCGTCCGATCAGAATATTCTTGGGACTGATATCGCCGTGCACTAGCGCGCGCTTGGTGCGGGCTGTGATGGTCACCAGCTGCTGCAGCGCTACAGACAAGTCCGGGTGGCGGTGCGCAGCCGCTTCAAGATACGGAGCTAAGCGGATCTCGTGAAAAATGGAATTTGATGGAAACATGGCAGGGATTTCGGGATCGCTGGCGGTTGCCGCATGAATCACTGCCAGGCGCCTGCCAACTTCTGCTGCATTTGCAATCTGAACATTTCCGTCAAGCAGCTGTTTTTTCCACAAAACAAAATGCTGCGGCAATAGGTAATCCATCGCAAAAATTCCGCGGTCCTCGTCCGCAGCTAACATGCGCGGCACAGCGTCGGGCATTATGTGGGCAACAGCCCGCAGCCAGCGAATTTCGTAGCGCGACCGCTCCACCGGTGCGCGCCAGTCTTGCGCCACTTTTAGTTTTGCAAGCGCGCGTTTGAACACAATCGGGCCGCTCGCAAGCTCCACTTTCCAGATGTCCGATGACACGCCGCCTGCTAATGGCTGCGCCACAGGCTCCGCTCCATTTTGGATGAGGCGCAAATGCCGCAGATCGGCATATAGTGCTGCGAGTTCGGTCACCGGTTTACAAAATTAAATTCGCTTGCGCAAGCAATGGACATTACTAATCAAAAGCCCTGCGCTGCCGCCTGGCCAACCAAGAAGCGCTCTTTAGGTTGCGCGCTACCCAGCCAGCAGCATGCGGACGCTGGCGGCGCAAATCAGCAGTTGCACAAACGCGCTGCCACTCCACAACGCCATTGCCGCCGGGCGCAAGCGCGCTACCGTGTTCAGCAGCAAACCCAGCGCGGTGTTGGCCAGCCAAATTAGCAATCCACCGAACGGCAGAAAGAGCAAGTCTTGTGGGGCGCCAAAGCCATCTGGATTTCCGCCGGCAGCAAAATGCAAGGCAACGCGCTGCGGCAGCGGGCTGGCACCGATAAACAAAAGTAGTGCCAGCGCCAATGTCAGCACAGGCGGCGCCAGCAGCAACAGGTACGGCAGCCGCATTTGCTGCCGCCAGCCAGCGGCTGCAGCTTCCAGTTCGGCAGCAGTTTCAGGCGCCTCGCTCATGCGCCGCGCGCGGCTATTAAACCTTGCTCAGCCATTCGGCCGAGCGTTTCCCTTTGCCGTTAACCGTTTGAAAAAATGCATCCTGCAGCGCCTTCGTAACCGGTCCGCACCGCCCGGCGCCGATGGTGCGATGATCGATGGCGCGCACCGGCGTGACTTCCGCCGCGGTGCCGCACACAAACACTTCATCTGCAATGTACAACTGGTCGCGCGAGATGGGGCCTTCGTGCACCGTGTAGCCGGCGTCTAATGCCAGCTTGAACAGTGAGTCACGCGTGATGCCTTCCAAAATGGTGGCGCGCCCCGGCATATAAATTTCTCCGTTGCGCACCAGAAAAATATTTTCACCGGAGCACTCGGCCAAATAACCTTCCGGATCCAGCATGATTGCCTCGTCATAGCCGGAGCGCAGCGCCAGCGTTTTGGCCATCACGGAGTTCACATAGTTGCCGGTAATTTTGGACTTCGTCATGGTGGCATTGATGTGGTGGCGCGTGTAGGAAGAGACCATCATATGCACGCCGGCCTCCAGCGCATCCGCACCCAGGTAGGTGCCCCACTCCCATGTGGCAATTGCAACCTTGGGAGTGCTCACATCCAAATTAAGTCCCAGCGGCCCGTCCATATAGAGCAGCGGGCGGATGTAGCAGCTGCTGAATTTGTTCTTGCGGATGGTGGCGATTGCCGCAGCGCATAGCTCTTCCTGGCTGTACGGAAATACGCTTATACCCATGATGTGGCTGGATGCAATCAGGCGCTGCATGTGATCTTGCAGGCGAAAGACCGCACTGCCATCGGGCGTGGCGTAGCAGCGAATCCCCTCAAACGCACCCAAGCCATAGTGCAGCGTGGGCGACAGCACCGGCACCATTGCCTGTGCCGTGGGCACCATCTCGCCATTCATCCAGATGAAGTCCGACTTCATGTGTGCAGCTCCTCTTGCAAAAACAGCGCGACCCTGTGCCACGCTGCGCAGCATTATACAGCCGCCGCCCGCACAGCTTGCGCCTTAAAGAAAACAGCCTCCCGCATGCGGGAGGCTGTTGAATTGCTGCGGCGCTGCGCCTACGCTTCCGTAAACTCGCCCTCAACCACGTCCTCATCAGACTTCTTGGGGCCGCTGCCATTGGCGCCGGCTTGCGCTGCCGTCTGCTGGTTGAGCACGGCGGCAGCCTGCTCCAGCTGCTGGTTGGCATCGCGCATGCGCGCGGCGTCTTCACCCTTTGCGGCTTCCCGCACATCACGGATGCGGCCCTCCACCATCTCGCGTGTCTGGCTGTCCAGCTTGTCGCCCGCCTCCTGCACAGTTTTCTCGGTTTGATACGCCAGGCTCTCGGCGCTGTTGCGCACCTCGGCCAGCTCCCGCAGGCGCTTGTCCTGTGCATCGTGCTGGCGCGCTTCATTTATCAGCCGCTCAACTTCGTTCTTGTCCAAGTTGGTGCTGGCAGTAATGGTGATTTTCTGTTCGCGGCCGGTGGCTTTGTCTTTTGCGCTTACGTTCAGAATGCCGTTGGCATCAATGTCAAAAGTGACCTCCACTTGCGGCATGCCACGCGGCGCCGCCGGAATACCTTCCAGCCGAAACTGGCCCATGGTCATGTTGTCTTGCGCCATGCTGCGCTCGCCCTGCAGAATGTGAATATCCACTGCCGTCTGCCCGTCCGCAGCTGTGGAGAAAACCTGGCTCTTGTTCACCGGGATGGTGGTGTTGCGCTCAATCAGCGAGGTCATCACACCGCCCAGCGTTTCGAGGCCCAATGACAGCGGAGTGACATCGAGCAGCAGCACATCCTTTACATCGCCGGACAGCACACCGCCCTGCACGGCAGCACCCACTGCCACCACCTCATCCGGATTGACGCCCTTGTGCGGCGCCTTGCCGGTCAATTTTTCCACCAGCTCTTGCACCATGGGCATGCGCGATGAGCCGCCCACCAGCACCACTTGGTCAATCTTGCTGGCGCTCAGCCCGGAGTCTTTTAGCGCACTCTCAAACGGGCCGCGTAAGCGGTCCACTAATTTCTGCGTAAGCTTCTCAAAGTGGCTGCGCGTGAGCGTCATCTGCACATGCTTTGGCCCGTTGGCATCGGCCGTGATGAACGGCAGATTGATTTCAGTTTGCGCCATCGCACTCAGTTCAATCTTTGCTTTTTCCGCGCCTTCGCGCAAGCGCTGCAGCGCCTGCTTGTCTTTGCGCAGGTCAATGCCCTCTTGTTTTTTGAATTCGTCAGCCACCCACTCGGCCAGCGCTGCATCCCAGTCATCGCCGCCCAAGTGCGTATCCCCGTTCGTGGCTTTCACCTCCACCACGCCGTCGCCCACTTCCAGCACCGAAACATCAAATGTTCCGCCGCCCAAATCAAACACCAAGATGGTTTCGTTGGCACGCTTGTCCAGGCCATACGCCAGGGCTGCGGCGGTTGGCTCGTTGATGATGCGCAGCACTTCCAGCCCGGCAATCTTGCCTGCATCTTTGGTGGCCTGGCGCTGCGAGTCGTTAAAGTATGCCGGCACCGTGATGACAGCCTGCGTAACCGGCGTACCCAGATAAGCCTCAGCATCCGTCTTCAGCTTGCTCAAGATCATGGCCGAAATTTCCTGCGGCGTATAAGTCTTCCCGGTTTGCGGGATGGTTACGCGCGCATCGCCGTTGGGGCCAGCCACCACCTGATACGGCACCAAGCTGCGCTCCGAGCCTACTTCGTTTTCACGCCGGCCCATGAAGCGCTTGATGGAGTACACGGTGTTCTCCGGATTGATCACTGCCTGGCGTTTGGCTGTCTGCCCCACCAGCTTCTCGCCGTTTTTATTAAACGCCACAATCGATGGCATGGTGCGCTGCCCCTCACTGGTGCTGATCACCACGGGATCACCGCCCTCCATCACCGCCACGACCGAATTTGTCGTTCCCAAATCAATTCCAACAATCTTTGACATTCTGCTAACCTCTTGTTTTTATTGAACCAGACCAAGGGGAGAATAGGCGCACAGCGTTTGAGGAGTATTAGAGAAGAATTAGGCTGCTGTTAGTTGTGGCCACTGTTTTCCGTTATACTGCGCGGCGTAACCGGGTGGGTTGGTCTGTGACCGGCGGTGGAACCAAAAATGTGCACTTTCAAGGGGGTTTCGGTCTGCCTGCGCGAACATGCGGGCTGCTGCCCGCCTGCAGGCTGGCAGCCCAATGCGGCCGGGCAGCCGCCTAAGATGCGGCGGCGCGTGCATGCGTACGCTTGCCGGCACGTTGCATTAGCGTCCGCCGCACGCAGCCAACTTGTATCGTGAGCGACACCAAATTTTCCATTGTCGTACCGGTCTTCAACGAGGCCGAGTCACTGGCCGAACTTTACCGGCGCATGTGTGCTGTAATGGACGGGCTGGATGGCGCCTGCGAGCTGATCCTCGTCAACGATGGCAGCCACGACGGCACAGCGCAATTGCTGCGCGCGCTGCAAGCCAAAGATGCGCGCGTGCGCGTACTGGAGTTCTCGCGCAACTTTGGGCATCAAATGGCCATTACCGCCGGGCTGGATTACGCCGACGGCAGCGCTGTGATCGTCATCGATGCCGACCTGCAGGATCCGCCGGAGGCGATCCCGCTGCTGGTGGCCGAATGGCAGCGCGGCGCGCAGGTTGTATTCGCAGTGCGTGCCAAGCGCCTCGGTGAAAGCTGGCTGAAGCGCAGCAGCGCGGCTGCGTTTTACCGCATCATCAACCGCCTCACAGAGCTGCACATCCCGCTCGATAGCGGCGACTTCCGCTTGCTGGACCGGCAGGTGGTGCTGGCGCTGCGCGAAGTGCGCGAGCATCATCGCTTCATGCGCGGGCTTTCGGTGTGGCTGGGGTTTCGCCAAGCCAGCGTGCAGTACGTGCGCCACGAGCGCTTTGCCGGCGTCAGCAAATATCCCATGCGCAAGATGCTGCGCTTTGCGGCTGATGGCATCACAAGCTTCTCCTATGTTCCGCTGCAGCTGGCCACCACGCTGGGCTTTTTGGCGGCCGGCCTGGCGCTGCTGGGCATCCCGGCAGTGCTGCTGCTGCGCCTCTCCGGTTACCTTGCGTTTGAGGGGCAAGCCACCACGCTCAGCAGCGTGCTGCTGCTCGGCGGCGTGCAGCTTATCTTTCTCGGAATCATCGGTGAGTACCTGGGGCGCATCTACAACGAGGTAAAGAAGCGCCCGCTCTACATAATAAGTGCGCAGTTGGGGTTTGCGGATTCCGCGCACAATCCGCGCAAGCCGTGAGCCCGCTGCGCTAGTCATCCTCTGCCAGTTGTCTCCGGCATAGCACTCGCGCCAATCAAAGGCAACCCATGCGCCTGATGCACATCAACGGCCGCTTCACGCAAGGCCAGGCTACGCAGGAGATTGCCGTGCACAACCCGGCCACTGAGGAAGTGCTGGACACAGTGCCACGCGGCACTGCTGCCGATGCCAGCGCTGCGGTTGCGGCAGCCCTGGCCGCAGCGCCGCAGTGGCGTGCCACCGTGGCCAACGACCGCGCCGAGCTGCTGCACGCCGCGGCCACCAAGCTGCGCCACCATCAGGAGCATCTGATCCGGCTGCTCACGCTGGAGCAAGGCAAACCCTGGAGCGAGAACGAGGAAGAGCTGGTGTGGGCGGCCAATACCTTTGACTACTACGCAGAGCTGGGGCGCCACGAGCGCGGCAGCGTGCTGCCGCCGGGCACGCCCACCCAATTTAATTTCACGCTCAAGGAGCCGTACGGCGTGGTGGCCTGCATCACGCCGTGGAATTTTCCGCTGTTGCTTTTGGCGTGGAAGCTGGCGCCAGCGCTGGCGGCCGGCAATACCTGCGTTATCAAGCCCTCTGAGATGACGCCGCTCAGCACGCTGTACATGCAGGAGCACTGCCTCGACCATTTGCCGGCCGGCGTGGTAAATGTTGTGACGGGCTACGGCCCGGAGGTGGCGGAACCGCTGGTGACGCATGCGGACGTGGACATGGTGGCGTTCACCGGCAGCCTTGCCACCGGCCAGCGCATTGCTGCGCTGGCCGCACCGCAAATGAAGAAGCTGCATCTGGAGCTGGGCGGCAAGGATGCGTTTGTGATTGCCGACGATGCCGACCCGCAAGTGGCGGCGCGTGCGCTGGCGTATGCTGCGCTGCTTAACTGCGGGCAAGTGTGCACCTCGGCTGAGCGCGTTTATCTGCCGCGGGCGCGCGCCGCGCAGTTTACAGAAGCACTGGTGGAACACGTGCGCAGCCTGCGCCTTGGGCCGGGCATGGAGAGCACCACAGACCTGGGCCCGATGATGGGCGAGAAGTACCGCGCCAAGTTTGAAACGCATGTGGAGCAGGCGCGCCACGCCGGTGCGGCAATCCTCACGGGCGGCCGCCGCCCGCCGGGCTTTACGCGCGGATTTTTCTACGAGCCCACCGTCATCGCCAATGCCAACCACGGCATGCTTGTGATGAGCGCCGAGACCTTTGGCCCGGCAATTCCGCTGATGGAGTACAGCAGCTTTGATGAAGCCATCCAGCTGGCCAACGACTCGCCGTATGGGCTGGGCGCGACGCTGCTGAGCCGTGACCCTGACCGCATCAAGCGCTTTTTTGATGAAGTGCGCGCCGGCACCATCTGGATCAACGATCCGCTCACGGACAACTACGCCGGCCCGTTTGGCGGCATGCGCATGTCTGGCGGCAGCCGGGAGCTGGGCCAGGAGGGACTCGAGGAGTTCCGTACCACCAAACACGTGCACTGGGACTTCAGCGCAGCCGCCAAGCCATACTGGTACCCCTACGGCAGCGCGTAAATTGCGGGCTGCAGCCGCCCGGCAGAAACTGCGCCGCGAGCCCGTCCGCAGCGCTTGACAGTGGCGCCGGGCGCGATTAACATTTTTGAATTGATGCGGCGCCGGCCCGCCGCAAAACCTTATTGTGCAGGAGGAGTATTGATCGTATGTCTGAGCGTGTCACCGGGGAAGTAAAATGGTTCAGTGCGCCGAAAGGTTACGGCTTCATTGGCCACGAAGGCGGTGAGGATTTGTTCGTTCATTTTTCTGCGCTGAGCATGGAGGGGTACCGCAAATTGGTGCGCGGGCAGAAGGTTGAGTTTGCCATCACGGATGGCAAAAACGGCCTGCAAGCAATTGAAGTACAAGTGATCCCTTAGGGTCACAGTCTGCCAATCATCAAAAGCCCCTGCCCTGCGGGGGCTTTTGCATTTTATTGCAACGGTGCCAAAGGTATACTTTGTGCATGCAGGGTGAGTAGAAATGCCCGCAGGCCCAACGCGCCGCGCTGCTGACGCTGCGCATTGCCGGCGGCAGCGCACTGCATACTTGCTGCTGGCTTGTGTGCTGGCTGCGTGTGGCGCAGCGCCGGACCGGCCGGCCACAAACAAATCTGCGCCAGCCGTTGCCACGCGCAAACCAATTGTAGCGACGGCCACGCGGCGCAGCACGCGCATGCCCTCACACACGCCAACAGCTACGCCAACAGCTACGCCCACCGCCCCGCCAACCGTGACGCCCCGGTCCACCCACACCAGTCCACCGGTTGCGCCCCTGCCCTTCACAGATGATTTCAAGAATGCCCGCACCGGACTGCCTGAGGAAACCTACCAAAACCTCAAAAGTTATTACTCAAGCTCTGGATTTAAGATTGATTTCCTGGCCGCAAACCTGCTGCAAATGGAGCCGTACCCGCGGGAATTCCCGGCCGACTTCTCAGCCCAGCTGCGCCTTAAGTTAGGCACAAACTTATCCACGTCAGCCGGTCTGGCATTTCGCGTCGCAGACCAGGACAACTACTATGCGTTTATAGTAAATGGTGGTGGCGACTTTTGGCTGCTCAAGGTGGCAGACGGCAAAACTGAAACGCTGCAGAGCGCGGAGATTGAGCAGCTCCAAAACGCATTTGAAATCGGCGACTTGCGGATAGATGTGCAGGGCTCAGAGTTTCGCGTGTATGCGCACGATATCCTGCTCACGGTGGCGCAGGATGAAACTTTTGCAGCCGGCGGCATCGGGCTGGTGGGCTGGTCTGAGGATGGCGCAGACAGCCTGAGCTTTACGCAGCTGGATGTGATTGAGTATGGGCAACGCAGCGTGCCTGCCGGCAGTGAATGTGCACTGACAGTGGATGACAGTCCGCACGCGGGCACCCGCCAGGTGCGGCTTGGGCCGCTGGGCGCTGATGGCATGGCGCGTTTGCGCATCGAGGCCGGTGACGAAGCCATATTACTTTTTGCCCGCACCGCCAATCCGCTTGAAGTAATTTATGTGTCCGCCGCAACAGACCCCAGTGGCAAAGACCTCTATAACCCTGACTACGATGGCACACAAAACAGCACCGCGCAACTGGTGTGGCCCGCAGCGCCTTCTAACGAAGGCGAACTCACCCTGTTTCTGCCGCTGACGCCGGTGGAGATGCTGTTGCCTGGTAATTATGAGTTCAACCTCTCGACGCAGGAGGGGGCGCCAATTTGTGATGCGCTGGCTATCGTGCGCACTGCAACCGATCCGGTGCCGCTGGTGCTTGACGTGAACCTGTGGCTGGTGAGCGATGCGCCGCAGCTGGCAGCTGCCGCGGGCCGGCAGCTGCTGGAGGATACGCTGCGCCAGTCCGCGCGGCGCATTCTGGAGCCGCATAACCTTTCAATCGGCACAGTGCATTTTGGCGAAGCCAGCGCCGCACAGCGTGCGCGCTTGCAGCGCATACCAGATGCGCAATACGAGGAGTTGTGCAGCGCGCTAAAGGCGGACATGGGCAGCGGTTATAGAATGAATGTGGCGGTTGTCGACGAGTACCGCGTTGCTATTCCGGAGGGGGCAGCTGAAGAACCAGTGCTGGGCCTTGCGCCACAGCCGGGCGCGGCCATCATCACGGAGGGGCGCAACTCTTGCGCGGTGGTGGCGTGGGAGCTGATGGAGGGCGATACGCAAGAGCTGGCAGCTACAATCATTCACGAGTCGGCGCACTTCCTCGGGCTGGCGCACACCACCGATGAAGACGGGCGCAGCTTCGACTTTTTGTCCGACACGCCACAGTGTTCTGCTGCGACAGCAGACGCGGATGGTGACAAAACCGTGGATGTCAGGGAGTGCGCACTGTTCGACGCAAACAACCTGATGTTTTGGCAAAGTGGCGTGGAGCAGGCAGCGGTGAATTTGACCGCACAGCAGACATGGCTGCTGCGGCGCCACCCGCTCTTTCATCCTGCGCCACAGACACCATGAGTACCGCACCAGCGGTGATTGGCGTGGACGCCAGCCGCATCACGGTTGCCAACCGCACCGGCACTGAAAACTACGCGCTGCATTTGCTGCGCCACCTGCTGCAGCTGCCGGGCCAGCATCAATGGCGCCTGTACTTTCGGGATGCGCCGCAACCCAACTTGCTGCCGGCCACCACAAACATGCAGCAGCGCGTGCTCGCGCTGCCGCGCTTGTGGACGCACGCTGCGCTTGCCAGCGCACTCTGGCGCGATCCGCCCGCCGGCGTGTTTATTCCTGCGCATGTACGCCCGCTCTTTTGCGCAGTGCCGGCGGTTGTCACTGTGCACGACCTTGGCTTCCGCCGCTTTCCGGCGGCCCACAGCGCTGCGCAGCGCCTGTACCTCAACTGGTCCACGCGCCACAATGTGCGCCACGCCACGCACTTGATCGCCGACTCGCAAGCCACGCAGCGCGATCTTTTGGAATACTACGGCGCAACTGCGGAGCGCGTGACCGTGGTGTATCCGGGCTTTGATGCGGTGCCGTTTGCAAATGCGCAGCGCAGCGCGCGGCTGCCGGGCCTGCCCGCCAACTACCTGCTGCATGTGGGCACGCTGCAGCCCCGCAAGAATCTATTGCGCCTGATGGATGCGCTGGCTGCATTGCGCGCGCACCCAAGCCAGCCGGCTCTGGTGCTGGCTGGACGCAGCGGCTGGCTCAGTGCGCCTATTCAGCAGCACGCTGCGGCGCTTGGGCTTGGCGCGCGCATTCACTTTTTGGACTACGTGCCCGAAGCAGACCTGCCGGCGCTTTATGCGCATGCCACGGCCTGTGTGCTGCCTTCGCTGTACGAGGGCTTCGGTTTCACTGTGCTCGAGGCAATGGCCTGCGGCACGCCGGTAATCTGCTCCACTGGCGGCTCGCTGCCAGAGGTGGCCGGCGGAGCCGCGCTGCACTTTGAGGCAACCGACACGGCGGCGCTGGTGCACGCCATCACACGCATATTGGAAGATGCGCCACTGCGCGCGCAGCTTGCGGCGCTTGGCGCGCAGCAGCTGCGCCGCTTTACTTGGGAGCAATGCGCGGCGCAAACGCTGGCCGTGCTCGAGCGCGCCTTCCAGCTTTCCCCGGCAGCCACGGCCCGTTGAATATGCGGCGGCTGGCATTTCTCGCGGTGCCTGTGGATGATGTGACCACACCCGAGGCGCTTGACTGGTTTGCACAGGCAATCGCCCGCCGCAGCTGCGCGCAAGTGTGCACCGTCAACCCGGAGTTTGTGATGGCGGCGCAGCACAACGCAGCGTTTCGTGCGCTGCTGCAGGCTGCGCCACTTTGCCTGCCAGACGGACAGGGGTTGTTGTGGGCTGCCCGGCTGCGCGGACTCAAACTGCGCGAACGCGTGGCCGGTTCCAGTTTTGTGTGGCGCATTAGCGAACGCGCAGCAGCCGACGGCTGGCGCATTTTTCTTTTGGGCGCGGCAGAAGGCGTGGCTGCTGCGGCAGCACAGGCGTTGTGTGCAGCACATCCGGCTCTGCGAGTGGTGGGCACCCATAGCGGAAGCCCGCACCCGGACGCACTGGCGGGCATTCTGGCGCAGGTGCACGCCGCGCAGCCCGATGTGCTGCTGGTTGCCTTCGGTGCACCGCAACAGGACTTGTGGATTGCGGCCAACCGCATGGCGCTTGCCGTGCCGGTGATGATGGGCGTGGGCGGCGCACTGGATTTTGTAGCCGGCATTGCGCAGCGTGCACCGGCGTGGATGCAGCAGCTCGGCCTGGAATGGCTGCACCGCTTGCTGCTGCAGCCGTGGCGCTGGCGGCGCATGCTGGCGCTGCCGCAGTTTGCGTGGCGCGTGCTCACGCAGCCCGGCGCCGTACGCGAAGCCTGACGCCCGATGCCCGCCATAAACGTATCTGGCTGCGGCCGCAGCGTTACCAGTGTGCCTGCCAAAGCTGCGTCGCTGACAACAGTGGCGTGCACGCATTGGCTGCGCCCGGGCACGCAGCGCTATGCCTGTTCCGCTTGATTGCTGCCACGCCACCCGCGGCGGGTCTTTCGTGACCTGGCCC
>QWRL01000033.1 GCA_003670425.1 Chloroflexota bacterium
GGTCGCCTTCTAGCGGGCCACAGTCCCGGCGGCCCCCCCCCGTCCGGGCACAGTTGTCTCATCCGCGCTGCGGTCCAGCGGCAGGCTTGCAGCAGCAGCGCGGCCTAAATTCTGGGCGAGCGCCGCCGCATTGGCCGGGACGCCGGCCGCATCCAGCCATGGCGCGCGGGCCACTGGTGCCTGGCCCGCGACAAGCCGCAATCGCGGTGCGGCCGCCTGCGGCGAGATTTCAGCCGCCGTGCGGTAGCACAGATGCGCGCAGTCACCTGCTCCGCCCGCCAGGTAACAATTTCCCAAAAGCAGCAGCGCCTGCACGTTGTCAGCTGCTTGTGCCAGCTCGGCCAGCAGGCATAAAACTGCAGCCGGCATCGCGCCGGCGTCCAAGTGCGCCTGCGCTTGCTGCAGCCACGGCGGAATGGCCGCCTCAGTTTCAGACTCTGCTTCAGTTGACGCCATGCTGTTCGATTCTAAATTTATTGGAGGCAATTGGCGCGGAGATCAGGTGGCGGAATGACTGGGGCTGATCAGATGCGTTGCGAAAAATTCCTAGCAACTCTTTGGAGAATCAGTATAGCATGGCAAACACAAGGTCATTCACATTTGTACCGGTGGCGCCGGTGCAAATGTGGTCGCCGAGCGCTGCGAATAGTGTTCCGGAGTCGTTTTCGGCGAGGCTGGCACCTGCGCTGTAGCCGGCACGCGCTGCGCGCTGCACGGTGTCAGCTTCCGCAACTGCACCAGCTGCTGCGCTTGAGCCGTCGTCGCCATCGGTGGCCAGGCTGACAATGCGCACGCGCTGCAGCGCGTGCTCGTCCAGCAGCAGCGCCGCAGCCAGCGCCAGCTCGGAGTTGCGTCCGCCGCGGCCATTGCCGTGCATGGTCACGGTTGTCTCGCCGCCCCACATCAAGCAGGCGGGAGCCGCCACCGGCCCGGCGGCACGCCGCACCTGCGCAGCCAGCGCCACCACCGCTGCGGCTGCAACACGCGCCTCGCCCTGCAGCTTGGTGGTGACCAGCAGCGGATTAAATCCCAATTGCGCGGCACAGTCCAATGCTGCGCCCGCAGCCAGTGCGTTGTCCGCCACCAGCACCGTGTGCACATTGGCAAATATGGGATCACCCGGCTTGGGCGTCTCCGGCACGCGGCCCTGCACACCGGCCTCCAAGTGCAGCGCGATCCGGGGCGGAAGGCCGTCCCACAAGTTGAGCAACCGCAAGATTGCCACCGCATCCGCATAGGTTGTGGGGTCCGCCAGCAGCGGACCAGAGGCCACCATGTCCAGCGCGCCGCCCACCACATCAGAAAGCACCAGGCACAGCACCTGCGCGGGAAACAAGTGCCGCGCCAGCCCGCCGCCTTGCACTTGCGAGAGATGCTTGCGCACCGTATTGAATTGCTGGATGCTGGCGCCCGAACGCAGCAATTGCTGGTTGAGCTGCTGCAGATCCGCAAGCGCCACGCCATCCACGGGCAGTGTGAACAAAGCTGAGCCGCCACCGCTGACCACCACGATGATCAGATCATCCGGCGCGGGCCGGCCGGCAGCGGCCAGCAACTGGAGCGCTGCCTGCACGCCGGCTTCATCCGGCACCGGATGCGCGGCCTCCAAAACTTGCAGCCCGGCCACGGGCTGCGCAAATCCGCGCTTCGTAATCAACACGCCATCAACCGCCAGCTCCGGCACCGCCGCCATAACCGCGCGCGCCATCTGCACCGCCGCCTTGCCAATGCCCAGCACGCGCACGCGCTGAAAGCCCGTCAGGTTATAGCTGCGTGTGCCCGCCTGCAGCAGCCCGCCCGTGCGCACAAGCGTGCGCGCCACCGCAGCCGCAGGGTCCGCTGCGCGCAGCGCCGCTGCAATGATGCGGTCGGTGTGGTCTGCGCGCGCCGACCAGTCGCAATGCACGGGCATGCAGGCAGTATACTAAGTGACGGGCGCGCGCTAAAATTGCAGGCGCTGCCCGCGCATGCCGCCGTTTAACGGCCCGCCCGCACAAATTGTGCTATAACAAACGCTTCAGGTGATATTGATGAAAAAGCAAGCCGCCACTTACCTCACGCCTAACGGCGCAGAAAAGCTGCGCGAGGAACTAAAGCAGCTGGTCGAGGTGCAGCGCGTAAGCCTTGCAGAGCGCCTGCGCGATGCAATCCGCATGGGCGACTTGAGCGAGAACGCGGACTACATTGCAGCCAAGGAAGATCAGGCATTTCTGGAGGGGCGCATTCTGGAGGTAGAAGCCACGCTGCGCGACGCAACGGTCATCAAAGGCCCAGATGGCGGCCGCAACGGGTTGGTTGGCATTGGTTCGAAGGTTACCGTTGTGGAAGAAGGATCGGCACCGGAGACCTATACAGTGGTGGGCTCGGCGGAAGCCGACCCGCGCAAGGGCTTGATATCCAACCTGTCGCCGATTGGCATGGCGCTGCTGGGCCGGCGCGCCGGCGACACGGTAAAACCCAAGATGCCCGGCGGAGGCGTGCTGTCACTCAAGATTGAAAAAGTGGAGTGACGGCCAACCAGCTGAAACAAAAACGCCCCGCAAATTGCGGGGCGTTTTTTTGTTGAGTTTCACGCACTCACTTTTTCTTCCACGCGGTCAGCTCCACCGTGAGCGTGTTGAAGAAGGTCTCGGGTGGCAGCGGGCCGCTGCCGTAATTCATGTCCACCACGCGCACAGATACGTGCAGCATGTTAGTTTCCAGAATTGTTGTTTCGCCAGTCTTGGCAACCACCGGGTCGCCCTTGGGAGCCACGCGCCCGCGCATGCCGTTGTCTGCATAGCCGGACTGGCTGAGCAGCACCTTTGTCACGGTGCGCACATCGTTCTTGTCAAACAGCCAAACTTCAAAGGCGGCCACCTTCTTCGGATCGCCCACGCCAATCGTCTCGCACACGCCCACGCCGCACTCGCCGAGAAAATCGCCGTTGGCATCATCGATGCTAAATGAGTCATCGTAGGTGTCATCGCCAAACATGTAAGTTGTCATGAAGCGCGCAATTGGCGCACCACGCTCCACCGTGCGGTCCGTGGAAGGCGCGCTCGCCACAACTGGCGGCGGCGGGTCCGCCTTGACGGGAGTAAGCTGGCGCACTTGCGGCTGCACCTTTTCGCGGCGCGCGGCCTCGCGTGGCACGCGCATGCGCGACCACGCCACAAAGCCCACGGCCCCCACCAATACCATCACTGCCAACACCGCCGGCAAAACAACGCCCATGCTGATTGCGGCGCTGGCAGAAGCATTCGCGGCTGGTTTGGCAGGCGCATTTTCGATTACCACCTGCAAGTCTGCAATGCGCGCCTGCTGGCTGCCCTGCGTGTTTCCCAAAGCGCGTTTGAGCGCGTTCGCAGACTGTTCCTGCAGCAGGCCAATGCGGTTGCGCGCATCTTCTTCGTTGAGGGTGACCGAATATGAATCGGCCGCCATCTGCACCCACAGGGTTTGGTAAACGGGGTTCAATTGCACCGGGCCAGCATTCACCCACTGCACCGGCACCAGCCACCAGCCCAGCAGCATCCAGCCGACCAGCAGGCCAGCCAGCAGTGCACCGCCAATTACGATGCGCATATCGCCCAGCCACGCACGGCTGCGCTCAGCGGACGGCGGCCGCGCTGCTTTTGGTTTTACGGACTGCACACTCAGCCACATAAGCCCTCACTAGAAAATACGAAGCCCACCGGCGGACTGCCCCGCAAGTATGGCATAACTAGAGCCTTGATGCAACTTCAATGCCACTGCCCGCTACGCCACGGCCTCGCTAATTTGCAGCAGCGCCACCGCCTTGCACTCGAGACAGGTGGATTTGGTCTTGCTGCTTTGCACCAGCATGCCTTTGCAATCCGGGCAGGGCGTGGATAGCGGCCGCTTCCAAGAAGTCCACTCGCACTCCGGGTACTTGATACAGCCGAAGAAGGAGCGCCCTTTGCGCGTGCGGCGCTCAACCAAGTCGGCGGTGCAAGTGGGGCAGGGCACACCAATTTTTTCCAGCAGCGGCTCCACGTGGCGGCAATCCGGGAATCCGCTGCAAGCCACGAACTTTCCGTAGCGCCCGTAGCGCACCAGCAAGCGCTGGCTGCACTTGGGGCAGTCCTTGTCCACATACTCCGGCACTTGCGGCACAACTTCAATTTCCGCCTGCGCCCGTTCCACCTGCTTCGCAAACGGACCGTAAAACTCGCCAATCACAGGCACCCATTGGCGCTCGCCTTCCGCAATCGCGTCCAGTTCTTCTTCCATCTTTTTGGTAAAGCTCACATCAAGCACGTCAGAGAAATGCTCCATCAACATGTCCGTGACTTGAATGCCGATTGCCGTGGGCATCAGGCGCCGGCTTTCAGACAGCACGTAGCCGCGCGCCTGAATGGTTGTGATGGTGGGCGCGTAAGTGGACGGCCGGCCGATGCCATTCTCCTCCAGCACTTTGATGAGCGAGGCTTCGGTGAAGCGCGGCGGGGGCTGCGTAAAGTGCTGCTCAGGCAGCAACTTTTGCAGCTGAAGCGCATCGCCGGTCTCAAGCGGCGGCACGTCCGTCTCGGGTTCATCCACCTGCGCGTCTTCGTCTGCGGACTCCTCATATACCTGCAAGAAACCCGGGAAGCGCAGCAGCGAACCGCTGGCGCGGAAGCCGTAAGTCTGGTTTTGCGCAGCCGCATCAATCTCTGCAGCCACAGTTTCGTAAATGGCCGGCAGCATCTGGCTGGCCACCAGCCGCCGCCAGATCAGCTGGTAAAGCCGGAACTGATCGCGCGTCAAGTCTGCCTGCACTTGCTCCGGCGTTCGCATCGCTGATGTGGGCCGGATGGCTTCATGCGCTTCCTGCGCGCCCTTCGCTTTTGTTTTGAACATTGGTGCAGTGGCCGGCAGGCTGTCGGCACCGTAGCGCTCGGTAACCAGCTCACGCACCTCGGCCTGCGCTTCGGCCGCCACATTCAAACTATCGGTGCGCATATAAGTAATGAGGCCCACACTGCCGTTGCCGGCCAGGTCCACGCCTTCATAAAGTGATTGAGCCACAGCCATAGTGCGCCGGGCGGTGTAGCCCAGCCGGCGCGATGCGTCCTGCTGCAGTGTGCTGGTGGTAAACGGCGGAGCCGGATTGCGCTTGCGCTCGCCCCGCTTCACATTTGAAACGCTCCAAGCCGCATGCTCAAGGTCCTTCAGCACCGGCTCCAATGCGGCCTGCGTATCAAGCGGCACGTCTTTGTCGCGCCCCACCCGCTGGCCGCCAATGGTGTGCAGCGCCGCACTAAAAATTTTTTCGGAAGTTTCGGCAAGCTTGGACAGCTCGGCGTGCAGCGTCCAGTACTCTACCGGCTCAAACTGGTCAATCACGCGCTCGCGGTCCACCACCAGCCGCACCGCCACAGATTGCACGCGGCCGGCAGAAAGCCGGCCACGGATTTTGGCCCACAGCAGCGGGCTGAGCGAGTAGCCCACCAGCCGGTCCAATATGCGCCGCGCCTGCTGCGCATCAATCAGGTTCGAATTAATTTCGCGCGGGTTCTCGAATGCATTTTTGATTGCCGTCTTTGTGATTTCATGGAACACAACGCGGCGCACCCGCTCCGGCTCCACCTTCAGCGCTTCGCCCAGGTGCCACGCAATCGCCTCGCCTTCGCGGTCCAGATCGGTGGCGAGGTAAATCTCCGCGGCTGCGGCTGCATCCTGGCGCAACTCTTTGACGAGCGCCAGCCGGTCGCTCATGATGCGGTACTTGGGCGTGAAGTTGTTGGTGACATCCACTGAAAGTTGCGAGCGCAGCAAATCACGCACGTGCCCCAGCGAAGCCTTGACGGAGTAGCCCTTGCCCAAAAACTTGCCAATTGTGCGCGCCTTGGCCGGCGACTCAACAATTACCAGTTTGCCAATGCGCCGGCGTACGACGCGCTTGGCACCGGCGCGCGGCACCGCCACGGGCGGAACCAGCCCATCATGCGCGGGGGTGCGCCCCATGCGGTAGACACCCGTGCCGCACACAGCGCAGCGCCCCTTGGTGCCGCAAACCGCCTGCTTGGTAAAGACTGCAGTGGGCTCGGCCATCTCGCGCTTGCCCTTGCATTTCACACAATATGCTTCCATGTATAACTTGTTTCCCCTCAACTAAAACTTTCAGCCGCGCATTTGCGCTCCGGACCCGGCCAGCTGCAGCCCGTCAGCCGGCCGCATAAAGCGCGGGCAGCTCCCGCGCCAGTACAAACTGCATTCCGCCCACCTGGCGCACAAACCCTTTCAGCTCCAGCATGGCCAGCGCACTCGTCACTTGCGCAATTGGCAGCGTGGCCAGCACGCTTAGCTCATCCACATGCAGCGGCTCGCGGCTCAGGTGCGCGAGCATCGTGCGCTCCACCCCGTCCACGGGCAGCTCCAGCTGCGCCGACTGTTTCTCCGTCACCTGGCGCAGGTTGAGCTCCTCCAGCACATCATCAGCAGATAACACCGGCCGCGCGCCATCGCGAATGAGCCGGTTGGTGCCACGGCTGCTGTGGCTCAGAATGCTGCCGGGCACTGCCATCACTTCGCGCCCTTGGTCTGCCGCAAACTGCGCCGTGATCAGCGCGCCACTGCGCTCGCCAGCCTCCACCACAATCACCGCCAGCGACAACCCGCTGATGATGCGGTTGCGCGGCGGAAAATTGCGCGCATCCGGCGCAGTGCCGGGCGGATAGTCGCTAATCAGCGCTCCCTGCGCGGCAATGCGCTGCGCCAGCTGCCGGTGCTCCAGCGGATACACCTTGTCCAGCCCGGAACCAAGCACGGCCAGTGTGCGCCCGCCCGCTGCCAGCGCCGTGCTGTGCGCCACCTCATCAATACCACGCGCCAAGCCGCTCACAATTGTCACGCCCGCCCGCACCAGTGCCTCGCACAATTCGCGCGTAACTTCGCGCCCGTAACTGGTGGCCTTGCGCGTGCCCACCACCGCCACGGACCAGTTGTCCGCCGGCTTTAACTCGCCGCGCAAATACAAAAGCGGCGGACTGTCATCCACGGCCTTTAAGTGCGCCGGATAATTTTCATCTTTCCAAGTCAGCACCTGCACACCGGACTTGTCAATCGCGGCACAGGTGGCTTCCAAGTCCAGCGCTTCGCGCCGGGCAAGCAATTCGTTTAATGTGCGCTGCTCCAGCCCGCAGGCTGCCAACGCGCCGGGCGGCGCCTGCCATGCCTGTTGGGCGCTGCCAAAGCGCTCCAGCAGTTGGCGCATGCGCACCGGCCCGATGCCCGCAGTCATGTTCAGCGCCACCCAAAAGCGCTGCTCGGCGTTCATGCGCTGCCCTTCAGCCAGCTCTTACTGCGGCCCGCAAACGGCGCGCGGCGCGGCAATCTCAGCATCTATCCCTGCCGCAAGCCGGGCATCAGCCACACCAGCATGCTGCGCGCAGGCAAATCCACATTGCGCACCACTTGGGCAATTGCGGGCAGCAGCACTTCGCCCGCTGCACCCACTACCCGGTACACATCGTTTGCGCCTGTCACCAGCACCTCCACCAGTTCGCCCAGCTCCTCGCCCTCGGTTGTCACCACGCGCAGGCCCACAAGGTCTGCAATGTAATATTCATTTTCCTGGAGCGCGCCCAGGTCTTCCGCCTGCACCCACACAGCCGCGCCCGTCAGGAGCGCAGCTGCAGCGTGATCCGCGCAGCCTTCCAGCTCCAGCACTAGCGCCTTCCCTTGCCGGCGCGCTGCAAGCAGCGCATAGCGCTGGCGTTGCTCGCCAACAAATACCTTTTGCAAACTGTCCAAGGAAGGAAGACCGCGCGCGCGGCTGTGGAGTCTCACTGCGCCATGCACGCCCTGCGGGCCGACGATATTGCCGAGGAATATATATCGCGTTGCTTCGGTTGACGGCACTCCCGGATTTTCGAAACGGTCAGCAAGAACAGCGGGTTGCGCCGTTACATAATCTCAAGATCAACCCGTTCTCCGGAGCGTTGCGCCAGCGCCGACAAAACCGTGCGCAAAGCGGCGGCGGTTGCACCGCGCCGGCCAATCACCCGGCCGGCATCTTCTTGCGCCACTTGCAAGTGCAGGGTTTGCACGCCGCGGATGTCGCGTTCGCGCACAACCACGCGCTCGGGGGCGCCCACCATTCCGCGGGCCAGGTACTCGAGCAGCGCTTTCATAATGCGGCGCTACGCGGCGGGTGCGGCCGCTGCAGCGGCGGCTGCGGCTGCAGCAGCCTTGGCTTTCTTTGTGGGGCGCGCGGCGCGCGGTGCCGGCACCGTTGGATGCGCTGCGGCCAGCGCAGCTTCTGCCAGCAAGCCCTCCAGCGCCTCGCCCGCCTTCAGCCGGTCAAATCGCTTCATTGTTCCCACCACGCCCAGCAGGCGCGCCATCGTATCACTGGGTTGGGCGCCCTTGCCCAGCCAGTGCAGCATGCGCGCCTCGTCAACCACAATTGTGGCCGGCTCATGGCGCGGGTTGTAGTGCCCCAAAACTTCCAGAAAGCGCCCGTCGCGTGCGCAATCCTGGTCTGCAGCCACCATGCGATATGAGGGCTGATTTCTTGCGCCTGCCCGGCGCAGCCTAATTCGTACCATAAATCTTAGTTCTCCTTCCGGGTGGGATTGTAACCCAAGCCGGGAGTTTTGCGGAAACCAACTACCCGCCCAATTGGCGGAGCAATCCCAGCATGCCGCGCTTGTTCTTGCCGAACTGCTTCATCATATCCTGCATCTGCCGAAACTGCTTGAGCAGCTGGTTCACATCCTGCACCTGCGTGCCGGATCCCGCCGCCACGCGCCGTTTGCGGCTGCTGTTCATCACGCGCGGGTCGCGCCGCTCCGCCAGCGTCATCGAGCATACAATCGCCTCCGAGCGCGTCAGCTGCCGGTCCATCTGTGCCGGGTCCATTGCGGCCGCAGCCCGCCCCAACCCGGGCAGCATCTCCATCAATTGCCCCATCGAACCGAGCTTGCGCATCTGGCGCAGCTGGTCGAGAAAATCATTCAGGTCCAGCTCAGACTTTAGCAGCTTCTGCTGCATTTGCTGCGCCTGCGCAATATCAAAGCTGGCCTCGGCTTTTTCAATCAGGCCAATGATGTCGCCCATGCCCAGAATGCGCCCCGCCAGCCGGCCGGGATCAAACACCTCGAGCCCGTCCATCTTTTCGCTGACACCAAGAAATTTGATGGGCACCGCAGCGACACTGCGAATGGAAATGGCAGCGCCGCCGCGCGCATCGCCATCCATCTTGGTTAGCACCAGCCCGGTGAGGCCCACAGCGGCGTGAAAGCCCTCTGCAATGCGCACGGCCGCCTGCCCCAGCATGGCATCCGCCACCAGCAGCACCTCGCCCGGCTGCGTCAACGCCTTGATCGCGGTCACCTCGGCCATCATGTCCGCATCAATTTGCAAACGGCCGGCGGTATCCATGATCACAACCGTGCAGCCCGTGGCAGCGGCCTCGCGCTGCGCCGCCGCGCAAAGTTGCGGTGGCGCCTGCGTGCCGGTGAACACGGGGATGTCCAGCTGCTTGCCAATGGTGCGCAGCTGGTCAACAGCAGCCGGCCGGTACGGATCGGCTGCCACCAGCAGCGGCCGCTGCCCATCAGCCCGCAGCCAGCGTGCCAGCTTTCCCGCCAGTGTGGTCTTGCCGGCGCCCTGCAAACCCACCAGCAAAATGCTGCGCGGGGCCGGCCCCTGCAAATTTAAACGCTCCGGCGTCCCCAGCGTGGCAATCAGCTCCTCATGCACAATCTTGATCACCTGCTGCCCGGGGTTGAGCGCCTGCGAGACTTCGCTGCCCACCGCCCGCGCGCGCACGCGGTCCAGCAAACTCTTGACCACCGTAAAGTGCACATCCGCTTCCAGCAGCGCCAGGCGGATGTCGCGCATGCCGGTGTCCACGTCCGCTGCAGAAAGTTTTCCGCGCCGGCTGAACTCCTTGAAGACTGCCTGCAGTTTGCTGGAAAGTGTTTCGAACATATTTGGCTGCGCGGTGCGCGCCAGCGCACCGTATGCAAAAAGTTTAGCGGTGCGCGGCAAGCCCGTCAAGCAGTGGTCGGCGCATTTGCGCAGCGCTATTGGCACGCAGCCCGCCGGTCCACCACTTCGCAATAATCCGTGACGGCCATGTCCTGAAGCGCACCCAGACGGCGCTCTGCCACCGGTGCTCGCAAGCCGCCCGCCCAAAAGGTACTGTCACATGTGCCCGGCGGCAACGCGCGCCATGTTACAATTGGCAACGTTCGATTTACTAACTGCTAGGAGGCATCAATCATGGCGAATAAAATTGCGATTGTCACCGACAGTACCGCATACATTCCAGAAGCGCTCAACCGGCAGTACAACATTCATGTTGTGCCGCAGGTGCTTATCTGGGAGCAGAAGACCTACCGCGACGGCGTCGACATCAAGCCGGCCGAGTTTTACCAGCGCCAGCTGATCACCGCCACCCACCCCACCACATCGCAAGCCACGGTGGAAGATTTCAAAAAGACATTTGAAGCCGCAGCCAAGGAAGCCGACAGTATTTTGACGATTGTGCTTTCGAGCGACCTGTCTGGCGCCTTCAACTCCGCCACCCAAGCCATGGTTGGTTTTGGCCCGCAAAAAATTGAGCTTATCGATTCGCGCATGATTTCCATGGCACTGGGCTATCTGGTGCTGGCTGCCGCCCGCGCTGCAGCGGACGGAGCCTCGATGGAGGATTGTGCGAACTTGGTGCGCACGCGCATCCCGCATGCGGGCGTAATCATCACACCCATCACGCTGGAATTTCTGCATCGCAGCGGCCGCATCAGCGGCACCAAGCGTTTACTGGGCACAGCCCTGAACGTGAAACCGATCCTTGAGCTGGTGAATGGCAAGTTGCATCCCGCTACGCAGGTGCGCACCACCAAAAAGGCGCAGCAACATGTTGTCGAAACGGTTGCGGCCAAGCTCCAAGCTGCCAAGCGCTTTCGTGTGGCTGCCGTGCACGCCAACGCGCCCGAAAATGCGCAAGAGATGCTTTCACTGTTATGCGAGAAGTGCACGCCGCTTGAGGCACTGGTGGCGGACGTGAGCCCCACCGTGGGCTGCCACACCGGCCCCGGCACCACTGGCCTGGCGTGGTCGATCGAGGATTAGAGCCGGGGCTTTGCGCCCCGCCCTGCGCTGGTTTTGTGAGCGGCCACCATCGGGTGGCCGCTTTTTATTGCAATTTTTCCTAATGGCGGCGCTGCGCGCGCCGATACCAACCAAGGGTGTGCCTGTTTGCGGAAGCGGGCCGCCCACTGGCTTCAAAAAGTGCAACTCAGAATAAATCGCCCCCGGCTGGCGCTGTTGCGGCGCGCTTGCTTCGCGCTGCTGCTCAGTGGCATGATTGCCAGCGCAGAGACCCCGCTGGCCGGACGGCCGCTGGCACAAGCGCGCGGCGGCGGCGGCATGATCGTCAACCATGTTGTCATCTGGGACGGCGCAGAAGAGCGCTGGCATCCACTGGGGTTGGGCACGGACGATAAAGTATTCGCAACCAGCACGCGCGGCTCCGACCTTTTCATTGGCGGATGGTTCAAGAATCTTTCCAACCCGGACGGCTCGCAGCTTAAAGAAAGCTTTATTGCGCGCTGGGACGGAAAGACCTGGACGGAGTTGGGCGACGGCCTGAATGGCATTGTGTATGCAATTGCCGCCACCGATACAGACCTCTACGCCGGCGGCGCATTCACCAAAGCCGGCGGCCAGCCTGCCAACCATGTGGCACGCTGGGACGGCGAGAAGTGGCAGCCGCTCGGTGCCGGCCTCAATGGATCTGTTTATGCCATCGCAATCGACGGCAACGATGTTTATGTGGGCGGCTACTTCTTTCGGGCAGGCGGGCTGCCCGCCAACCACATAGCCAAGTGGGATGGCACACGCTGGTCGCCGCTAAGTGTGGGGCCAAACAACTGGGTGCACAGCCTGGTGATGCTGGACGGCACGCTTTACGCCGGCGGTATGTTCACAAAAGTCGACACGATGGATGCGAGCTATATTGCAAAGTGGAATGGCTCGCGCTGGAGCAGAGTTGGCAGCGGCACTGGCTATTGGATCATGGCTATGGTCGCGCATAAAGGCGCACTCTATGCCGGCGGTTACTTTACATCCCCCGGCGGCAAACCCGCCCGCTGCACTGTCCAGGGGGGTGGGAAGCAGGGGGGCGGGGTGGGGGGGGGGGTGGGCGGGCCGGGGTACGGCACGGGCTGCCGGCCGGGCCAACCGTAGCTAGGCGGCGAGATGCGCCGCGCCGGCGGTGCGCTGGTGGACCGGATTGCGAGCTGGGATGGTGAAGCGTGGGCGCCGTTTGGCGGCGGCGTGGATGACTGGGTGTGGGCAATTGCCGCCGCTCCGCAGCCCGCTGGCGCAGCCACTGGCGCTCCCGACAACGTGTTTGTCGGCGGCTGGTTCCTTGCCGCCCGCAACAAAACCGAGCAGCTGTTGGATACGCGCCACATCGCCCGCTGGGACACGCAGACCGAGCAATGGGCTGCGCTCGGTGGTGGCACAGATGGCACCGTATACACCATCGACTTTGGCAGTGACGTTGTTTACGCCGGTGGAGATTTTCAAACTGCATTCAACACTGATTTCAGCAAGGTGGCCGCAAATAATATTGCGGCCTGGGACGGGAACAAATGGAACGCGCTTGGCGGCGGCTTCAATGGCGTGGTGTATGACATTGCTTACAACAAAGCCGACGACAGCTTGTACGCCGTTGGCTGGTTCACCAAGGCCTACAACTATGTGGAGGGGGACGGCCAATCGCTGCAGGGCGAAGTTGCGACCACGGCGATTGAGGTGAACCGCGCGGCGCGCTGGGCCAGCGGCAAATGGGAACCACTCGACGGCGGTTTGAACAACCGCGCATATTCTGTGCTGCTGGATGGCGACGATGTTTATGTCGCCGGCGACTTCAGCATGGCCGGCGACGTTGTAACCTACCGCACCGTAAAGTGGGCCGGGGGGCAATGGGAGCGCTTCGGCCCGGAGTGGAACAACCGCGTGTATGCGCTTGAAAAATCCCCCGCAGGAATTTTTGTGGGCGGCATGTTTAGCTCGGGTGGAAAGACCAGTCGCTCGGCTTATTTCTCATTCTTTGACGGCAGTGGCTGGCCCGACACTGGAATCAACCTAAATAACTGGGTTCATACAGTCAAAGTTGTTGGGGGTGATTTCTATGTTGGCGGCTGGTTTGACGTGGCAACCAACCCCGATGGCAGCGTGGTACGCGCAGAACGCATTGCCAAGTGGGACGGAACCACGTGGTCCAGTTTGGGCAAGGGAGTCGGCGGCACAATCATCCCGTCCGTGTACTCAATCGAAGAAATTGACGGGCAGATTTATGCGGGCGGAAACTTTTTAGCTGCGGGCACTGAAAGCTCGCGCTATGTTGCGCGCTGGGATGGCGAGCAGTGGCATGCCTTGGCGGTGGGCGTCAACGACCGCGTATACAAACTGGCAGCCCAGGGACAGTACCTTTACCTCGGCGGGATGTTTACGCGCGCCGGAGGCTTGGGCAGCTACTTCTACGGCAAGTAAGCTCTAAGCCGGCGCGCGCACAATGTCTGCGCCCAGCGCGCGCAGCTTTTCATCCACGCGCTCATAGCCGCGTTCAATCTGGCCGATGTTGCGGATGAGCGACTCGCCTTGTGCGCATAACGCCGCCAGCAGCAGCGCCATGCCGGCGCGAATGTCCGGGCTCTCCAGCCGCTCCCCGCGCAAACGGCTGGGTCCCTGCACCACACAGCGGTGCGGGTCGCACACAATGATGCGCGCGCCCATGCTCACCAGCTTGTCCACAAAGTACAGCCGGCTCTCAAACATTTTTTCATGGAACAAAACCGTGCCCGTGCACTGTGTGGCCACAAGGATCGCCACGCTCATCAAGTCCGCCGGAAAGCCCGGCCATGGGGCGTCATCAACCTTGGGGATGGCGCCGCCAAAGTCCTGCGTGACTGCCAATAGTTGATCGGCCGCCACCAGCAAGTCAGCCCCTTCGGTTTGCCAATGCACACCCAGGCGCCCAAATACCACGGCCGCCATTTCCAACGGGCATTGCGCCGCGCCCACAATGCGCACCTCGCCGCCCGTTACGGCTGCGGCGCCCGCAAAACTAACCACCTCCAGATAGTCCGGCTCCACGCTGTGCTCACCGCCCTGCAGGCGTGCCACGCCTTCAATCTCAAGCACATTACTGCCGATGCCGCGAATGCGCGCACCAAGCTGGTTTAGAAAACGGCACAGCTCCTGCACGTGCGGCTCGGATGCCACATTGCGCAGCACACTGCTGCCGCGCGCCAGCACAGCAGCCATTACCGCGTTTTCGGTGGCGGTCACACTGGCTTCATCGAGCAGGATGGAAGCGCCCTGCAGGCCCTTGGTGTGCATGTGAAAACTTTCGCGCCATTCAATCTGCGCACCCAGCGCGCGCAGCGCCAGCAGGTGGGTGTCCAGCCGCCGCCGGCCAATCACATCGCCGCCCGGCGCAGCCAGCTGCAGCTGGCCGCAGCGCGCCAGCAGCGGCCCGGCCAACAGGATGGACGCGCGAATGGCACTGCACAGTTCCGGGTCAAGCTGGTCGCCGCTTACTTTTGCCGCGTGAATGCGCCACGTGCGCGGAGCAAGCAGCTCCACTGTGGCGCCGGCCGCTTCCACCAGCTGCCGCATAGTTTGCACATCTTGAATGAGCGGCATGTTGTGCAGCGTCACGGGCTGGTCAGTCAGCAGGCACGCAGCCAGCAATGGCATTGCTGAATTTTTGTTGCCGGCTGGCTGCACACTGCCGCGCAGCGGCACGCCGCCCCGAATTACAAACTGTTCCATGATTGTTCACCCGCGCACCCGCAGTGGCACGCAATTACATTGTAATCACTGGCAGAACGCGGGTCAAACCGATGCGCGAAACACTGCGCGAAAGCCGTGCGATTTGGTAAAATATGGAGATGATAGTAATGGGCAAACGCCAGATTGCAGCGCCCACTCCACCGATGGGCGTTATCGACGCACTGGGCCACGGCTTGCAAGCAGTGGCCACGCACCTGCCGCTGCTGATTTTGCCGCTGGTGCTGGATGTGTTTCTGTGGCTGGGTCCGCAGCTTTCAATTGCGCCGCTGCTGGGGCAGGCGCTTGCTTTTGTGCGCGCCAATCCAGACTTTGCCAGCGCCCTGAACCAGCAGCTGGCAGACCCGAGCGCACTGCCAGATCTGGTGACGGCAGCGGGCGAATCCATAAACTTGTTCGGCTTTCTGAGCACTGCACCGCTGGGTGTGCCCAGCATGATGGCCGGCAGAGGCGCAGCCTACACCCCGCTGGGCGCCAGCCTGCGCATTGCCGTGCCCGGAGTGCTGGACGTGGTGATCTGGGGCAGCAGCTTAACCGTGGTTGGCATGCTGCTGGGCAGCGTCTATTTGCACTTGATTGCGCGCACGGTGCAAGCACCCGCAGAGCGAGCCGACCGCAGTGTGCTGGCGGGCAAGATAGTGCGCGGCTGGCTAAACCTGACGCTGCTTGCATTTCTGGCACTCGGAGCACTGGCACTTTATCTGGTGCCGCTGAGCGTGCTCACGCTTGTGACCACGGCAGTGCACCCGCTTTTGGGCGGGCTGGTAAATTCACTGGGCGCGTTCTTTGCCATGTATGTGGTATTCACCTACGTGTTTATTGTGCAGGAAGTGGTGCTGCACAGCGACAAACTGCGCATTGCGCTGCGCCAAAGTGCGCGGATTGTGCGCACAAACGCGCAGCCGGCAGCCGGCCTGCTGCTCATCATTCTGGTTATTAACCTGGGGCTGGGCTTTGTGTGGGGCCTGCCGGACGCGGCCACGTGGCTGATGGCGCTGAGTATCTGCTTTCACGCGTTTGTAAACACCGCGCTGATTGCGGGCACGTTTTACTTCTACTCAGACCGCGTGCGCTGGCAGGCTGAACTGGCGCGCATGGCTGCTCAGCAGCCTTCAGCGCTGGCCTGACGCGCAGCACTTGCAAAACTTTTTAGGCGCGGGTTGCTGCCGGCTGCAGCCGATATTCGGCAGCCCGCTAACCAAGCGGCCAACACAATGATCCGCGGAGAAATCATTCGATGAAAAAGTCTGAAAGTTATGGCGCACAAAATATTATTCAGGTACTTGAAGGGCTGGAGGCAGTGCGCCGGCGCCCGGGCATGTACGTGGGCGGCACGGACCTGCGGGCACTGCACCACTTGATCTATGAGGTGGTGGACAACTCCATCGACGAGGCGCTGGCGGGCGAGTGCGACCATGTCACAATCACCATCCATGCGGACAACGCAGTCACGGTGCAGGACAACGGCCGTGGCATTCCGGTGGACCCCCACCCCACGGAGAAAGTGTCGGCGCTGGAGGTGGTGATGACGCGCCTGCATGCCGGCGGCAAATTTGGCGGCGGTGGCTACAAAGTGTCCGGCGGTTTGCACGGCGTGGGTGTCAGCGCGGTCAATGCGCTCTCCAGCGTGTGCGAAGCGTGGGTGCAGCGCCACGGAAAACTCTGGTACCAGAAGTACGAGAAAGGCAAGCCGCAGGCGCCCGTCAAAGCCATCGGCCCCGCGCCCAAAGATGAGAACGGC
>QWRL01000034.1:0-4664 GCA_003670425.1 Chloroflexota bacterium
GGGGGGGGCCGGGGGGGGTGCGGGCGGGGAACCCGGGGGCGGGGGAGTGATGTCCGGGCCTGGGGAGGCGGACCCGGAAAATAGCGAAGAGGGCCCCCGTGGGGGGGGGGGCCCCCGCCTCGGGCATCCCGGCTGCGCGGGAGAGACGCGCTCCACCAGCTCCCACGTGCATCTGGCGCGCAAGTACAACGGTGAATGGATCGCTGCTGATGGACCGCTGCCATTTGAGCTGGGCGGCTGGCGCGCCGTTACGGGCGCCAAGAAATATCAGGGGCAGCTGTTGAACACCAGGCTCGGGTCCACATTGGAAGCGTGCATGTGCGTGGCTGACAATCAGTTGCTGAGCGCAGCTGTGCCTTGAGATTGCCAGATGCCGGCGGCTGAATTTATTTTTGGGACAGTGGGTGCGCCCACTTCCACGCCGCCGAAGCCCGGCGGCTCTGCCGGTGCAGTGCAGCAGATGAAAGCACTGGGCCTTGGCACGCTGGAGCTGGGCTGGGTGCAATCCGTGCGGGTGACGCCCGCCACCTGCGCCAGCATTGCCGCCACTGCCAAACAAAATGAAATGCCGCTCAGTGTGCACGCGCCGTACTTTATAAACTTGAATGCAATGCCGGAGGAATGGCCCAACAGCCGCAAGCGCCTGATGGATGCTGCGCACTTTGGCAATCTGGCCGGCGCCACGGACATCATCTTTCATCCGGGCTCGTACTTTCAGCGGCCGAAGGCGGCGCTCAAGCTGGCCATTCAGCGCCTGCGCGGCTGCGTGCGCGAACTGCGCAAGGCTGGCAATCCCGCAACACTGCGCCCGGAGTTGATGGGCAAGAGCGCCATGTTGGGCTCGCTGGAGGATGTGCTGCAAATGGCGCTGCAAGTGCCCGGCGTGCTGCCGTGCCTGGACATTGCCCATTTGCACGCACGCGGCGGCGATGGCAGCATCAACACTGCTGCAGAGTTCCGGGTTGTGCTGCAGCACATGCAATCCGTGCTGGGTGTGGCGGCGCTGCGCAGTATGCACATCCACATCTCCGGCATTGCCTACGGACCCAAGGGCGAGGAGCATCACCTGACATTTGCCAAAGGCGATTTACGCTACCGCGAGTTCCTGAAGGTGCTGGCCGAGCTGGGCTGCAGCGGGCGCATGCTGGTGGAAAGCCCGATCATGGAAACCGATGCGCTGCACCTGCAGCGTGTTTGGCGGCGCATCAATCGCGCCTGAGCCAAGGCCGTGCGCGCAGCCGGCGCGCCCCACACTTGCCACAAATTAACCCCGCGCAAGTAACCGAACTGGCGCAGCAGCTGGTGCGCCTGCCGGGCGAAGCCGGCGCTGAGCAGCGCGTCAGCGAATTCTTGCTGGGCGCCATGCCCGCGCTGGGCTTTGAGCGCGTGGCCATGGATGCCAACGGCAGCGTCACTGGTGAAATTGTTGGCGCGCGCGCCGGGCCGACGCTGCTATTTGATGCGCACACAGACACGGTGGGCATTGCGCCGGGCGTGCCGTGGCAGCATGCGCCGCACGGCGCCGCAATTGCCAACGGCCGCATGTACGGGCGCGGCAGCACAGACATGCGCGGCGCACTGGCCGCCATGCTGGCAGCCGCTGCCGGTGCGGAGCGCACCACGCTGGCGGGGCGCGTTGTAGTTTGCGCCTCTGTAATGGAGGAAGTGCTGGAGGGCGTGGCACTGCGCGCCGTGATGGAGCGCGTGCAGCCAGATTTTGTGGTGATAGGCGAGCCCAGCAACCTGCGCCTGGTGCACGGCGGCCGCGGCCGCGCAGAAATTAAACTCACCGCAATTGGCCGGCCGGGCCACACCTCCGCGCCGCAGCATGCGCTCAACGCAGTGCTCGCGCTGCTGCCCGCCATGCAGGCAATCCAATCACTGCCCATGCCGGCGCATCCCCAGATTGGCTCTGCAATTCTGGCGCTCACAGACATCATCTCCGAGCCTTTCCCCGGCCACTCTGTGGTTCCCAGCATTTGCCGCGCCACCTATGACCGGCGCCTGCTGCCCGGCGAAACAGAATCAGATGTGCTGGCTGCGCTGCTGGCGCTGCAGATGCCGGCCGGCGCGCAGCTGCAAGTGGCAATTGCAGCAGGCGAGTACCGGGCGTTCACCGGCAGTGTGCTGGCGTGCCGCAAATGGTTTCCCGCCTGGCTCATAGAGCGCAGCCATCCGTTTGTGGCAGCCGCCGCGCGCGGCCTGCAGGCCGCCGGCCTCGCAGTTGAATATGGCACGTACAATTTTTGCACCAACGGTGCATACAGCGCTGGAATTGCAACCGTGCCCACAATTGGTTTTGGCCCTTCGCCAGAAGCGCTGGCCCACACTGTCGACGAGTATGTGGAGCTGGAGCAATTGCACAGCTGCGCCCGTGGCTACCGCGCCATGATCGAGAGCGTGCTGGGCGGCGCGTGATGCACATTCACAGCCCGCTCACCGCACACGCTGCGCACGCCCGCTGCTGCGCGTGATCCCGTTTGTTGCGGCCGGTACCGCCGGCCCGAACCTTTCTTTTGCACATGCCAACGGTTACCCGCCGGCGGCCTACCAACCATTGCTTGCGCTGCTGGGTGCACAACATCGGGTCTACGCGCTGGCACAGCGCCCGTTGTGGCCGGGCGCAGATCCGCAGCAGTTTAAAAACTGGAGTTTGCTTGCGCATGATCTGCTGCAATTTTTAGACGAGCGCAGCACGCCACGGGTTGTGGGCGTGGGCCACTCGCTGGGCGCAATTGCCACTTTGCTGGCTGCGCTGCAGCGCCCAGCTGCCTTCAGTGCCATCGTACTTTTGGATCCAGTGCTGCCGCCGCCGCTAAATCTGCTGCAATGGGTTGGCGCAAAATTGGTGGGGCTGCCGCGCACCCGCGCACTCAGCGCCAGTGCCCGCCGCCGCCGCACCACCTTTAGCAGCGCGCAGGAGATGTTTACGAACTACCGGACAAAGCCAGGTTTTGCGCGCTTGAGCGATGCCGCACTGCAAGCCTATGTGAGTGCGCTGGCCGGGCCGGGCGTGGCCGGCACCGTAGAGCTCACCTACCCCGCAGCCTGGGAGGAGAAAATCTACAGCACGCTGCCGGACAACTTGTGGCGCAAGCTGCCGCTGCTGCAAGTGCCGCTGCTGGTGGTGGGCGGCGCCGAATCAGACACATTTACCAGTGCGTCCGCACAAGCACTGGCGCGGCGCATGCCGCACACTGCCATCCGCAGCGTGCCAGACGCCGGGCATCTGGTGCCGCTGGAGCGGCCGGCAGCTGTGGCGGCGCTAATTTCAGACTTTGTGGCACAGCAGCCGGGGTTGGCAAACGCCCCATAGTGGCGTGTTTGGCAAGTTTATTTTCGGGAATCGATCAGCTATAATTCCGCCGCGCTTGACACCGTCTACAGGAGATTTACCATGGCTTCAAAATCCACCAAAAGCAAAGCGAAGGTGAGCACTGCAGCCGCAGCGCGCAAACTGGCTGCTGCCAAATCCAAAGCAGCTGCCGCGCGCAAACTGGCTGCTGCCAAATCCAAAGCAGCTGCGGCGCGCAAACTGGCCGCCGCAAAATCCAAAGCGGCTGCCGCCCGCAAGCCGGCTGCTGCCAAATCCAAAGCAGCTGCGGCGGGCGCAAAGCGCTCCAGCGGTCCGCGCACACCGCAGTACAAATATTTATTAAGCGAAGACCACCTGCCCAAGGCCTGGTACAACATCAATCCAGACATGCCGGTGCCAATGAGCCCGCCGCTGCATCCCGGCACCAAGCAGCCGGCTGACCCGGAATTTTTGTCGGCGCTCTTTCCGATGAGCCTGATCATGCAGGAGATGAGCCCGGAGCGCTGGATTGAGATTCCCGAGCCAGTGCGCGATATCTACCGCTTGTGGCGCCCTACGCCAATGTTCCGCGCTGTGCGGCTGGAGAAGGCGCTAGGCACGCCGGCGCACATTTATTACAAGTATGAAGGCGTGTCGCCGGCTGGCTCGCACAAACCAAACACAGCGGTGCCGCAGGCTTTCTACAACAAAGAAGCTGGCACCAAGGCGCTCACCACCGAAACCGGCGCAGGCCAGTGGGGCTCTGCGCTTTCGATGGCGTGCAAATTCTTCGGGCTTGACCTTGAGGTTTATATGGTGCGCGTGTCCTACGACACCAAGCCATATCGGCGCTACATCATGGAGAGCTTTGGGGCGCAGGTTTACCCCAGCCCCAGCACCAACACAGAGTACGGGCGCAAGGTGCTGGCGGATGACCCGCATTCCAACGGCTCGCTTGGGATGGCCATCTCTGAAGCCGTGATTGCAGCCGCCAGCTCGGGCGGCGCAAAAAAGTACAGCCTTGGCTCGGTGCTCGGCCATGTGTTGATGCATCAAACTGTAATTGGCCTGGAGGCGCTGGAGCAAATGGAAATGGCCGGCGAATATCCAGACATGGTGATTGGCTGCACCGGCGGTGGTTCAAACTTTGCCGGCTTTTGCTATCCGTTCCTGCACCAGAACCTGACCAAGGGCCACAACACGCGCATCATTGCAGTGGAGCCGGCTGCCTGCCCCAGCCTCACCAAGGGCCGCTTTGCTTATGACTACGGCGACACGGCAGCCATGGCGCCGATTGTAAAAATGCACACACTTGGCCATACCTTCATGCCGCCGGGCATTCACGCCGGCGGCTTGCGCTCCCCCGGCC
>QWRL01000034.1:4674-15903 GCA_003670425.1 Chloroflexota bacterium
CGTTATGCAGCGCCCCACCTGTGCTGCGGCGCTGGAGTTGGCCGCCGCTGAAGGCATCCTGCCTGCACCGGAAGCTGCGCACGCCGTGCGCGCTGCAATTGATGAAGCGCTGCTGTGCAAGCGCGACAATGTAAAGAAGGTGATTGCGTTTAACCTGTGCGGCCACGGCCACTTTGACATGGCAGCCTATGATGCGTACCACACCGGGCAGCTGCAGGATTACGAATATCCGTCAGCGGCCGTCGACGAAGCGATGACGCATCTGCCCCAGGTGGACTTTGCCTAGAGCCCGCTCTTGCGCTGCGCGCCGCAAATCCTGCAGCGCGCAGCGCACACCCGCCACCCAAATTTAAGCAGCCGCCGATTGCCAGCTGGAAGCAGCGTGTTCCCAGGGTCCGGCATATTACTAACTACTGGATATAAACCATGCGATATGTAGCATTCTCCCAAAAAGACACCCCGCATCTCGGCGCAGTTGTGGATGGCGCTGTGTTTGATGTGGCGCGCGCCTGCCGCGGATTCTGGCGCCGGTCTGCGCGGCAGGTTAAAGGCATTGCCATACCCACCACGCTGGACGCGCTGCTGCAAGGCGGCGAAAAAACCTGGGCGCAGGCAGCGCGCGCTGTGGCTTGGGCTGCAAAACGGCATGCGCCCGCCGGCCGGCTGGACCGCATGCAGCTGCTGGCGCCGCTGCCGCACCCCGGCAAGATCCTGTGCGTCGGCCTCAACTACCGGCGGCATGCCGCCGAATCCGGAATGGCTGCGCCGCTGACGCCGGTGCTCTTCTCCAAATTTAACAACAGCATTGCTGCGCCGGACGAGCGCGTGCCGCTGCCTGCCAATGCCGAGCAATATGACTATGAAGCCGAGCTGGCCGTGGTAATTGGCAAGCGCGCGCGCAATGTATCCAAGCGCGATGCGCTCGCGCATGTCTTTGGCTACTGCAACAGCAACGACCTGAGCGCGCGTGATCTGCAGATGCGCACGAGTCAGTGGCTGCTGGGCAAAACGCCCGACAAGTTTCTGCCGCTGGGCCCGTGCATTGTGTCCGCAGACGAAGTGCCCAATCCGCAAAAGCTGCGCATCCGCTGCTGGGTGAACGGCCAGCAGCGCCAGGACTCCAACACGGCGGACATGATCTTCAGCATCGCGCACATCATCAGCTACGCCAGCCAGTACTTTACGCTTGAGCCCGGCGATGTAATCAGCACCGGCACGCCCGAGGGGGTGATCTTTGGCATGCAGCAAAAGCAATGGCTGCGCCCGGGCGACAGCGTGGCGGTGGAAGTGGGCGACTTTGGCCGGCTCACCAACCTGATGGTGAATGTGCCGCGCGCCGCAAGCGCCAAGGCGCGATGACCGCCGGCGAACGATTCCTTGTAACCGGCGCGCTGGGCTGCATTGGCGCATGGGTGGTGCGGACGCTGGTGCGCGCGGGGGGGCCCACTGGGGGGGTTGGTGTGGCCAGGGGCCCGGCCCGACCCGCACCGCTTGCGGCTTGTAATGACCGCCCCAGAACTGGAGCGCGTCAAGTTTGTGACCGGTGACATCACCGACCTCGGCGCTGTGGAAGCGGCGCTGAAGGACAACGGCATCACGCATGTGATTCATCTGGCGGCGCTGCAGGTGCCTTTTTGCAAAGCGGATCCAACCCTCGGTGCGCGCGTAAATGTGGTGGGCACTGTAAACATGTTTGCGGCTGCCAAGCGCGCCGGGCTGCGCCAGCTGGCGTATGCCAGCAGCATCGCGGTCTACGGCCACAGCGAAGACTATCCCGGCGGCCCGCTGGCACATGATGCTGCGCCGCGGCCGCATGTACTGTACGGCGTTTACAAGCTGGCCAACGAAGGCACGGCGCGCGTTTACTGGGCCGATGATGGCATCGCCAGCATTGGCCTGCGCCCGTACACCGTATATGGCCCGGGGCGCGACCAGGGCCTGACCTCAAGCCCCACGCGCGCCATGCTGGCGGCTGCCGCCGGCGAGCCATTCCATATTCCGTTTGGCGGCCGCTGCGTGTACCAATACACGCATGACACCGCCGCTGCATTTATCAGTGCGGCGCGCGCACCGGCCAGCGGCGCAGCGGTTTACAATCTGGGCGGCAATGCCGTGCACATGCGCGAGATTGTGGCGGCGATTGAGGCAGCAGCCCCCACGGCGCGCGGGCGCATCAGCTTTGACGACAAGCCGCTGCCGTTTCCGGAGAACATAGACGACTCGGAAGCGCGCGCCGCACTGGGCGCGTTGCGCGTCACGCCGCTGCGCGCGGGCGTGTTGGAAACAGTGCAGATCTTTGCGGCTGCGCTGGCAAGTGGCCAGCTGGTTTACAGCGATCCGAAATAAAACTGCGCTGCGCGCGGGTGCAGCAATTGCACGGGGCGCACTGCAGCAGCCGGCAGTGCAGTTTTAGGCCGGCCGGGAGGAAGCATGCGGGAAAAACCAAATGACAGCGCTGCGGACATCATCGTCTGCCGCGACGTGCACAAGTGGTTCGCAAATTTTGAGGCGCTGCGCGGCATCACCCTCTCCATCAAGACCGGCGAAGTCGTCGTCATCATCGGCCCCTCCGGCTCTGGCAAGTCCACATTCATCCGCACGCTCAACCGCCTCGAGCAGCACGAGCAGGGCCAGATCATCATTGACGGCATCGAGCTGACGCACGCCACGCACAACATCCAGGAAGTGCGCGCCGAAGTGGGCATGGTCTTCCAGTCGTTCAACCTCTTCCCGCACCTGACGGTTCTGGAAAATATTATGCTGGCTCCCATGCATGTGCGCCGCTGGCCGCGCGACAAGGCGCACGCGTTGGCTGTGCAGTGGCTGGAGCGCGTGGGCATCCCGGAGCAAGCCGGAAAGTACCCCGCGCAGCTTTCCGGCGGACAGCAGCAGCGCGTGGCAATTGCGCGCGCCCTGACGATGCAGCCCAAGATTATGCTGTTTGATGAGCCCACCTCTGCGCTTGATCCGGAGATGATCAAGGAAGTGCTGGACGTGATGCGCGACCTTGCCACCAGCGGCTACACCATCGTCGCAGTTACGCACGAGATGGGCTTTGCGCGCGAAGTGGCGGACCGCGTTATTTTCTTTGACCAGGGGCTGGTTGTGGAGCAAAATGCGCCGGCCGAATTCTTCGGCAATGCGCAACACGAGCGCACACGCCTCTTCCTCTCGCAAATTTTGCAGCACTAACGCTGCACATCCGGCGGCGGGGATGCCGCCCGTTAACTTGGCGCGCCAGCGTGCGCTGCGCTAATCCACGATGGCGTGCGCCTTCAGTTCCTCCAATGACATGAATTGCAGCGCGCTTTCATGCGTCGCCTCCAAATCCACCGGCGCCGCCTGGCCGGCATCCAGCGCCTCCTTCCAGCGCGCAGCACACACACACCAGCGATCGCCGGGCTGCAAGCCGGCAAAGCCAAACTGCGGAGCCGGTGTGCTCAGGTCGTTGCCAGTGGCCTTGCTAAACTTCAAGAATTCAGCAGTGACGCGCGTGCACACCACATGCACACCGTGATCGTCCGGGCCGGTATTGCAGCAGCCATCGCGGAAGAATCCGGTGAGCGGCGCACTGCCGCACTCTTTGAGCTTGCCGCCCAGCACATTGCGCGCCGCCGGTTTGCGGCCCGTGCCGTTGGAATGGCCGTTGCCAGAAATGGTGCTCATCGATCTGCGCCCCTTTGAGCCTCAGGCAGCCGCAATGGCTGCGCGCTTCTCAACATAGTAGTGGCCCATGGTTGTGTTCGCTGCAACTTTATCCGCCAGCGCCAATTTTACCGCAGCCCACTTGGCGGCCGGAAATGAAATGTACATCTCCGAGTCGGGCAGGTCACTGTTGACCCGGTTGCCCTTGCAGCCAAATGACGCCGAAGCTGCGCCGCTCTGTAGGGTCAGCGGCAGCACCGCGCATGCCGGCCGCCCCAGTGCATTGGTAAGCGCATTGCCGGCGCCTGCCTGCACGGCAGCCTCATACAAAATCATTGCCTGCGCCGGCAGCGCAGCAATCAAAATCACATCGGCGGCAAAGCCGGGTTTTTCTGCCGGCCCGTAAGCCACGGCACGCGGCGTGCTTTCCAGCACCGGAATGCCAGCCACTTCTTCCATCGCAAGGTAACCGCACTCGGTCATTAACCCGATTGCCTGCCCCAGTTCGGCGGCGCGCTCTGCCGGCAGCTCGAAGCGATGCACATGGCAGCCCACCGCGCAATTGAAATGGTCAGCCGCCAGCGTATAGAACGACCGGCCGGCCATGGCTCTGGGCCAGAAACCGCAGCCCGCTGCCAGTGCCGGGCCGTCCCAGCGCGGCAGCCCGGCGGGCACGCTGGGCAAAAACCCAATCGCAATCGGCTGCTGGCGCAGCCCCAGCAGTTGTTGAACATCAATCTCGGAACTGTTTCTGGTCACGTGTTTTCCTTTTTTTATGAAACGCTTTGCGCATGCTTGAATATAGCGCACGCTGTAACATGCCAACCCGCGCGATTCTCAACGCCCCACTTCCCACGCCAGATGCTCAAGCTCTGGCGCAATCAGCTTTTCCCAAGCCAGCTTGACGGCCGCGTGCGAGCCGGGGGTGCAAAACACCACGCTGCCGCGATACACGCCGGCCGTGGCGCGCGAGAGCATTGCGGCTGCGCCCACCTGCTCAAAGCTGAGCATGCGAAACAATTCGCCAAAGCCCGGCATGGCCTTCTCCAAGCGCCGGCTGATCACATCAAAGGTGGTGTCACGCGGCGCAATGCCGGTGCCGCCGTTGAAGAGTATCAGGCGCGCCCCGCCGGCTGCCATCTCGTCAAGCGCGGCTGCCACCTGCTCCGGCTCATCCTTGATGATGCGGTAACCAGCACTGATGTGGCCAGCCGCTGCAATCTGCGCCCGCAGGTATTGCGCGTTGGTGTCGGTGTCCGGCGTGCGCGTGTCACTGACGGTAACAATGGCAATTGCAACCGGGCCGCGCGCAGCTGCAATTGCCTTGTGCTGCAGCGTGCTTTCGGAACTCACCGCAATCCTTTACGGGCGCGCCTGGTTGCAGCGCGCCCGCCGGCCGGCTTGTTGTGCGTGCATGCGCCAATCAACCTGTGCACTGCCGGGCAGCCTGCGGCAGGGCTGCGCTGCGCGAGGCGCAGCCAAAGCCGCGCACTTTGGCCGCTGCCGCCGGATGCGTTGGGCTGGTGTGTCACTGCGCAGCGCCACCCTGCCACACGCCGCGGTACAGCCACGCTGCGCCGAACACCAGCGTGCATGTGAGCACAATTGCCGCGCCAGCCGCCACCGAAAAATAAAACGAGGCGTACAGGCCCGCGCATGCACAGAATGCCGCCAGCAGCGCGGCAATCGCCATCATGCGCGGCAGCCGGTGGCTTAGCATGGCCGCGGCAGCCGCCGGCGTCACAAGCAATGCAGAAGTGAGCACCACGCCGGCCACCTTCAGGCCCGTCACCACCATCAGGGCCAGCAGGGCCAGCAAGCCGTAGCGCACAAGGTCGGGGTTGAGCCCGATCACCTGCGCGTGCACAGGGTCAAACGAGGTGAGCTCCAGCTCTTTGTGAAAGAGCGCCAGCGCCAGCAGCACAAGCGCACACATAACGGAGATTAGCAGCAGGTCTGCGCGGGTAACGCCCAAAATGTTGCCGAACAAAATATGCGTGAAGTCGCGAAAGGAACGCATGCTGCTGAGCATCAGAATTCCAAGCGCAAACATGGCGGTGAAGAGCACACCAATGGCCGTGTCTTCGCGCACGGTCTCGCGCCGCGAGATCCACCCAATGCCCAGCGCCGTGAGCAGCCCGGCCACCAGCGCCCCAAAAAAAAGATTCCAGCCGTAGAGGTAGGCCACCACCACACCCGGCAGCGCGGTGTGTGCCAGTGCATCGCCAATGAAAGCCATGCGCCGCAGCACCACATACACGCCCAGCACTGCACAGGTTACGCCCACCAGCAGCGCTGCCAGCAGGGCCGTTTGCATAAAAGCAAACTGCAGCGGCGCAAGCAGCCAGTTCATTGCGGATGGGCCGCCGCCATGAGCGGCGCATGCTGCGGCGGCGCAACCGCAGCGGACACCACCCGGCCCTCGCTCAGAAACACCACACTGTCGAACTCGGTTGCCAGCCCGCTCACATCATGCGTGGCAACCAGCAGCGTGCGCCCGCGCCCGCGCAGCTCGTCCATGACGGCGGCAAGCACGGTGCGCGTTTCAGCGTCAACCGCAATCAGCGGCTCATCCAGCAGCAGCAGCTCTGCCTCTTGTGCCAGGGCGCGCGCCAGCAGCGCGCGCTGCTGCTGGCCGCCGGAAAGCTGCGCAATCTGGCGCCCGGTCATTTGCGCCAGGCCCAGGCGCTCAATCAATGCGTCACAAATTGCGTAGTCTTGCAGCGTTGGCCGGCGCAGCCAGCCCAGATGCACATAGCGCCCGGTGAGCACCAGCTTGCGCAGGCTGATGGGGAACCGCCAGTCAATCTCGCCGTGCTGCGGCAGGTACGCCACGCGGTGATGGCAGGCGCCAATTGGCAGCCCGCAAATGCGCACGCGCCCCGGCAACCGCAGCCAGCCCGCAACTGCCTTAAGCAATGTGGACTTGCCCGCGCCGTTGTGGCCCACCAGTGCCACGCGCGCACCCACCGGCACGCTCAGGTGCACATGCTGCAGCGCCGGCGCAGCCGAACCCGGATAACTCACGCTATCCAAATCCAGCTCCAGCGCTGGCGCGCCAGCCAGCGCGTCTACGTGCCGGCGATTGCTATAAGGAAACACAGGGGAGGATATTACCGGCCAAGCGCCGCCGCAATCACCGTACTGTTGCTGCGCATCATCTTCAAGTAGGTCTCGCCGGCAGAGCCGGGTTCGCCGAGTGCGTCAGTATACAGTTCCCGGGCAAAGCTGATGCCCGCTTCACGCGCAATCTGATCCATCACCTGCTGGCTGTGCATGTTCTCAGTAAACACCGCGGGCACACCGGCAGCCTTGATTGCCTGCACCAGCTCCGCCAGCTGGGCGGCAGACGGATCTGAGGCTTCGGTGGTGAAGGATGCCAGCGCGGCGCCCGCCACCTTGAATCCGTAGCGCGCGGCAAAGTAACCAAGCGCGTCATGCGATGTGAACAGCACGCGCCGTTCCGCGGGCAGCGCATTTGCCTGCGCGAATATTTCAACATCCAGTTTTTGCAGTTCGGCGATGTAGGCCTCAGCGTTGGCAGAAAACACTTCTGCGTTGGCGGGGTCAGCCGTTGCCAGCGCACTGCGCACATTCTTGGCAGCCATAATCCAGTTAGAAACGCTTTGCCAGATATGTGGATCCGGTTCGCCGTGATGCTGGTCGGCGCCCGCCGCTTCTGTGGCGTGGCTGGCATCCGCACCCGCTTCGTGTTCCTCTGCTGCCATCAGCGGCTCAATGCCCGCGCTCACGGGCACGCGCAATGCTGCAGAGCCTGATGCAGCATAAGCAGCGTCTAGCCAGCCCTCAAACTGCAGCCCGTTTTCAAACAGCAGGCCGGCCGCGGCAATCTGCGCCACATCTTGCGGGGTGGGTTCAAAAGTGTGCGCGTCGCCGCCTGCGCCCACCAGCACCACCAGCGCAATCTTGTCACCGCCCACATTCTTGACGAGGTCGCCAAGAATGCTGTGCGTGGCCACAACCCGCAGCACACCGCCCACGCTTGGCGCGGCGGGGGCAGCACAAGCCGCGGCCAGCACGCCCGCAGCTGCAACAACCGCAAAAAGTTTTCTAAGCATTAATTTCTTTGTAATTTGGAAATTTAGTGCGCCCGGACCCACTCTCGAACATAGCAGCTGCGTGATCCAGAGCCGCCGCATCAAGCGTGCCCAGATAAAAAATATGTTTCATACCCAAAAGAGGTTAGCGGGCATAACACGCCGTGTCAAGCCGGCTTTGCCTTCAACATCAGTCCGGCACATCGCAGATGTTTGGCGCGCGGCCTAAATGGGCACGGCAAGGCAATTTATTTTCATCCGGCTTGCCGGCTCGCGCGCATTCACTCACAAAATAAGCAAGCTGCGCCGGAATGGATTGTACTGGGCAAAATGCGCGGATTAAGACAGAAGGTACACCAGGCACACTCTCAGCGCATTTAAATTTTGAACTACTTATACCAACCAGGAGTGTTACATTCAAAATGTAACAGTTGTCAATATTACATTTCTCTGGTACAGTTGTCAATACTTTAAGAATCTTGCGCCCCGAGGCGCTTCGATTATGGTCGAGTTCGAGGAACTTTCTGACCTTCCCCAATTTACAATTAATTCTATTTGTCAACGCGCCGGCGTGCTTCCTGTGACGCTGCGCGCTTGGGAGCGGCGCTACGCGGTTGTGACGCCTGCGCGCACCGCGGGCAACTACCGCATGTACACAGAAAAAGATGTGGAGCTGGTGCGCTGGATGAAAATGTGCACGGACAGCGGTACGCCTGCCGGCGCCGTGGCGCTCGAACTGGCAGCCCTGCGCAAAGCCGGGCAATGGCCGCTACTGATGCCATACCGGCCACCACCAACTGCTGCCAGCGCGAACCGCACACATACCGCAGCGCTCTCCAAAAAACTTTGGCGCGCCTTGATTGCCGGCGCTGATGAGCAAAGCACGCTGCTGCTAAAACTCGGCCGGACTTCCTATGATATGAGTGAGTTATGCCAGGAAGTGATTGTGCCGGCACTCGTAGAAATAGGCCGGGCGTGGTACGCCGGCGAAATCCGCGTTACCCAAGAGCACCATGCGAGCATGTTTCTGCGCGCCTGGCTGGACCACATCTACAGCGCACTGCCCGTGAACCGCGGCGCACCGCGGATTATTGTGGGGGGCGCACCCCGCGAACGCCATGAGCTCGGACCGTTAATGCTTGCGCTGCTTTTGCGCAGGCGGGGCTACTCTGTTGATTTTGTTGGGGCTGATGTAGTCCTTGACGATCTGGTGGCGTATGCGCGCAGCCTGCCGATCCGCCTTGTATGTTTGGCTGCCACCATGGAAGAGTCGGCGCGCTGCCTGCACAGTATGCAGGCCAAGCTGGCAACGCTGCGCCCGAAACCGCTCTTCGGATTTGGCGGGGCAGTATTTAATCTGGAGCCAGCGCTCCGTGCCAGCACCAGCGGCATCTTTCTGGGGCAATCGCTGCACGAAGTCTGTAGCACTATTCAACGCCTGATCCCAATCTAATCGGTGGCGCACGCACACCGTGCGCGCCGCTGACCGCAACTTGCATGCAGCATGGGCAACCATGCGCTGCGCGCGCACAATCCAGCTGGAATTCAGCTATTTCACATCTAGTTAAAGAGATTGTACAAATATGTGACAAGCAGCCTTGACGGCGATATATTTGGCGCGTGGATATTTCAAATAATTTCTCTGGCGCACATCGGCCCCATTTCAATGTAAAAGCAGTGGCAAACTTGGTGGGTGTGGCGCCGGTTACTTTGCGCGCATGGGAGCGGCGCTACGGGCTGCCAACACCGCAGCGCGGCGCGCAGGGCTACCGCCTGTATTCTGATTATGACGTGCGCACGCTGCGCTGGTTAAAGGCGCGCACGGCGGACGGCATGTCCATCAGCCGCGCTGCAGAGCACCTGATGCACTTGCGGCGCACCGGTGCCGATCCCGTCGCAGACGCTGCGCCAGTAGAGCGCGCTGACGGAACCCTGTTGCTGCCGGGGATGGCCGCGCCAAATATCATGGTGCGTAGTTCGCATGGCGAACCGCTGGAACTTGCATCACTGTGGAGCACGTCCAATATAGTCATCAACTTCATGCGCCACTTTGGCTGCATATTCTGCCGCGAGTGGCTGTACAAGTTTGAGCGCTGCGTGCCGGCACTGCGGGCAGACAACATATTGCCGCTGGTGCTGGGGATTGGGGACGCCGAGCACGCGCTGCCCGTTGCCACCCAACTGGCGCCCAGCGCGGTCTGCCTGGTGTCGCCGGAAACTACGGCGCACACGGCTTATGGAATTACACGCGGCAGTTTGATGCAGTTGGCCGGCCCTAGCGTAATTTCTTCAGTGGTGCGCGCAGCGCGCAGCGGCCAGATGCAGGGCCAAACCACAGGCGACTACACCATGCTGGGCGGCGTGTTTGCAGTGGACATGAGCGGCGTGGTGCGTTACGCGTTTTACGGCAGCCATGCCGGCGACCATCCGGAGCCCGACACATTTGTGGCTTCAGTGCGCAGCGCATTCCGAATTGGCTGACAGCAGAATCATGCCCGCCAGCAGTGAACTATTCGGCTCCGGTGTGCCCCGCGTTGGGAGCCAGGCGCCCAGCCTCACCTTACTGGATGCGGCGGGTGCGCCGGCGGTCTTGTCGGAGCTGTGGGCAGCGGGACCGCTGTTGCTAACATTTTTGCGCCACTATGGCTGAATGTTCTGCCGTGAATGGCTGGCCCAGTTGGGCCGGCATCAAACTGAAATTGAAGCCGCTGGTTTGCGCGTGGTTGCCGTGGGCATTGGTGAACCCAAGCACGCGCAGCGCTACTGCCCGCAGCTGGCGCCGCGCGCCAACTGCGTCTCGCTGCCGGAGCCGCTGGCGCATGCCGCGTACGGTCTGACCATGGGCACACTGAAGGACCTACTGAACGCACAATCTATCAAAAACGGCTGGCGCGCCATGCGCAGCGGTCACACTCAATCACTGGTATCAACCGGCAATGAGCGGCAGCTCGGCGGTACATTTGTTGTCTCGCGCGCGGGCATTGTGGAATTCGCGCAAGTTAGCGCCGTCGCCGGCGATCATGCAGATATTCCCACAGTGCTGGCCGCGCATCGCGCGTGGGAAGCGCGCAACGCATGAGCACCGGCGTCACGCCTTCAAGATACGCGTTCCGGTTGCTGATTGGCAGCAACCAGCTGCGCGCGCAAATTCTGCCCCAACCCCAATCGCTTTTCAGCCTGCTCCATTAATTCACGCCGAGGTTTACATATGAATAAGCGCTTGATACCCATCTTCTTGGTTGTATTTATAGATTTGGTGGGCTTTGGATTAATCATTCCGCTGCTGCCCACTTTTGCCATATCGTTTGGCGCCAGTCCGCTGGCAATCGGGCTCTTGACCGCATCGTATTCTGCGATGCAGCTGATTGGTGCGCCCGTGTTGGGCAGGCTGTCCGACCGCTTCGGCCGCAAGCCACTGCTGGTCATTTCGCAGCTGGGAACATTCGCGGGCTTTGTACTGATGGGGTTTGCACACAGCCTGGCGATGCTGTTTGCCGCACGCATTTTGGCTGGCTTCACCGGCGGC
>QWRL01000035.1 GCA_003670425.1 Chloroflexota bacterium
CCGGGTCGCTGGCGTCCGGGGCGCCCTGCGCGGCGCCGGCGCCCACCACAGTGTGCGCCCCATCGAGGAGCAGGATGACCTCGCCTTGCGCTTTTTGCACTTCGTCGATGGCAGCTTTCAAGCGCTCCTCAAACTCGCCGCGGAAGCGCGAGCCGGCAATCATGGCGCCGAGGTCAAGCGCCACAACGGTTTTATCGTGCAAAATTTCGGGGACATCGTTGCTGGCAATCTTTTGTGCAAGTCCTTCAACAATAGCGGTCTTGCCCACGCCCGCCTCGCCAATCAACACCGGATTATTTTTGGTGCGCCGGCACAAGACTTGAATGACGCGCAAAATTTCACTGTCGCGCCCAATCACAGGGTCCAGCTTGCCGTTGCGTGCCATCTTCGTCAGGTCGCGGCTGAACTTCTCCAGTACTTTATAGCGCCCTTCGGCCTGCGGGCTGGTGATGCGCTGTCCGCCGCGCAGCTCCTTGATGGCTTCCATCGTGCGCTCGCGCGTGACGCCGGCGTCAGTGAGGATGCGCGCCACGTTTGTGTTGCGCTCGGAAAGAATTGCAAGAAAAATATGCTCGGTGGAAATGAATTCGTCTTTGAGGCGGTTGGCTTCTTCGTTGGCCAAATCAATAATGCGCTTGACGCGCGGAGTGATGAACACCTGTCCGGTTCCGCCGCCGTAGATGGCAGCCTTCGGGCTCGCGCGCAGCACGTCATCAAGCCGCTGCTGGGCTGCGCCGTTGTCCACCTGCATGGATTCCATCAACTGTGGCACGGCGCCATCCGTCTGCTCCAAAAGTGCCAGCAGGATGTGCTCGGTGTCAACCTGGTTGTGTCCGTAGCGCTGCAGGATTTCATACGCGCGCGTGGCGGCGTCCTGCGCCCTTTCAGTAAATCGGTCAAAACGCATCATAGGCTTGTTTCCCCATTAATCAGGCAACATAAGGAGTGTACCCGTGGAAGTCTCAATTGATAACTCGTAATTTATCGGCTTGAAGTAAGAGCTTCGTTAGCGCGGCCGGCCGGTGTTCACGGTTTTAGGCACTTGTCTTTGTGCGAAATCGGCGGATCGACCGTAATTTGCGCGTTTTTTCGCAGGCAGGCGTGCACCCGGTACTGGCATGTGCCGGCCGCAAAGTTTCATCAGAGGGCTAGATGCAAGATTGCTGCCAGCTCGGCATCTGAAAGCGGCAGTGAGTTCCCCTGCATACTGCTGGATGCCTGCGCCTTGGCCACCAGCTCTGGAATGAGCGCCGGCGTCAGTCCGTGCGCTGCAAGCGGGGCGATGCCCATCTCGGCGGCAAGTGCAGCCACCCACGCGGCGCCATCGGCGGGCTGCGCCTGCGGGCTGCCCGTCAACCACTGCGCCACTTCGGCATAACGCTGCAGCGCAGGCGCATGCGGCGCGCGCTGTTGCAGTGCGTGCACATTGGCAGACATTACAAGTGGAAGCAGGCGCGCACAGATGCTGCCGTGCGCTGCGGGCAGGCGGCCGCCCAACACGGCTGCGAGCCCATGCACCGCGCCAAGGCGCGCGTTCGCCAGTGCCAGCCCGCCGCACACACTGGCCAGCGCCATTTCTTCGCGCGCTGCCAGGTTGGCGCCATTGTGCCACGCTGCCTGCAGGCTGCGCGCAGCGCGCGGCAGCGCCATGCGCACCAGCGCATCTGTGAGCGGGTTGGCACGCGGCGAGACATACGGCTCAAGCAGCTGCGTGAGCGCGTCCATGCCGGTGCTGGCAGTTATGGCCGGCGGCAGGCCCAGTGTGAGCTGCGGATCCACCAGCGCCACGCGCGGCAGCAAAAAAGCACTGCGCAAACTGACCTTGATGTTTTGCGCAGGCACCGACATCACCGCGTTGCGCGTGACTTCCGCGCCGGTGCCAGCCGTGGTGGGCACCGCAATGCAGGCAACTGCCGGATTTGCCAGCGGCTGCCCGCCGCCAGCCACTTCCACGTAGTCAAGCAAGTCGCCACTGTTGGTGAGCAGCGCAGCCACTGCCTTGGCGGTGTCGAGCACGCTCCCGCCGCCAATTCCAATCACCACATCGCACTTGGCTGCGCGCGCGTGCGCCGCGGCTGCGGCGACACTGCCGAGAGTAGGCTCGCCATGCACTTGCAGGAGTTCCACCTGCAGCCCGCGGGCTGCAAGCTGCGCCAGCACGCCATCCGACGCAATAGCGCGGCTGCCGGTTGCCAGCAGCACGCTGCGCCCCATGCCGGCGGCGAGTTCCGGCAGCTGCTGCAATACGCCGCACCCGAAGATGATGCGCGTGGCAGTTGCAAACTCGAACAGCGGCTGGGGTGTGTAGGATTCCATCAAGCTGCGCAGATGTTGGTGAACACGCGGCGCAGCGGCTACTGCTGCAGCTGCTGGCGCGCCGCAAGCGCATGCCCCAGGTTGGCGGGGTCGCCGATTGCGCCGCGCACGACGGTAACGCCTGGCAGCGTGCTGTTGATTGCCTGCACCACTGTATCTGCATGCGGCGCGCTTGTAATGAACACGGCCGTTGGCCCGGTGTCTGTGCTGCAGTACACGGGCGTGCCGGCGCTGCGCAGTGTGTTGCACATGCGAAAGAGCGTGATGTTCTCGGGCTCCCATGCAAAAATTTTGTTGGTGCGGCTGCCAGACATGGTGACGCCGTGCAGCCGCATGCTGTCCAGCTCCGCCCACTCGCCAAGGCACTGCCAGTCGCCGCGCTGCGCTGCGGCAATGCACTGCAGCACTTCAGCTGTGCGGCTTTGCAGCCACGCACCAAAGAAGCTGCTGCGCGGCGCATCTTTGTGCGCCGCTTCCGTGTGCAGCCCGGCGCGCGAGGGCAGTGGCACCGTAAGCAGGCGCACATCGCGCAGTTCAGCCTGCTGGTCAAGCCGCACGGCATAGGAGTCTTCATGCGGGATGCCGGGGTACGAGAGCCAGAGTGCCAGCCCGCCGGCTGCGCTGCGGCAGCCCGAGCCGGCCAGCAAGCGCGCCGTGCATGTGAGCAGGCGCGGGTGGGCGCCCAGTTGCGGGCCAAACGCGGCTGCGAGTGCAGCCATGGCCAGTGCGGCCGAGCCGGATGCGCTGGTGCCAAGGCCTTTTGCGCTGCCGTCCGCTGCGCTGCTGTTCAATTGGTTGCGCGTAAGCACGCGCGCCGCGCTGCCAATGCGCGCCTGCTCACGCACAAACTGCAGGCAGCGCACAACGCGCTCGTATTCGCGGCCGCTGGCCGGCACGCCACCAATTGTTACTTCGTCGGCAGCCAGCCCGGGGTCGAACTGCACCCAGGTTAATGTTTGCGCTGCGTCGTTGTTGAGGGAAATGCTGGGCAGATATGCGGTGCGCCAGTCCCAGTCCGCCAGCCCGTGATATTTGAGCACACCCTGCATTGCAAAGGCGCGTGCGGCCGCGGTGCCTTGCGGGTTGCCGGCCGGCAGCTGCTGCGGGTAGGGTGGCGCTGCCAGGCCGCCCGCTTGCAGCGCTTCAAGAATTGCGGCATGCCCGGTGCGCAGCGCCGGCACCAGCTCCGCGCATTCTTCGGGCACGCGGGTGGGCGTGCCGAACACGCAGGCATTTTAGCATGGGTATACTCGGCACCGTGAAGTGTTCTGAATTTATGCGCGCGCTGCCCGAGCAGGTGCGCGGTCAGGCGGACCCGGCACTGCGCAAGATTCGCAGCGCGCACCGGCCATGGCTGTCGCAGCTGTATTTTGCGGACGCTACCGTGCACTACGAGTTGTGGAGCATGGGCGTGCAGCGCGGCCCGGCGGGGGTTGCCATGCTGGAGCTTGGCTTGCATTTTGAGAGCCGCGACCGCGCCGTCAATGCCATGCTGCTGGCGGCCTTCGACCGGCGCATGATTGAGGTGAAGCGCGCGCTGGGGAGCCAGTGGGAGGCGGAGCCGTGGGATCGCGGCTGGGCCAAGGTGTACGAAACTTTTCCGCGTGAGGCGCTTGAAGAAGAGTACTTGGAGCGCATCGCCGGCCGTCTGGCAGCTGCCATCAGGCTGCTGCAGCCGATTGTTGATGAGACGCTGTCCGGTAAAAAATCTCCGGCGCGCAGACCGCGCGTGGCACTGCGCTAAACCCGCCATCTGCTCCAGCTCCGCAGCTGCAGAAAAACTTAATGACCGCCAATATCATTTGCGGCCGAATATTTTTTGCTTGCGTATCGGCGCGGCTTGTATGTGTGGCTGCATTTAAAATCCAGCGCCAAGCGGTGATCTCATGCCGGCCTTGATGGCACAATATCGCGGGCAGCTGCAGACTGGCGCTTACTTTGCTGCGCTGGTGGGTTTGGGGCTGGCAGATGCTGCGCTTGGCCCAACCTTGCCCGGCTTGGCGATGCAGACCGGTGTGACCATCGGCGCCATCAGCGTTTTGTTTACCGCGCGCTCGCTTGGGTATCTATGCGGCTCGCTTTTGTCCGGCCGCCTTTATGACCGGCTGCCCGGCCATGCGGTAATGGCTGCGGCTGCCCTGCTGCTGTCTGCGATGCTGGTGTTGGTGCCACATGCTCCAATGTTCTGGACGCTCGTGGGAATAGCGTGCGGCTGGGGCTTTGCCGAGAGCGGCCTCGACGTGGGCTCCAATGCGCTTTTGGTTTGGGTGCATGGCAGTGCGGTTGCGCCGTACATGAATGCGCTCCACTTCTGTTATGGGCTGGGTGCGCTGCTGTCTCCCATTATTGTGGCGCGCATGCTGGCGGCCAGCGGCAGCCATGCGAGTGCGTACAGCGTGCTGGCGGTGCTGATGCTGCCCGTGAGCTTGGTGGTCTTGCTGCCTAGTCCGCGTCCGCCGGCTGCCGCTGCGGTGGAGCATGGTGGCGGCCGGCCGCCCGGGCTGCTGCCGCTGATTGTGACCTTCTTTTTTTTGCACGTGGCGGCGGAAGCAAGTTTTGGCGGCTGGATTTATACATACGCGCTGCGCCGCGGGCTGGCGGATGAAGCCGGTGCCGCCTACCTCACCGCAGCGTATTGGGGCGCGTTAACCGCGGGGCGTTTGCTAAGTATTTTGCTCTCGGCGCGCGTGCGTCCACGCACACTTTTGGCGGGTGGATTGGTAGGCGCGCTTGCCAGTCTTGCGGTGATCGCTGCCCGGCCCGCAGACGCAACTGCGCTGTGGCTGGGGGCTGCCGGCATGGGGCTTTGCATCGGCCCCATGTTTGCCACCACAGTGCTGCTGGCCGAGCGGCGCATGCCCATTACGGGAGCAACCACGGCTTGGTTTTTTGTGGGCAGCAGCTGCGGCGTGATGACCGTGCCGTACATCATCGGGCAGCTGTTTCAATGGCGCGGTCCGCAAATGCTGCTGCTGGCGCTGGCAGTGGTGCTGCTGCTGGCATTGCTGGCGCTGGCTGCGCTGCTGGCTCTCTTTCGCATCCAGCCGGCTTCCCGGCAGGCAGCTGCCGGGTGAGCGGCGGCAGGCATGGTACAATTGCCCAACTTCAACGGCAGAATGTCGTTGAAAATTTGCGAGCCGCCGGCATTATCGGGCGGCAAAATTTTACACGCCAGGCGGACCAAACCGGCCGTGCCGCAGAGACATGCGGAACCGGGGCGGGTTGATGCGGGCGGAAGATAAAACGGAGGACCCCACCATGGCTGACGTTTCTATGAAGGCGCTGCTGGAAACTGGCGTGCACTTTGGGCATCGCACCCACAAACGCGAACCCAAGATGAAGCCGTACATCTTCACCGAGCGCAATGGCATCCACATTCTGGATTTGCAGCAAACGACCAACTCAATTCGGGCTGCATTTAAGATTGTGCGGGATGTTGTGGCGGCTGGCGGCGTTGTGCTGTTTGTGGGCACCAAGCGCCAGGCCCAAGACGCAATTCAAACCGAGGCCGATCGCTGCGGCATGCCGTACGTTTCCAACCGCTGGCTGGGCGGCTTGATGACCAACTGGCGCACCATCAAGGAGCGCATTCGCGACCTTGAGCGCATGGAGCGCGCACAGGCTGCCAACGAATGGGACAAGCTAAAAAAGAAAGAGCGCCTGATACTGGAGCGCAAACTTTCCAAGCTGGTGGATCGCCTCGGCGGCATCCGCAACATGTTGAAGACGCCGCAGATGCTGTTCATTGTGGATGTGCGCCGCGAAGACACCGCTGTGCGCGAGTCCAACAAATTGGAAATACCGGTGATGGCAATGGTAGACACCAACTGTGATCCCAGCAACATTGACCATGTCATTCCGGCCAATGACGATGCGATCCGCGCAATCAAGCTGGTGCTGGCGCACATGGCCGACGCGGTGCTCGAAGGCATTGGCATGCGCAAGGACGATCCCGCTGCGGAGAGTGTGGCCGCGGGTACAGACGAAGTCATTGACGAAGACAATGTTGATTGGGTGAGCCAGGGTGTGATGGATAAAGTGAGCATCGGCATCGGTGCGGACGATGGCGACCCGCAGCGCGCCGCGGCACCGGATGCGGGAGCCGAAGAATAATGAGCGTTAGTGCAAGCCAGGTAAAGGCGCTGCGCGAAGCCACCTTCGCCCCGATGCTTGACTGCAAGAAGGCGCTGGAGGCGACGGCCGGTGATGTGCCGCGCGCGATTGATTGGCTGCGCGAGAAGGGCCTGGCCAAGGCGGCCAAGAAATCCGGGCGCAGTGCGGAAGAGGGCCTGGTGGAATGTTACGTGCACCCCGGCAACCGCGTGGCCGTTATGGTGGAGGTTAACTGCGAAACGGATTTTGTGGCGCGCTCCCCAGAATTCAAGGCACTGGTTCATGAAATCATGCTGCAGGTTGCGATGAGCAATCCAGTGAGTGTGGATGTGGACATGCTGCCGCCGGAACTGGTGGAGAAAGAGAAGTCCATTTTCCGGCAGCGCGCAATTGAGGAAGGCAAGTCCGGAGAGCTGGCGGACAAGGTGGCGGAGGGGCGACTCTCCAAGTTTTACCAGGAAGTATGCCTGCTGCTGCAGCCCTATATCAAGAACGAGGACATCACTGTGCGCGAACTGCTGCAGCAGGCAATTGGCAAGCTGGGCGAAAACATTGTGGTTCACCGCTTTGCCCGCTTTGAACTTGGAAACTGAGCAGCGCAAATTAGTGGCTGAGAATCTCAAGTACAAGCGCATTCTGCTGAAGCTGGGCGGCGAAGCGCTGGGTGGCGCCGATGGCGCGGGCATTGACCCGCTGCGGGCCGAGGCGCTCGCGCAAAAGCTTGAGGCCGTGCTGCAGCTGGGCGCACAGATCGCCGTGGTAATTGGCGGCGGCAATTTGTGGCGCGGCCGTGAGGGAATGGAGTTTGGCATGGAGCGCGCCACGGCCGACCACATGGGCATGCTGGCCACCGTGATGAATGCAATTGCGCTGCAGGACGCGCTTGAGCGCCGCGGCGTGGCAACGCGCGTGCAAACTGCAATTGACATGAACACGGTCGCGGAACCCTACATCCGGCGCCGTGCCATCCGGCATTTGGAGAAAGGCCGGGTGGTGATCTTGGGCGCGGGCACCGGCAACCCGTACTTCACCACTGATACGGCTGGGGCGCTGCGCGCGATGGAAGTGGACGCAGATGTGTTGATCAAGGCCACAAAGGTGGATGGGGTTTACGACTCCGACCCGCAGACATCGGCCGCGGCACGCAAGTTTGACGAGCTGACTTACATTGACGCCCTCAACCGGCGCCTGCAAATAATGGACAGTACAGCGCTCTCGCTGTGCATGGACAACTCGCTGCCCATCGTGGTGCTCAACCTTTCGGTGGACGGCAGCCTCACCGATGCGGTGCTGGGCCGCCGGGTTGGCACACTGATCCACGCCTGAGGCTGGACTGGCGCAGCGGGTGCGCTACAATAACAGCCGGGCGCAGGCGGCAGCGGTGGCGCCAAAACTAATATGGTAAAAGCAGCACTGAAAGACGCAGGCGACCGCATGCAATCGGCGGTGCGCGTGTTGACCGAAACCCTCACAACCATCCGCACCGGGCGTGCGTCGCCATCGCTCGTTGAAAATCTTTTGGTGGACTACTTTGGCCAGCCCACACCGCTCAACCAACTGGCATCTATTTCTGTGCCGGAGGCGCGCATGTTGCTCGTGCGCCCCTTTGATGTCTCCACACTCAAAGACATCGAGCGCGCCATTCTGGGTTCTGACCTGGGCTTGACGCCCAACAGTGATGGCAAAACAATCCGCCTGGTGCTGCCCGCGCTGACCGAGGAGCGCCGCCGTGACCTCACAAAAATAGTGGGCACTCGCGTGGAAGAAGCACGCGTGGCAGTGCGCAATGTGCGCCGCGATGTACACAACCTCATCCGCGACAAAGAGCGCGAGACGGACATCTCCAAGGACGAGGCAGAACGCGCACAAAAAGATTTGCAAGCCATCACCGATCGCAATGTGGAAGAGATTGCCAAGATTGGCCAGCACAAGCAGGATGAACTGATGCACGTCTAGGCGTGCCCGTGACTGCTGCCCGCCCCCGCCCAATGCCGCCGCTCGATAAGACAAATTTAGAACATGTGCCGGAGCACATTGCCATCATTCTGGACGGCAACGGGCGCTGGGCAAAGAAACGCGGCTTGCCGCGCTTGTTCGGGCATCAGGCCGGCACCCAAAATCTGCGCGGCATTGTTGATGCGTGCGCCGGATATGGAATCAAATATTTAACCATCTTTGCTTTCTCCACAGAAAACTGGAAGCGACCGCCGGACGAAGTCTCCGGATTGATGGCCTTGCTTGAGGACCGCATCGAACACTGGCTGTTGCAGCTGCATGATCACGGGGTGCAGCTCAGGCACCTTGGCCATCTTGATGGCGTGCATGCGCGCCTGGCAGACAAGATTCAAAATGCAATTGAGCTGACGCGCAACAACACGCGCATCGTGCTTAACTTTGCGTTCAACTACGGCGGCCGTGACGAAATTGTGCGCGCTGTGCAGCACATGATTGAGGACGGGCTGCATTCGTGGGAGATCACCCCTGAGCGCATCAGTGATTACCTTTACACAGCCGGGCAGCCGGACCCGGACCTGATCATCCGCACCAGCGGCGAGTTCCGCACCAGCAACTTTCTGGTGTGGCAAAGCGCGTACTCCGAGTGGTACTTTACGCCGGTGTTCTGGCCGGACTTTGATGAGCGCGAACTGCGCAAAGCGCTGGAATTTTTTGGCAAGCGCGAGCGCCGCTTTGGCAAAGTTTCCGAGCAGGTTGCCCCCACTGCTGGCTGATGCTGCGCCAGCGTCTCATCACCGCGATCATTCTGGCGCCCACATTGACGTATGTCATCTACAGGGGTGGATGGCTCTACGGTGCACTTGTCCTCGGGCTGCTTTCTATAGGAACGTGGGAATTCATGCGGCTGGCGCTCGCCAGTGGGGTGCTGCCCGCCCGTTGGCTGGTGCTGGCTGGCGTGTGGGCTCTTGCCCTCGGCACGCTGTGGGAGCGCGGGTACTGGCTGGGTGCGGCCAGCGCAGCGCTGCTGGTGGCGGCAACCGCGTGGCACGCGTGGCTCTACGAGCAAGGTGCGGCGCATCCGCTGCAAGACTGGGCGGTGACGATTGCCGTGCCGCTTTACCTTGGCGTGCTGGGCGGATACCTGCTGGCGCTGCGTGCACTGCCCGACGGGTTGTGGTGGACGCTGACAATTTTGCCGGCCGTGTGGATTGCGGATGGCGGCGCGTATATGGTGGGCAGGCTGCTGGGCAAACACAAATTGAGCGTGCGGCTGAGCCCCAACAAAACATGGGAAGGCCTGGTGGGCGGCCTGGTGCTGGGGCCGTTGTTCGGTGCGTTGCTGGCCGCCATGTGGGAGTTTAAGGTGGAAGCCGGCAGCCTGCTCACATGGCGGCATGCGTTGCAGGCCAGTTTCTTGGTGGCGTTGGTCAGCCCGGTTGGGGACCTCGGCATCTCCATGTTTAAGCGCCAGGCTGGCGTCAAGGATACGGGCAGCATTTTTATGGGGCACGGCGGCGTCTTGGACCGCATCGACTCGTGGCTGGTGGCGGGCGTTGTCGGTTACATGTACATAACTTTTCTGGGCGGATGAGAGCCCGCTAGAGGATCACAATGGAACCGAAGACTGAGCGTAATCTGGCGTTGGAGCTGGCGCGTGTCACTGAGGCGGCAGCGCTGGCTGCCGGGCGCTTTATGGGCCGCAACGACAAGAATGGCAGCGACGCCGCAGCCGTCAACGCCATGCGCGTAATGCTGAACCAGATTGAAATGGACGGCGTAGTGGTGATTGGCGAGGGCGAGAAGGATGAGGCGCCGATGCTTTTTAACGGCGAGCGCATTGGCACCGGAGTTGCGCCGCAGGTGGATATTGCTGTTGATCCCATTGACGGTACGCGCCTGCTGGCTTTGGGGCGTGCCAACGCGCTGGCCACAGTTGGCCTGGCGGATCGCGGTTCAATGTATAACCCCGGCCCGTTTGTTTATATGGAAAAGCTGGCAGTGGGCCCCACGGCGCGCGGTGCCATTGACATCAACGCTCCAGCGGCGGACAACTTGCGCAGCGTGGCGCGCGCCAAGGGCTGCGATGTGCAGGACCTGACGGTAGTGTGCCTGGACCGTCCGCGCCACGACCAGCTGATTGCGGCGGTGCGCGCAATGGGCGCGCGCATCCGGCTGGTGACCGACGGTGATGTGGCCGGCGCATTGATGACGGCATGGCCCGAGTCCGGCATCGACATCTTGATGGGGGTGGGTGGTTCGCCGGAAGCGGTGCTGGCTGCGTGTGCGCTTACCTGCATGGGCGGCGAGATTCAGGGCAAGTTGTTTCCGCGCAACGCAGATGAAATTGAGCGCGGGCGCGCAGCGGGCTACGACACCAGCCGCATACTGCACACTGAGGACCTGGTGCGATCCGACAATTGCTTTTTTGCAGTGACCGGCATTACTGACGGCGAGCTGCTGCCGGGCGTGAAATATTTCGGGCAGGGCGCACGCACACACTCACTGGTGATGCGTTCCAAATCCGGCACAGTGCGCGAGATTACCGCGACGCACCGGCTGGACAAACTGATGAAGTTCTCCGAAGTTAAGTACGCCTAGCAATCCAGCCGCGGGCAGCTGCCACTGCAGTTTGGTGCGGCTGCCACTCCGCACACCGCAAAATTTTAATCAGCTGCCGGCGGGTGCTGCGCCACTATCGCCACCCACTCGCCGGATTGCGGCACGGCCTGCACCACCAGCCCCGCAAGTTCCACCGCGGCCGTAACATCGGCGCACTGCTCCTGCAAAATTCCAGAGAGGATTAGCGTTCCGCCCGGAGCGAGCGTGTTTGAAAGCCCGTGCTGCAACATTTCAATGATGATGCGCGAAAGCAGGTTGGCGAGCACCAGCGGGTAGGGCGCGTAGGCTTGCGCTTCGGCCAGTGAGCCGCGCAGCGCAAGCAAGCGCTGCGCAACGCCGTTGGCTGCCGCATTTTCAATTGTGGCGGCAACGGCCGCAGGGTCAATGTCCAGCGCAGCTGCATGCGCGGCGCCCAGCTGCAGCGCTGCAATGGCAAGGATGCCGGAGCCGCATCCCAGGTCCAGCACGCGCTGGCCGGGTTGCAATGCCTGTTCAAGGGCTGCAAGGCAAAGTTGCGTGGTGGGATGCGTGCCGGTGCCGAAGGCCTGGCCGGGGTCGATGCGCACAACAGCTGCGTCTGCTGCCGGCTGCAATGTCTCCCATGGCGGGGCGACCAGTATGCGCCGGCCGATGCGCATCGGGCGGTAGTGCGCGCGCCATTGCTGCTCCCAATCGGCAGCTGCCAGCAGTGTGAAGGCAGGCTCGGGCACGGTCAGCCCGCTGTCGCGCGCAATCATTTGCAGCGGCCACAACGCGCGTTCCACCAGCAACCGCTTTTCATCCAGGCTGCTGTCAACCGGCAGATATGCGCGCACACAAATGCGCGCATCGCTGGGGAGTGGTTCGGCGGGTGGGAAGTCCGGGTCGGCTGGCGGGCCGGCGTACTCCAGCGCGACGCCTTGATGTGCGAAGCGGCCGAGCGCCTCGGCAACGGCTTCCGCCATCTCGCCATCCACCGTAACGGAGACTTCAAGCCACGCCGTTGGCGGCGCGGAGGGCTGTGCGGCCACTACAGGCCGAGAGTCTCGCGGATGCTCTCGAAGAAGCCGGGCTCACGCCCCGGTTCGTGCGGACGCGCGCCGTTTTTAAAAGTGGCGCCAAGCTGCTTTAGCAGTTTGCGCTGCTCGCTGTTAAGGCTGGCCGGCACATCCACCTTGAAGACCACAATCTGGTCGCCCCGCCCACCGCGTTTGATGCGCGGTGCGCCGAGTCCGCGCATGCGCAGCGCAGCCCCGGGCTGTGTGCCGGCCGGCACCGTTAGCGGCCGGTCGCCATCAATGGTTGGCACGGTGATGTCTTCGCCCAGCGCGGCCTGCACTATGTTGATCTCAAGCTCCAGCACAATGTCATCTTCGTGGCGCCGGAAATAGCGATGGGGCTCCACGCTTAACACTACATACAGATGGCCGGTTGAACCGCCGTTCTCGCCCGGCCCGCCTTCGCCGGAAAGGCGGATCTGCGTTTCATTGTCCACGCCTGCCGGAATATTCACGGAGAGCTTGCGGCGTCCCTCTATCTGGCCGGCGCCGCGGCAATCGCGGCACGGTGATGCAATGCGCTGGCCGCTGCCGCGGCAATCGCCGCAGGCTGCCACATTCACCATCGACCCGAGAAAAGTCTGGCGCACCTGCCGCACTTCGCCGGTGCCTTTGCACGCAGAGCATTTAACCGGCGTGGTGCCCGGCTCGGCGCCATTGCCGCTGCAGCGGCTGCACGTTTCGGCGCGCGCAATTTCAATCTCGCGCGCCACGCCGTGCACAGCCTCTTCAAAGCTGATGGTCATGTCATAGCGCAGGTCGGCACCGCGCCGCACCACGCGGCCACTGGCGTTGCGGCGCGTGGTGCCGCCAAAGAACTGTTCAAAGAGGTCCTCAAAAGGCGACCCGCCGGCGCCATCGCCGCTGCCCATGTTGGCAACACCGGCATGCCCGAAGCGGTCATAGGCTGCGCGCTTGTTGCCGTCAGACAGCACGCTGTACGCCTCGTTAATTTCTTTGAACTGGTCCTCCGCAGCCGGTGCCTTGTTTACATCCGGGTGCAGCTGCTTGGCCAGCTTGCGGTAGGCGGCCTTCAGTTGGTCCGCGTTTGCGTCGCGCACCACGCCCAGCGCGTCATAGTAGTCCCGCTTCTCAGCCATTGTTTTTATGGATGCGTGTAAACCGGCAGCGCGCTAGGCTTCGCGATAGTCGCCGTCAATCATGTCGCCGTCCGCAGTCTGGGCGGCTGCCGGGCTTGCCGGCGCGCTGCCGGCTTCCTGGTAGGCAATTGCGCCCAGGCGCTGCACGGCTGCATGCAAGGCGCTGGTTGTGCTGCGCAGCGCATCCAGGTCGCTGCCTGTCAACGCGGAGCGGGCAGCGGTTATTTCTGTTTCCAGTTCCTGCCGCACCAGCGGATCTAATTTGTCGCCCAGCTCGCGCAAAATTTTGTCCGCGGCGTACACAGCATTGTCGGCCGCGTTGCATGCTTCCACCAATTCTTTGCGTTTGCGATCTTCGCCGGCGTATTTCTCGGCGTCCTGCACCAGCTGCTCAATCTCAATATCCGACAAGCCGGACGAGGCCTGAATGGTGACTTGCTGCCGGTTGCCGGTGGCTTTGTCTTGGGCCGAAACATTGAGGATGCCGTCCGCATCAATGTCGAAAGTTACTTCCACTTGCGGCACACCGCGCGGAGCGGAAGGGATCCCGTCAAGGATGAATTTGCCAAGGCTCTTGTTGTCGGCTGCCATCGGGCGCTCGCCCTGCACCACATTAATTTCCACTGAGCGCTGCATGTCTGAGGCGGTGGAGAAGCGCTGGCTCTTCTGCGTGGGGATGGTGGTGTTGCGCTCGATAAGTGCGGTGGCCACACCGCCCAGCGTCTCGATGCTCAGCGTCAGCGGCGTTACATCCAGCAGCAGTACATCCTTTACATCGCCACCCAGTACGCCGGCTTGGATGGCAGCGCCGATGGCCACAACCTCATCCGGGTTGACGCCCTTGTGCGGCTCACGCCCGAAAAATTTGCGCACCGCCTCCTGCACGGCGGGCATGCGCGTCATGCCACCCACCAGCACAACTTCATGAATTCCGGCGGGCTTCACGCCCGCATCTTCAAGCGCGCGGCGCACCGGCGCCATCGAGCGCTCCACCAAATCAGATGTCAGTTGTTCCAGCTTGCTGCGGGTAAGCGTGCTTGCCAGATGCTTGGGGCCCGCAGCATCCGCCGTGATGAACGGCAGGTTGATCTCAGTTTGCATGACTGTGCTCAACTCGATCTTGGCTTTCTCCGCAGCTTCTTTCAATCGCTGCAGTGCCTGCCGGTCGTCGCGCAGATTGATGCCCTGATCCTGGCTGAACTCGCCAACCAGCCAATCAATAATGCGCTGGTCAAAGTCGTCGCCACCGAGATAGGTGTCGCCGTTTGTGGCGCGCACTTCGAACACGCCTTCGCCCACATCCAGCACGGAAATATCAAATGTGCCGCCGCCAAGGTCAAAGACCGCTATGGTCTGGTCGGACTTGCGGTCAAGGCCGTAAGCCAATGCAGAGGCAGTCGGCTCGTTGATGATGCGCAGCACTTCCAGCCCGGCGATGCGGCCGGCATCCTTGGTGGCCTGGCGCTGCGCATCGTTGAAATACGCCGGAACGGTGATCACCGCTTGCGTAACCGCCTGCCCCAGGTACGCTTCTGCGTCAGCCTTGAGCTTGCTCAAGATCATTGCCGAGATTTCCTGCGGGGAATAATCCTTGCCGCCGAGGCGCACGCGCACATCGTTGTTGGCAGCCGCACTGGCTTCATAGGCCACGTTCTTGAGCGCTTGCTCCACCAGCGGGTCGGAGAACTTGCGGCCCATAAAGCGCTTGATGGAGTAGACGGTGTTGGCCGGGTTGGTGATTGCCTGGCGGCGCGCCACCTGGCCAATCAGGCGCTCGTTGGATTTGGTGTTGACCGCCACCACCGATGGCACCAGGCGCGCACCTTCGGCACTGGCAATCACTGTGGGCTCGCCGCCTTCCATCACAGCCACAACAGAGTTGGTTGTGCCAAGGTCGATGCCGATTATTTTTGCCATGCTTGTGAATCCTGTGGGGCGCGTTACTTGGCGACGCGCACCTGCGCCGGCCGCAGGATGCGCTCGCCAAGCTGGTAGCCATGGCGCACAACTGCAATGATTGTGCCCGCCGCAAATTCTTGGCTGTCTTCCTGCACAATGGCCTCGTGCACGGCGGGATCAAACTGCTGCCCCGGTTCGGCGCCCACCAGCTTGATGTCTTCCGCCTCGATTGCGGCACGAAATTTGCGCTGCACCAGGCTGACGCCAGCCTGCCACGCGCTGCTGTCGCTTTTGCCGGTGAGCGAGCCAAGTGCCAGCTCAAGATCGTCCAGCACCGGGATCATGCGGCTGAGCGCGCTGCCAGCTGCGTACTGGCGCGCCTGCTGCAGCTCGCGCTCCATGCGGCGCTTGTAGTTTTGGAACTCTGCCAGTGCGCGCATCTTGCCGTCAAAATTTTCTGCGGCTTGCGCTTTGGCGGCGTTCAGCTGCTCTTCCAGTGTGGGCTCGGCTGCGGCTTGTGGTTCTTCCGCCGGGGCAGCTGCTTCCAAGCCAGCAGCCGCCGCAACATTTGAATCGCTCACAGGCTGTACTCCATCATGCATAGTTTTCCACCACCAGATCCGTCATCAGCGCAGCCACCA
>QWRL01000036.1:0-9091 GCA_003670425.1 Chloroflexota bacterium
TAACAACAGTGAAGGCGAGAATGAGATCGACATGGAGGTGCTGCAATCGACTGGTGCGGCTGGCGGCCGACTGGCAGTGTTTGATTTGGAATACACAACTTGGGAAGGTACAAATGCAAGGCGCTGGAGCGGCCAGGGCGAATACTTCGAAGTGGTGCAAATTGGAGCGATTATTTTAGAGCTGGAGCCAAACTTGACGGAGGTTGCAGCCTTTGAAGTGCTGACGCGGCCGGAATTCAATCCGGTGCTATCCGAATACTTTACAGAGCTGACTGGCATAACCAACGCTGATCTTGATACTGGCGCGGTTAGCTTCGGCGCTGGGCTCGACCAGTTTGTGCAGTTTTGTGCGGGCACAAATCGAGTCGTTTGCAATGGATGGGACTACCGTGCGCTTCATGATAATTGCATGTGGCGCGGCGTGGACTGGCCCTTTGACGCGGGCAGCTTTGGAAACCTGCGGCCGATGTTTGAGAAGCGGGTTGGCACAGCCAATAATGCGGCATGGAGCAGCAAGATGCCCGAAAGTTTGGGTTTGCCAGCGCCGGGCGGGGCGCACACCGGGCTGGGCGATGTGCGCGCAATTGCAATTGCGCTGCGCACAATGCTGCGCGAGTCTCTAGCAGACTAACTGCGCGGGCTAATCCGCGCCGGAATCACATGCGCGAAATGACGCCGGCGCGCTCCAAAGCATGCGGGCCGGCAGCCAGTGGCGGGGCCGCGTCAGAGTCCGGAAACATTTTGCCGGGGTTGGAAAGTTGCTGCGGATCAATGCTGTGGCGGATGCGCTGCATGACAGCCAAATCAACTGCAGAAAAAAGCTCGGGCAGATAGGCGCGCTTTTCCATGCCGACACCGTGCTCGCCGGTGATGGAGCCGCCGCGGCGAATGCACATGCGGATCACCTCACCCGCCACCACCTCGGCGCGCTCGAGGGCGCCGGGCTCGCGCCCGTCAAACATAATCAGCGGATGCAGGTTGCCGTCGCCGGCATGGAAGACATTGGCGATGCGAATGTTGTGGCGCCGGCCGCTCTCCTGAATTTCGGCAAGCGCAGCGCCCAGCTGGCTGCGCGGCACCACGCCGTCTTGCACAATGTAATCCGGGCTGATGCGGCCGACGGCCGAGAAGGCGCTTTTGCGCCCCTTCCAAATCAGCAGGCGTTCTTCTTCGGTTTTGGGCACGCGCACATCATACGGGCCGCTTGCTTCAATGACCTGCATCAGTTGCGCAAACTCTGCCTCCACTTGCAGGGTTTCGCCTTCCAGTTCCACAATCAACAGGCCGGCGGCCTGCGGTGGATAGCCGGCATGCACGGCAGCTTCCGCCGCCTGAATGGCGAGGTTGTCCATGATTTCCATTGCGCCGGGCAGGATGCCGGATGCGACAACCATACTGACGGCGTCGCCCGCTGCCTGCAGTGAGTCGTATGCTGCCAGTACGGTGCGGTACAGCTCCGGCTTGGGCAGCAGGCGCAGCGTGATCTCCAGCGCCACGCCAAACAAACCCTCTGAGCCCACAAACAAGCCGACGAGGTCCGGGCCGGCACTTTCCTGGCTTTCGCTGCCTAGCTCCACCAGGGTGCCATCCGCCAGCACCACACGCATTGCCAGCACGTGGTTGCTGGTCATGCCGTACTTGAGGCAGTGCGCGCCGCCGGAGTTGAAGGCGATGTTGCCGCCGATGGTGCAGATGGACTGGCTGGACGGGTCGGGCGCGTAATAGAGCCCGTGCGGCGCGGCTGCAACCGACACATCCAGGTTGCGCACGCCCGGCTCTACAACGGCGATGCGCTGCTGTGCGTCGATGCGCAGAATGCGGTCGAGGCGCCCGAGTGCAATCACAATGCCGTTTGCCACCGGCAGGCTGCCGCCCGAAAGGCTGGTGCCGCTGCCGCGCGCCACAAATGGCACCGCGTGCAGGTTGCACAGGCGCACAGTTTCCACCACTTCGGCTGCGGTGTTGGGCAGCACAACCGCTGCGGCGCGCGCCCGAAACATGGTGAGCGCATCCGATTCATAGGATTGCAGATGTGCGGCGCTGGTAAGCAGGCGCTCGGGCGGATACAGGCGCTGCAGGTCGCGCAGTAACTTTTTGGCAGACATGGCGGCCGGCACTCTAATACTGGTAGTCCGCGCGCACCGGGCTGAAGACATCCAAGACACGCGCGATGGCATCAAAGCTGCGCGCGGAATGCATCACATGCGCGGGAATAAGGTAACTGTCACCGGGCTGCAGGCGGCGCGCCTCGCCGGCAATTGCCAGCTCAATCTCGCCCGCCAGCACTGTGCCGGACTGCTCGTATACATGGCTGTGCGCGGGCACTGTACTGTGCGCAGCAAAGCTCACAAAGGAAAGCAGTTGCTGCTCGCCCCAAAATGTCTGGATGCGGATGCCGGGCAGCAGCTGCTTGAAGGCGCGCGTTTCAAGGTCAATGAAAGTCATACTGGCCGGCGCTGGTGGTTCCGCACGCTTGGAGTGTAGATGCGGCGCTGGCCGGCGTCAATGTGCGGCCGCTGCCATGCGCCAAAACTTGCGCTCATTTGCGGGCGTGGCGTGCGCTCACAACCTGCGCCATGATTGCCAGCGCAATTTCTTCAGGTGAGCGGCCGCCAAGATCGAGCCCAATGGGCGCATGCAGGCGATCCAGAATTTCTGGTGCAAGTCCTGCATCCAGCAGGCGCTGCCGGCGTTTGGCGTTGGTGGCCGGGCTGCCCAGTGCACCCACATAAAAAGCAGCGCTGGGCAGTGCCAGCATCAGGCCGGGGTCGTCCAGCTTGGGATCATGCGTGAGCATGGCGACAGCCGTGTTGGCGTTGATGCCCACTGTTGCCAGCGCTGCGTCCGGCCACTCCGTGAGCAGCCGGTCCACCTGCGGAAAGCGCTCGGCGCTGCCAAATGCGCGCCGCGGATCCACCACCACGGTGCGGTAGCCCAAGGTGCCGGCTAGCGCGCAGAGCGGCACGGCAATATGCACGCCGCCAACAATGATGAGCGTGGCCGGCGGCAGCAGCACATCCAGAAAGAGCTCAACGCTATCGGCGGCAGATGGTTCAACTGGCACGCATTTGGATTTGCCACTGTGCAGCGCGCGCTGCATTTCAATCAGCGCTGCGCCATCCAATGTTGTGCCCAGTGTGCCGGCTTGGGCGCCGTCTTCGCGCAGCACCAGCTCGCGGCCAAGCAGTGCGGCCGGTGTGCCGCGCACAACAGTGGCGCGCACCACGCCCTGAAAGTTTTCGCGCGCTGCGCGCACAAAGTCAAACACGCTTGGCGCCAGCGGCTGCACAAAAACTTCAATCGTTCCGCCGCATGCCAGCCCCACTTCCCATGCAGTTTCATCCGCGACGCCAAAGTGCAGCAGCTGCGGGAGGCCGTCGCGCAGCACCTGCGCGGCACACTCGGCCACTGCGCCTTCCACGCAGCCGCCGCTCACCGAGCCGGACAGGCGGTCGCCGGCTGCAATGGCCATTTTGCCGCCGGCAGCGCGCGGCGCTGAGCCCCACGTTTTGATGACGGTGGCCAGTACCACGGGCTCGCCGGCCTGCAGCCAGCGGCTGATGTCTGCGGTTACTTCGTGCATGCTGCGATGGGTATGTGTGTGCGCGCTAGAGCGCGGGCTGCAGGGCGGGCTGGCGCCGGGCGGGGCGGGCACCGTCCAGCCGTTCCAGCTGCGCTGCCAGCTGCTCCAGGCTGGCCAGATTGTGCACCGGCAAAAAGTTGTCGATGTGCGGCAGCGCAGCCTGCATGCCGCGCGTCAGCGGCTCGTACTGCGGCGAGCCCAGCAGCGGGTTAAGCCAGACAAGGCGCTGGCAGTTGCGCTGCAAGCGCGCCATTTCGCTTTTGAGGAGAGCCGCATCGCCGCGGTCCCAGCCGTCGCTAATGAAGAGCACCACCGCACCGCGGCGCAGCACGCGCCGGCCCCACTCAAAGTTAAAACTATGCACGGCCTCGCCGATGCGTGTGCCGCCGGACCAATCCGGCACGCTGCGGCCCACTTCATCCAGCGCGCGGTCCACATCGCGGCCGCGCAGCTGGCGCGTAACATTGGTGAGGCGCGTGCTGAAGACAAAAGAGTACACGGGCTGCGCAAGCCCCGCTGTCATGCTGTAAATAAAGTGCAGCAGCAGGCGCGTGTAGCGCTCCATGGAGCCGCTGATGTCTGCGATGACGACCACCGGGCGCGGCTTGTATTTGGGCTGGCGCTGCGCCCAGCGCAGCACTTCTCCGCCGTGGCGCAGGCTGGTGCGCAGCGTGCGCCGCAGGTCATAGTAGGCGCTGCCGCCGGGCTGGCGGCGGCGCGTGCGGCGCTGGCCCATGCGCCACACCAGCGCGCGCATCAGGCGCTTGATGGCCTCCAACTCTTCGCCGCTCAGGTCGCCGAAGTCTTTGCGGCGCAGCAGCTCGTGCGTACTGAAGGTTTGCGTTACCTCCACCACGGGCGGCGCCTGCGGATCAGGCGGGGCCTCGTCTGCGCCGCTTTCAGGCTCTGGTGCCGCAGCCGGTGCGGGCACAAACACAGGTTTGGTGCGGCGCGGTCGCAGCAGCGCGCCCATGTCCAGCAGCGCGCCCTCTGCTGGCTTCACCCAAAAAAGTTCGAAGGCCTGGTCGAACAGCGGCAAATGTTCGCGGCGCTGCGCCAGCAAGCTGCGCAGTGCATGGTAAAAATCGCTGCGCTGCCCCAGCTGTACGTGCTCCAGCGCCTGCACCACATCCACCATGCGGCCGGGGTTTACTTCCAGCCCCAGGCCGCGCAGGATGCGCCCGAACAAGAGCAGATTGTGCAGCAGCTGGCCGGACATGGCGCGCTCTTAGCGGTGCTCGACCCGCACGTGGTCCAGTATTTGCTGCGCGCGCGCGCCGCGCACCTTTGAAACATCATCCTGATACTTGAGCACCACGCCCAGCGTCTCGTTCACCACATCCAGCTCCAGCGCGTGCTGGTCCAGCGCCACAAGCGCCGCGGTCCAGTCCAGCGTTTCGGCCACGCCGGGTATTTTGTACAGTTCTATGCGGCGCAGTTCTTGGATGAAAGCCGTGACCTGCGCGGCAAGGCGTTGCGGTGCCTGCGGCTGGCGCGCATTTACTATTTGCAGTTCTTTGTCGAAGGCGGGGTAGTCGATCCAGTAGTACAGGCAGCGGCGCTTGAGGGCATCATGCACTTCGCGCGTGCGATTGGAGGTGAGCACCACCACCGGCGGCTGCTCTGCGCGAATGGTGCCAATCTCCGGGATGGTGATCTGAAAGTCTGAGAGCACCTCAAGCAGGTACGCTTCAAACTCGTCGTCGCTGCGGTCCAGCTCGTCAATCAGCAGCACGGGCGGTGTGCCGCCATGCTCAATGGCCTGCAGCAGCGGGCGGCGCAGCAAAAACTCAGGCCCGAACAACTCGGTTTCGGTGGGCCGCTCCTGGCGCGTTTCTGCCAGCCGCAGGTGCAGCATCTGGCGGGCGTAGTTCCACTCGTACACCGCATGATGCACATCCAGGCCTTCGTAGCACTGCAGCCGGATCAGGTCGGTTTGCAGCAGCGCAGCCAGCACCTTGGCCACTTCGGTTTTGCCAACGCCGGCTTCGCCTTCCAGCAGCAGCGGGCGGTGCAGGCGCAGCGCCAAAAAGATGGCAGTGGCCAGGCCGCGATCGGCAATGTACATGCGCGCGCGCAGCGCTTCTTGCAGCGTGTCTATAGAGCTTATTTCCACCGGGCCTCCTCAATCACACAAACAGATTCTTCATCAATTATATGAGGGCGGGGCAGTTGCCGCCGCCACGGCGGATTGGCGCCCGCGCCTTTAGTGTGCCGCGGGCCCCAGCTGCAGCAGCAGCGGCGCGTGTCCGCAAGCCTGCACAAAGCGCAGAAAGTCGGCGCTTGCAATGGTGGTGGTGGCGGCGTTGGTTAGCGGATGGTAGTTGAGCCACGCTTGCTGCAGCATGTGCGCATCCAGCGCCACGCGCACACGCTGCGCGTGGTCATTGATGAGCGCAAAGGGCGTGACGGCGCCCGGTGTCACACCCAGCACGGCCTGCAGCACCTCCGGCTTGCCAAAAGACAGGTGCGCTGCGCCCAGATGCTGGCGCAGTTCTTTCAGGTCCAGCACACGCTCTTCCAGCACCACCACCAGCCACAACTGATCTTTCTTGTCCTTCAGGAATAAATTTTTGCAGTGCGCGCCCGGCAGGTTGCCGCGCAGCTGGCGGCTTTCTTCCACGGTAAACACTGGCGGGTGCTCCGTGGTGGTGACGGCAATATCTAGTTCAGCCAGGCGCCGGAACAAATCTGCCGGCGTGGCGTGCGCTGCGGCTTCGGGCGTCAATGCAGGCGCAGCGCAGTCACAAGAATCTTCGCTCCAGCTTTTTCGGGCAGCGGTGCGCTACTTGCCCTGCACCATCTTGCGCACCTGCTCCACCACTTCCGGGTTGGCAAGTGTGGTTATGTCTCCCACCGGGCTGCCGTTGGAAATGGCTGCGAGCACGCGCCGCATAATTTTTCCGGAGCGCGTCTTGGGCATGTCCGGCACAATCCACACATGCCGCGGCCGCGCAATCTTGCCAATCTCCACCTCGATCGCTTTCACCACTGCCTGTTCAATCGCTTTGCTGGCTGCCACGCCCGGCTTGAGCGCAATGTAGATTTCCGGCAGCTTGCCCTTGATTTCGTCATTGACGGGCACGACGGCGGCCTCGGCCACTTCATGAACTATCAAGCAGGCGGATTCCAGCTCCTTGGTGCCCAGCCGGTGGCCGGCCACATTGATCACATCATCCACGCGCCCCAAGATGCGGAAATAGCCATCCGCCGCCAGCACGGCCGCATCGCCGGGGAAGTACGGCCAGTCACGCCAGTCTTTGCTCTTTGGGTTCTTGTTGTACTTTGCAAAGTAGGTTTTCACATAGCGTTCGCGGTCGCCCCAGATGGTTTGAAACAGGCCCGGCCACGGATTACGGATGATGATGTTGCCGGCCTTGCCGCTGCCGGCGGTAATGTTTTGGCCGTCCTCATCGAGCACGGCTGCGTGAATGCCGGGTGCTGCCGGCCCGGCGCTGCCCGCCTTCATGGAGTGTATGCCGGGCATTGTGCTGCACAAGACTCCGCCGGTTTCTGTTTGCCACCACGTGTCCACAATTACAGCCGCGCCCTTGCCCACAATCTCGTGGTACCACCTCCACACTGTCGGCTCAATCGGTTCGCCCACGGTGGTCATGTGCTTGAAGTGATAGTTGTACTTGGCGGGCTCATCCGGGCCCAGCTTGCGCAGCATGCGGATGGTGGTGGGCGCGGTGTGAAAGATGTTGACGCCCAGCTGCTCGGCAATGCGCCACGCGCGCCCGGCATCCGGGAAGGTGGGCACGCCCTCATATAGAACACTGGTGGCGCCCAGCGCCAGCGGTCCGTACACAATATAAGTATGGCCGGTGATCCAGCCAATGTCCGCCATGCACCAATACACATCGGTGGGGTGGATATCCTGCACAATTTTGGAGGTGCCGGCGGCGTATGCCAGATAGCCGGCGGTGCCATGCTGGCAGCCTTTGGGGCGCCCGGTGGTGCCACTGGTGTACATTAAAAACAGCGGCGCCTCGGCGGGCATGGGCACGGGCGCCACGCGTTTGCCGCGGTAGCGCGGCAGCAGCTCGCCCACAAAGTGGTCGCGCCCGGCCTGCATGGGCGTGGCCGAGTGGTAGCCGCCGGATTTGCGCTGCCACACCAGCACCGTGTCGATCGTCTGCTTTTCGGCAGCAGCTGCGTGCACGGCTTCATCTGCTTTTTCTTTGTGGTCCAGCAGCGCACCGCCGCGGTAGTAGCTGTCCATTGTTATCAGCACGCGGCTGCCGGAGTCGGCGGCGCGCTCGCCGCACGCCTTGCCGCTGAAGCCCGCAAACACCACAGAATGAATAATTCCCAGGCGCGCACACGCCAGCATGGTGACCGGCAGCTCAGGCGTCATGGGCAGGTGAATGGTGACGCGGTCGCCGGCTTTGAGGTGCGCAAAATCCTGCAGCAGCGCCGCGGTCTCATTGACGCGCACCCACAACTCCTGGTACGTGATGGCCTGGTGCGCCTCATCCTCCGGCTCCGGCACAAACAGCAGCGCCACTTTGTTGCGGTTGAGCGCCAGGTGCCGGTCCACACAGTTGTGGCTGGCGTTGATGCGTCCGCCCACAAACCACTTAAAGCACGGCGCATCGCTGCTGTCCAGCGTGGTGTGCCACTTCTGGTCCCAGTCCAGCAGGTCCGCATATTCTTTAAAACATTCCGGGAAGTTATCCAAGCCGAAGCGCTCAAAGATGGCGCTGTCCGTCAGGTTGGCCTGCGCCACAAACGCAGCGCTGGGCGGCAGCAGGTTTTCCTCCTGCCAGTACACGGCAATCTCGGCTTCGCTAACGCTGCTGGTGTCTTTGTCGCTCATGATGTTTGAACCTTTGGAGTGGTGGGTGTGCACGCAAATGGAACGCGCGCCAAAACAATCCGCCCCGGAAGCCGCTGCCGGCCCCGGGGCAGATTGTAAGTTTATAGCTTGCGGCTACTTTTTTGCGCGGGCTGCTGCGGCCGTCAGGGCGCGCTCCACAAATACTTGCGACATGGCGCGCCGGTAATCCGCGCTGGCATGCATATCGCCCAGCAGGTCATCAGGCAGCTCCTTCATAACTTTCTTGGCTGCCTTGCTGATGGCTTCTGCATCCAGTGCGGTTTCCAGCAGTGCACTCGGCACGCGCTTGGAGCGCCATGCGTGCGTGGTAAGCCCGCCCACGGCCACGCTGGCGGCGGTACAAACGCCGTTCACAATGGTGACGCTGGCTGCTGCGCCCACCATCGCGTAGCGCGAAGCCGGGTTCTCCAGCTTGGCATAGGCGGAGCCAGTGCCGCGCGCTTCCGCTTCCACCTCAATCCCCACCAGCAACTCGTCCTCTTTTAGCGCCGTCTCGTACAGGCCTATAAAGAACTTGTTTGCCAGCACCACGCGCGTGGCGCGCCCTTTGGAGATGTGAAATTTTGCGTTGAGCGCCAGCAGCACAGTGGGCAGATCCGAGGCGGGATCGGCGTGCGCCACACCCCCGCCGATGGTGCCGAGCGCGCGCACAGCCGGGGCACCCC
>QWRL01000036.1:9101-15488 GCA_003670425.1 Chloroflexota bacterium
GAAGTTTGGGGTACGCCGCAAGCAGCCGAGGGGGCAGACCGGGGGGGGGTTCGGCGCGCGCCCCCCCCCCGCCGATGGTGCCACGCGCGCGCACAGCCGGGTCACCCACGTGGCTGGCAGACTCCGTGAGGGCAGCTGGCAGGCCGCTGGCTGCGGCCACCTGCGCGTATGTGCAGCACGCGCCAATCATGCCGCCAGTGATGGCGCGCAGGTCGGCAATGCGCCCGATGTCGATCAGCGCCGACACCTCCGTCTGGCGCAGCTTCAGCAGTGGGATGATGCTGTGGCCGCCAGCCAGCAGCTTGGCACCCGGATGCTGCTTGAGCAGCTTGGCTGCTTCACGCACAGATTCAGCCCGGTAGTATTCAAAGCTAGATGGGTACATGCGATTCTCCTTTTGGCTGCTACTGCAGTGCTTGCCAGATGCGCTCGGGTGTGAGCGGCATGTCCAGATGGTCGATTTGCAGCGCATCCATGACGGCGTTGCAAATGGCCGGGGTTGATGCAATGGTGCCCATCTCGCCGGCACCCTTAACGCCCAGCGGGTTCGATGGCGCTGGCGTGACGGTGCGCCCCATTTCAATCATCGGCATCAGGTTGCTGCGCGGCATGGCGTAATCCATCATCGAGCCGCTGAGCAGCTGGCCGTTGCTGTCATAGCGGGCGCACTCCAGCAGCGCCTGGCCCACGCCATGCACAATGCCGCCGAGCAGCTGCCCCTCCACGATCATGGGGTTAATTATATTGCCCACATCGTCCACGGCAACGTAGCGCTGGATTTCCACCTCCCCGGTGGCCGGGTCAACTTCCACCTGCGCAATGTGCGCCGAGTTCGGCGCGGTCAGGCCGGTTGGGTCAAAGAATGCCGTCTCTTCCAGGCCGGGTTCCATGCCAGCCGGCAGCTGGTTGGCGGTGAAAGTGCTAAACGCCATTTCAAAGAAAGTCTTGGCTTTGTCAGGCGAGCCCTTGACATAGGCGGTGCCGTTGCTTTGGTCAAACACCACATCTTCCTCGGCCGCCTCCAGCTGGTGTGCCGCAATGCGGCGCATCTTCTCGCGCACTTTGGCTGCAGCTTTCACCACAGCCGTGCCGCCCACCGTGCCGCTGCGGCTGCCAAAGGTGCCCACGCCCTGCTGCACACGCCCGGTATCGCCATGCACCACTTCGATGTCGGACACGGCGATGCCCAGCTCGTCTGCCGCAATTTGCGCAAAGGTTGTTTCGTGCCCCTGCCCGTGTGAATGCGAGCCGGTAAAGAGCGTCACTTTGCCGGTGGGGTACACGCGCAGCGCAGCGCTTTCCCACATGCCCAGCGCCGAGCCGATAGATGTAACCACTTTTGAGGGCCCATAGCCACTGATCTCAATTGCGGTGGAGAAGCCAATGCCCACGAGGCGGCCGGCTTTGCGCGCCTCAGACTGGCGTTCGCGCATGCCTTTCAGGTCTGCCAGCGTCGCTACCTTGTCGCAGATTGCGTGGTAATCGCCGCTGTCGTAATTGAATGCCACTGGCGTCTGGTACGGGAACTCACTAGCCGGGATGAAATTCTTATGGCGCACTTCCCACGGATCTTTCTTTAAGCGGCGCGCGCCAATGTCGATCATGCGCTCAACCAGATACGCAGCCTCCGGCCGGCCGGCGCCGCGGACAGCATCCACCGGCACGGTGTTGGTGAGAGTTCCAAACACATGCCCAAAAATACCCTTCACCTTGTACATTCCGGAGATACATCCAAGATACAAAATGGTGGGAATGAGCGACGCAAAAGTAGAAAGGTACGCGCCCTGATTGGCCCATGTGGTTACCTGCAGACCGGTAATGGTGCCGTCACGCTTGAATCCCATCTTGGCCACGGTCACATGGTCGCGGCCATGTGAGTCAGTTATGAAGGCTTCGCTGCGCGTGCACACCCACTTTACCGGCCGGTTGATTTTGCGTGACACCCACGGCACAATCACTTCTTCCGGGTAATGGAAGATTTTGCTGCCAAACCCGCCGCCCACATCGGGCGCAATGACACGCAGTTTGTGTTCCGGAATTTTCAGCGTGAAGGCGCTGAGCAGTACGCGGATGGGATGCGGGTTCTGGCTGGTGGTCCAGATTGTCATCTGGTCGTCCGGCGCATTCCACTGTGCCACGCAAGCGCGCGGCTCAATGGCGTTGGGGACAAGGCGCGTGTTGATCAGTTCTTGCTCCACCACAATGTGGGCCTCGGCCAGTCCGTCCGCGCAGGCCTGCTTGTCACCAAGTTCCCACTCGTAGCTGATGTTGTTGGCAATTGCCGGGTGCACCAGTGGCGCGCCGGGCTCGGCTGCCTTGCGGGCATCTGTTACTAATGGCAGCGTCTCGTACTCCACCTCAATCAGATCCAGCGCGTCGCGCGCAATGTAGCTTGATTCCGCCACCACGGCTGCCACGCCGTCGCCTACATGCCGCACGCGGTCCGGCGTCAGTGCATGGCGGTCCGGTGTCTTCTGGTTGGGCACGGACCAGCCCACGGGAAGTGTTCCGCAGCCGCCTTCAATCAGGTCTTTGCCAGTGAACACGCCCAGCACACCGGGCAGTGCCAGCGCGCGCGTGGCGTCGATGCGTTTAATAATGGCATGCGCATGCGGGCTGCGCTTTACAGCCAGATGCGTCATGCCCGGCAGCTGCAGGTTGGCTGTATATGTTCCCTGGCCGCGCAGGAAGCGCGGGTCTTCAACACGTTTGACGGATGTACCGACTGTCTTTGCCATTTCGTGCTCCTTACGCCATCTTAAGGGCGGCGTTTTGCACCGCCTTCACAATGTTCTGGTAACCGGTGCAGCGGCACATGTTGCCTTCCAGCCCCTGCCGGATTTGCGCTTCACTGGGCTTGTGATTGCGGCGCAGCAGCGCATCTGCCGCCATAATCATGCCCGGCGTGCAGTAGCCGCACTGCAGGCCGTGCTCCTCGCGGAAGGCTTCCTGCAGCGGATGCAGGCTGCCGTTGGCGGCCATGCCCTCAATAGTTTTGATGCTGGCGCCATCGGCTTGCACGGCCAGCACAGTGCAGGCTTTGACGGCCTCGCCGTCCATGTGTACGGTGCAGCTGCCGCATTGGCTGGTGTCGCAGCCGATGTTGGTGCCCGTCAGGCCGAGTATGTCGCGCAGGTAGTGCACCAGCAGCAGGCGCGGTTCCACCACGCTGCAGTGCGCTTTGCCGTTTACGGTGAGGCTAATGGTATGGGTCATTGAATGCTCCTTTTGTTGGCTGCGGCGATTGCGGTTAATAAGCGGACAAACTGGTCACAAATAAAAAAGCCCCGCTGCGCATTGTTGCGCAAACGGGGCGATGGGAAGGGCACATGGCGGCGCGCTCGGAGCCTGCCCGTGTGTGCGGGCAGAGCGAAGTGGGCGCGGGAGTGGCAAGCGGATGGTTCAAATGCGGATTGTTGCCAAAAGTTAGATTACCGGTTGCTTTTCATTGACGGTGACTTGTTTCGAAGCAAATATTACACCCCTGCTAAAAAACTGTCAAGTTCGGCAATATTCAGCGCGTAAGTAGCATTCAGTTCACAACGGTAGGCTGGCAAGTAGCGGCGGCTCCAACGCTCAGCTGATTCTGCTAAAATTTGATGGTATGCGCCAATTCTTTCACACGCGCATCCGCAATGCGCTGCTGCAGCAACTGCAAGCTGGCATTACGCCGCACCGACTTGCCACGAGTTTTGCGGTCGGCGCGCTCGTGGGCACATTTCCCGTGCTTGCCTCCACCACACTGCTCAGCCTTGCGTGTGGCTTTGTTTTCCGCCTCAATCATGTAGCTGTGCAGGTTGCGAAGGAACTTACATACCCACTGCAACTGCTGCTGCTCATTCCGCTGCTGACTTTGGGCGGCAAACTGCTTGGGGCACCAGTGCCGGCGTCATTGGCCGCGCTGCAGGTGCAGTTTAATGGCGGCGCATGGGCAACGCTGCAGATTTTTGCGCGCGCAACCGGCGGCGCAATTGTGCTTTGGCTGCTGGCCGGCATTCCGTTGATGCTGCTGCTTGCCATGGCCCTGCGGCCGGTGCTGGCGCGCTTCAGCGCACAGCCGGGCATTGCGCCAGCTGTGCCAGAATAATTTTTTGGCGCAGCCAGTTGCCGCTGCCACGCCCACAACGAAAGCACAGCTAATTACCGCCATGATTCACCACAGCATTTTGGACTGGGACGACGCCTATGCCAACACATCCAACATTCCCGGCGGCGAGCGCTATCCGAAGCTGTGGTCAGAGGCGGCGCATAGCTTTCGCGCAGACATGCTGGCCAAGGGCTGTGCCCGCATCGATGTACCGTATGGCCCGCAAGTGCGCCACAAGCTGGATCTGTTTCAACCGGCTGGTACAGCTGCCGGTTTGGTGGTGTTTGTGCATGGCGGCTATTGGATGGAATCTGACAAATCTTTTTATTCAATGCTGGCGGCGGGTCCCTTGGCGCGCGGTTGGGCGGTGGCGATGCCCTCCTATAGCCTTTGCCCGGATGTAAGCATTACGGAAATCACGCGCGAAGTGGGTGTAGCAATCACCTGCGCTGCGGAACTGGTGGCCGGGCCGCTGTGCCTCACTGGCCACTCTGCAGGCGGCCACTTGGCAGCGCGCATGGTCACCAGCACCAGCCCGCTGCCGGAAGCAGTGCGGGCGCGCATCCGGCACACGCTCTCTATTTCTGGCGTGCATGACTTGCGCCCGCTGCTGCGCACAGCCATGAACGCAACCCTCAAGTTAGATGAAGCCGAGGCGCAGCGCGAGAGCCCGGCGCTGCTGCGACCGCTGCCGGGCGTGCGGCTCACGTGTTGGGTGGGGGCTGCCGAGCGCGCAGAGTTCATCCGCCAAAATGCGCTGCTGGCAAATGTGTGGACCGGCCTCGGCGCGCAAACCGCGTGCGTCCAAGAGCCGGACCGCCACCACTTTAATGTAATTGACGGGCTGCGCGAAGCTTACAGCGCACTGACCACGGCGTTGGTGGGGGAATCATGAAACTCGGCGGCGTGTTTACGGTTCTCCAAACTCCCCTGACGGACAACGATCAGATTGATGAAGAAATATTTGAACGGGAAGTTGAGTGGCTGATCACATGTGGTGTTGATGGAGTGGTGCTGGCAATGGTCTCGGAAGTTTTGCGCTTCAGCGCCGAAGAGCGCCGCGCCCAGTGGCAGGTTGTTGTCAGGCTGCTGCGCGGCCGCATTCCGCTGGTTGCAAGCGTTGGAGCTGAAAGCACTGCCATCGCAACCATGCTTTCGCGGTGGGCATTGAATGACGGTGTTGCTGCATTGATGGCTACTCCCCCGGCCGCGCTTGCGTACCTCCCCGGCGAGATTTCCAGCTACTATGTTGCGATCATCGAGAGTGTTTCATGTCCGGTGCTTGTGCAAGATGCCAGCAATTACCTGGGCCAACCGCTTGATGTCTCGCTGTATGTTGATCTCATTGATGCCTATGGTCAAGAGCGGGTCCAGTTCAAGCCGGAAGCGAAACCGGTGAAAGCGCGCCTTGAAGCACTTAAAAGTAAAAGCGGTGGCCGTGCCCGCGTCTTTGAGGGTCAGGGTGGCGCAGATCTGATGGACACCTTTCCAATTGGCATTGTAGGTACCATGCCCGGTGCAGAAATTCCGTGGGCAGTAGTTGCGCTTTGGAAAGCGCTGACAGAGTCCAACTGGAAACGCGCCCGGGCCATCCATGCGCCGCTACTCAAATTGGTTTCACTGCAAACAACACTGGATGCATACATTGCAGTGGAGAAATACCTGCTTGTAAAGCAGGGAATATTTAACTCAACCCGCCAGCGCGGCCCGGTCGGGTTTGTTTTGAGCGCGGAGACGCAGGCACAGATTGATGTTGGTTTCGAGGAGCTTAGAGCGGCGGTGGATAGGGGTTAGGGGGAGCTTGGGTTTTGATGCGGTTGGCAGGCTATAAAATGCCGTCTGAGGGTTGAAAATATTTCCGCATATTTAAAAATTCCACAGGTACTTCCAGCGCGGTAATCTGTGTGCCTAAGTAAGCGATAACAAGCGCAGCTGGCTGCTGCGGAAGCGGTTTTTGGGGCAATCCCTGAACTATAGTTTGACCAGACCGCAAACTTCGTATCAGAAGCTGGGCATGATAGCAAGTTGCGCGATGTGGGATCTATTGCTCAGCCGCTACTCGAACTAGAGTTTGATCAGAGCTTGGGTTTGTAGTCCTGCGCTGCAGAAATGGCACATGCGGCGGAGCGTGAATAGGTGTGCGCCAAGTGCTGGCGGTGCGCGGTGCATGTTAGGGACAGCTAATGCTATTCATCGATGTTATGCAGCATGCGTCTGTTACGTGTATCAAACCTTTCTGATTATCGAATAAACGTAGTCATTGAATCTCGGGCAATGGTTGGTTGGAGGTTGAGCAAAAA
>QWRL01000037.1 GCA_003670425.1 Chloroflexota bacterium
TACGCCAGTAACGCGCAACGCCCGCAGCCGACAGCAGTACACTGCCAAAGTGCCACAAATAAATCCACAGCTTGAGCCAAAACACGGGGTAGCCCAGCATCGCAACAGCCGTGCGCCACGTGCCTGCAGCCGCCTTGAGGCTTACGTCCCCAAACACCCCGGCAACGGCTACCGTGCCAAATGGCTGCGCGTACGCACCAAGCATGCGCTGCAGCCGCAACCCAATGTACCGCGCAGGATTGCCAAGAATGGTATGGAATGCATCCGCAAGATATGCAAACTGCGGCGACCCCGGCGCAATGCGCAGCCGTTCAACATCCACCATCATTTGCTCGTTGCCGGTCCACATGCCACTGCCGGTGGCCCCCAGCCAAAAATGTGCGGCCCCACCTTCGCCAATCGATGGTGAACCAAACACCACCCAGTTGCGCGCCACCCAGGGCGCCACGGCTACTGCAAAGCCCGCCAACAGCAGCAGTTGGTGCCGGCCAGCCACGCGCGGCCGGCGCTGCAGCCAAACATGCGCCAGCAGCACAAACGGCAGCAGCTGCGCCACTGCCCGCGTAAGTGCAGTAAGTCCGGCCAGCACACCCGCTAACATCCACCACGCAGGCTTGGCATGCGCCCGCGCTTGCAGGTATGCCAGCACCGTCAGCATTAGCATCAAACTGAACAGTGTCTCGGTGGAAATGGAACCTGCTTCTACAATAAAGCGCAAGTCAAGTGCAAACAGGCCGGCAGCCCACAAGCCGGCAGCAGTGCTGTGCAAGCGGCAGCCGATTGCGTACAACACCAACGCCAGCACCGCACTCAGCAGCGCCTGCCCCACCCGCGCTGTTTCTTGAATCAGCGGCTCGCCCACCAGCAGCTGCAAGCCCGCAATGTAGGCGGGGTAAACCGGGCCAACCACTGCCATCGGCATGCCGTTGAACTGCATGCCATTGCCGCGCGCAATCTGGTTGGCAAGATGCAAATAGAAAGGGCCGTCTCCGCCGGCAAGACTTGGGTTTGGGTTTGCAAGCAAAACCCATGCCAGGCGCAGCGCGAGTGCAGCTGCGGCCAGCCACCACACACTTATTGCGCGGCGGGGTGAAGCGCTGTCAGCGATGAGCATAAGGTTTCATACAGCCCAATAAAATGCGGCCTACACTCTGCGCGCTCCAACGCGGCGCAGCGGGGCGCGCTGGGTGATGCTAGGGGTGCGGCTGACGCGGGCGTTCCAGTTCCCGCAAACGCGAATCAAGCAAGCCAATGCGCTGCGCAGCAATTCGGTTTTGGCGGCTGAGTTTTGTGATCACCGCCGTCAGGTACAGCATCAACACCAGCATGCCGCCAAAGCCGGCCACAAAAAGTGCAGAGGGTGGATAGGAAATTCCAACCAGCGCCGCCAGCCGGTCCACCATCGGCCGCGAAGCTGCCAGCAGCAGCACAGCCAGCGCCATCGCCAGCCAGAGCAGCGAGTAGCGCTCGGCCAGCAGCCGCCGCCGTACCAGCTCCAGCACCAGCAGCAGCAGCGCCAGCGCCATCGAAAAAATAAAAGCCGTCAATCGATCACCCAGCATGGTTCACACCTCCCGCAGGCGCGGCGCCCGCCGCAGCATCATCACGCCAATCGCAAGCAGCACTTTGAGCATGTAGTAACCGGAGCGTGCCGCCGTTATAGAGCTTTTGCCGCCGGTGCGCGCACGCATGCTCACTGGCACCTCCTGCGCACGAAGACCAACCTGGCGAAACACAACCAGCGACTCAGGCTCGGGGTAGTCCGGCGGATAGTACGCTGCACACAACTTAATGGCGCGCCGGTTGGCAGCGCGAAAGCCCGAGGTGGCGTCCGTGCAGCGCTGCCCGGTAAGCACAGTAATGCACGCCGCCAAAATGCGGATCCCGGTTCGGCGCATCGTAGATGAAACATAACCGGGGCCCGCCAGGTAACGCGAGCCCACAACCACATCCGCTGTTCCATCAAGCAGCGGCTGCAACAGCCGGCCAATCTCGCGCGGGTCATGCTGGCCATCGCCATCCACCTGCACTGCAAAATCAAAGCCCTCTTCATCAGCCACAATAAAACCCGTTTGCATCGCCGCGCCAATTCCCAAGTTGTACGGCAGGTTCACCACTTGCGTGCCCGCGCCCTCCGCCACCTGCTGCGTCGCATCGTGCGAGCCATCATTGATGACCACAACGCGCACGCCGGGCAGCGCCGCGCGCAGCTCCACAATCACATTCGCCAGGCTGGCCTCTTCGTTGAAGGCAGGCACAATCACCAGCAAGCGCTGGTTGGCTGCTAGCATGCTCATTATCATAATTAATATTAAGCGGGTTAGCCTGCCGCCAGCAACGGCTCTACCTGCGCTTCCATTTGCGCAAAACGCGCGGCCCACGAATAGCCAGCTACGGACTGCTTGCGGGCAGCTGCCTGTGCGGCGCTGTTTGCACTTGCAGCCAAAGCCAGCACCTGCTCCAGCGCCGCCACAAACTGCTCGCGCGTGCGCGTCAGCGGAATCAACCCGCGGAATTCATTCGCAGCCGGCATGTCCACAGAAACAACCGGCTTGCCGGACGCAAGATACTCGTACAACTTAATCGGGCTGACTGCATCAGCCAGCTCGTTTAAAACAAACGGATTAATGCACACATCAAATCCAGCCACCACGTTTGGCATGTCTTGATAACTGTGGCGGCCAAGGAAGTGCACATTCGAAAGCCCGCGCACTTTATCCACGCGCGCCAGCGGCTCCACCGGCCCCACCAGCGCAAAAGACCAATCTGGATGGCTGCGCGCTGCATGCGCAATCAAGTCGAAGTCCACCCAATATTGAATCCAACCGTGGAAGCCAATCACCGGCCGCGGCAATGCCGCCACCGCCGCAGCCACGGGCGTTGTTGCGGCACCGGCCGCAGCGAAGTGGTCTAGGTCCGCGCCATTGGGCACCACGCAAATGCGCTGCGTCAGCGCCTGCCGGCGCGCCAGCAAATGCGCATGCGTCACAATCGTAAGGCCGGCAGCGGCCAGCACTTCGCGCTCAAGCGCGGCAAGCGTGGGCGCATACACCAGCCCGCGCACGGCAGCAAACTCATCCACGCACTCATACACGCTGAGGCGCTCTTGCAGCCGCCCGATCAAGCCGCCGCAGTGGGGTGTGTAGGCAAACAGCACCACTCGGCCGAAGCCAAGGCGCCGCAGCACACTGCGCAGCAACGGCAGCAGCAGCAGATTGTTGAGTCGATTTATAAATCCAGCCATTTGAAAGAAGGGCAATACTATCGGCAACGTGTACACCCACAAGCGTTCTTCAACCTGGCGCGGGCCGGCCGTCCAGCGCACCGCGCGCCCCAGCTGACGCCGCAGATCCACCAGCCAGCCGAGCCAGTGCATTTGTTGTTCGATGTACAAAACTTGATTACCCTGCCGCGCAAAGCGGCGCGCCCAATGGTGTTTTCTGGTGGGCAGTGCGTCCCAATCCTGCGTGGAGAGAATTACGATGTTGTGCCCAGTGATCACCCGCGCTGCCTGACCGTTAGTCTACCATGTACGATTCGGCTGGAATTATGCGGCTGCAGGGCTCAGGCGGTTTCGATATTCTCCGTGGTGCGGCTGGCGAGCGCGCGCTGCGCTGCCGCTGCGCACAATGCTGCACGCAATCCATCGCGCGCTGACACCTGCAAAGGCACGCGCCCGCGCACTGCATCCAAGAAATGGCGCAGCAATGCACGGTGCCCTTTGTCCGCAACCCTCAGGCGCCGCGAGCGGCCCGGCATCCCGGACAGCACAAGTGACTTGAAGTCCTCCAAAATCGCCAGACCACCGCCAGCCATCACTTCGATGCGCTCCTTGCCGGCGCGTGCATCGCCCAATGCCGAGTAAACAAATGTGGCCACCGAGCCATCCGCAAACTTGATTGTGCAAGCAACATCATCCGCCGTGGCACCCACCGAGTGCGCTGCAACGGTCAGCGGTTCAGAGCCGCACAGCCAGCACAACAAGTCAAAAAAATGGCAGCCTTCGCCCACCAGCCGGCCGCCGCCAATCGCCGCGTTCAGCAGCCAATGATCAGCCGGCAGCGCACCCGCGTTCACACGGTATGAAAGCTGCTTGGGGCCTACAATCTTTTCCAGCACTTGTTTGAGCGCAATACTCAGCTCAGCAAAGCGCCGGTTAAAGCCCACCGCACAAAGCACAGCCGCATGCTCCACTTCCGCCAGCACGGCCCGGCACTCGCTCGCGTCAAGACCAAGCGGCTTCTCCACAAATACATGTTTGCCGGCGCGCAACGCTTGAATGCATTGGTCCGCGTGCAAATTATGGCGCGTGGCAATCAGAACAGCATCCACATCCGGCAGATCAAGCGCCGCCGCCAGATCAGTTGTGGCGCTGCCAGCACGCAGCGCCTGCGCTGCCTGGCGCGCGCTGCCGCCAGTGGCGCTCACAACACTGCGCACGTTTACTTCACTCTGCAAAGCCTTAAGGTTTGGAATGTGCATCAGGCGCGCAAACTGGCCACTGCCAACCAAGACCAGCCCCACCTGCCCCGGCCGCGACTGCGGCACTGCGTCAGGGCGCCAGACGCGCTGCGCAGGTCGCGCCGCATCAGCCTGCGGGTATGCCAGCAGCACGCCTACCGCAGCCGGATCGCCGCTCGTGATGCGCTCGTATGCAACCGCAGCGTCACTCACAGAATACTCAGCGCTAATAAGCGGCTGCACATCGAGCGTGCCCGCCGCCAGCAAGTCGACAATCATTTGCAAATTTCTGGTTTCAGTCCAGCGCACGTACCCCACCGGATACGTGGCGCCCTGCTCTTCATACTCGCTGTCATAACGCCCCGGGCCATAGCTGCGCGAAATGCGCAGGTCAATTTCTTTACGATACATGGCGCTGCGTTCTAGATCAAGCCCGACCGCGCCAACCACTACGACCCGGCCGCGTTCACGGCACATCTCAAATGCCTGGTTCACCAATTGCGAGGACTTGCTGCCCGCACACAGCATTACGGCGTCTGCACCCAGCCCATCCGTCAACGCATGCACACCGCGCACCAGGTCACCTTGCGCGGCATCCAATGTCGTCGCTCCAAACAGCCGTGCCAGCGCCAGGCGTTGCGGCGCCAAGTCGGTGCAGATAACGCGGCAGCCGTTGATGCGCAGCAGCTGCGCCGTCAGCAATCCAATCAGGCCACTGCCTGCAACCACTATCGTCTCGCCCACCGTGGGCTCCGCCCGGCGCACGCCGTGCAGCGCAACAGCACCCAGCGTGGCAAAGCCCGCCTGTTGAAACGAAAGATGCGCGGCGATTTTCACGCACAGGTTTTGCGGCACGGAGATGAATTCAGCATGGTTGGCAAATCCCGCACCAGCACACGCCACGCGGTCGCCAACCGCAAAGCCATCGATGCCGGCGCCGACTTCGATAATTGTGCCGGCCGCACTGTAGCCTGTGGGAAACCAGTTCTCTGATGCGCCCTGCACGAGGGCGACCGCTGCCGCCACGCCTTGCTGCGCGGCATACTTCAATGTCCGCTGCACCAAGTCCGGCCGGCGCAGTGCCTGGCGCAGCAAGCTGCCGCCGCCGGCAAGTGACGCGGCCTCGGTGCCAGCCGAGATGACACTGCTCTGCACCCGCACCAGCACCCGCTCGCTGCTGCAAACCGGCGCCGGCACATCCTCTACGTGCAGCTTGCCGGTACCGTCAAAAAATACTTGGAGCACTAAATTATAAAATTAGCAGCCGTACACAAACGGAGAAAAGCGACAACCTCCGCCTGCGTTCAACAATGCCATCCGTAGTGATCAGGCATAACTTGGCACACCACCATGACTAGCTGCTAGAAGAGCGTGTAGACGAACGGTCCCACACCAGATGCCGAGGCGAAAATTATTAACATTCCAAACAGCAGCAACACAACCACCATTGGAATCATCCAAAACAAGCGCTGCTGCCAAAGAAACGAAATGAATTCGCCAAATACTCCGGCATTGGCCAGCATGCCCCTCAAGAATGTGCGCATCTATTTTGTTCCTACTTTCTTACAATGTAATCGCCAATGTAGAGCGTGTCCAAACCGCTTCGGGCAAATGTACTGAGCGCATTTTCCGGCGTGTTGACAATCGGCTCGCCCCGCAGATTGAACGAGGTGTTCATCACCACCGGCACGCCGGTCTCATTCGCAAATAACTCAATCATGCGATGGTAAAGCGGATTCCACTCGCGCCGCACAGTTTGCAGCCGGCCTGTGCCCATATGGCTCACAGCCGGCACCAACACGCGCTTGTCCGCTTTCGTATTGTAGACCATGAGCATATAGCGCAGCGGATAGTGCTGCTCCGGCGCAGCGCACCCCTCAAAGTACTCAGCCGCGCGCTCCTCAAGAATTGCCGGCGCAAACGGCCGGAAAGGCTCGCGGAACTTGATTTTTGTGTTCACCACTTCCTTCATCTCCTCGCGCCGCGGATCCGCAACTATCGACCGGTTGCCAAGTGCCCGCGGACCCCACTCGAACCGCCCCTGGGAAATACCCATTACCCGGCCGGCCAGCAGGTCGTCCACCATGTGCCGCGCCATGCGCTCCTGGTCCGGTGCCTGCGTGTACGCCACACCCGCCTTGTCAAGCGCTGCGCGAACTTCATCAGCGCTATAGCCGCGGCCCCAGTACGCATGCTCCTGCACCCACTTGCGCGGCTGGCCAAGCAGCACGTGGTGCGCGTACAGCGCTGCACCCAGCGCGCCACCCGAGTCGCCCGCTGCAGGCTGAATAAAAACTTGCTCAAATGGAAGCTCGCGCAGCAGCCGCCCATTGGCAACACTGTTCAGCGCTACGCCACCCGCGACACACAAATGCTTGAGGCCCGTGCGCTCGTGCAGATGGCGGCCCATCTTCAAAAGAGTCTCCTCCGTAACCGATTGAATGCTGGCAGCAATGTCCGCATAACTCTGGTTTACCTCCGCCTGCGCCGCATCCCATTGCGGATGGTCCGCCCGCGGATGGGTGGTGCGCGTATAAAAATCGTCGTTGCGCTTGCGTGTGCCGCCAAACAACTCTGCAAAGCGCTGGTTATAGGTGCGCGAGGTGGAGTGATGAAAACAGAAGTAATCCATATTCATCTCAAAGCTGCCGTCACCCGCCACGGTAAACACCTTGTGCACATCGTCGACGCGCGTCGGCCGCCCGTAGGGCGCCATGCCCATGACCTTGTATTCACCTTCATTCACCTCAAACCCAAGCAGTGCCGTGAACGCAGAGTACAGCAACCCCAGAGAGTGCGGGAATTTGATCTCGCTAAACAGGTCAATGGAGTTGCGGCCAGTGCCGTCCCAGTCGGCGGTTGCCTTCCCCAGCGTGGTTGTGGTCCACTCACCCACGCCGTCCACCGTGAGCACCGCAGCTTCACGAAACGGCGATGCAAAGAATGCGCTCGCCGCATGCGACAGATGGTGTTCCACAAACAACAGCCGCTCCGCACTGATCGAAAACTTTTCCAGCAGCTGCCCCTTGATCCACAACTTCTCGTTGAACCACGCCAGCATGGCCTCACGGAACACACCGGCCGATTTCGGAAATGTGCCCAGCGCAGTGGTCAGAATGCGCTCAAACTTCAGCAGCGGCTTCTCATAGAACACCACATAATCCAGATCGCGCTCCGCAATGCCCGCTTGCGCTAGACAAAACCGAACTGCATGCTGCGGAAATCCAGCATCATGCTTCTTGCGAGAGAAGCGCTCCTCCTCAGCCGCCGCAACCAGCACGCCGTCCTGCAACAGTGCAGCGGCACTGTCGTGATAGAAGCATGAGATGCCCAGAATATTCATCTAGAATTGCTTCTGCGCATCTGAAACTTTTGCTTCGCGCGCAGGGCGCGGCTGCCAGTAGCTGGCTTTTGCCGAAGCGCGTGTGCCAAGCAAATTACCAGACAAACGCGCCGCCACACCAAACGGCAGAAAGATTGTGAAGTAAAAAATAGACAGCCCAACTCGCGCCACAAAGTCGCCAATTGCTTGACCGAAAGCCTTCCAGAGCAGCCAAGCCCGCTTTAGTTTTTCTGGCATTTCAAACGCTTGAATTAGATGTCAGCGGGCGGGAAACTGTAGACCACGTATGAGCCGCAACATTCTTGCACAGCAGCTCGTAGTCTTGAAATTCATTATAAACGCAAGCGACAACTGAGAACGCTTGGCCAGTGACAGCATAACGGACAACGGGTGCCGCCAAAAGACTGCCGTAGCGAAAACCCGTAGAGCCCATTTCCAAAGTTGCAACGGGCTGGACATTGATGATATTGCAGGGAATCAAAGCCAGGTTTTGACCAGACTCACACACAGTTCGGGCAACACCGCCATCCACTATTACCGGCAAGCTGGCAAAATGGAAGAACACTTCACCATTGGCAGCGTCGTTGCCCGCGCCACCGCTCCATTCGTCCGCAATCCACCACCCGCTAAATTCTGGCAGCCACTCACTGCGCCGCGTGTGCAAGCCAACCACCCGCGCACCTACTCGCGATATTCGCGCTGCCTGAAACACCCGCGTCTCACCCTCCGCAAGTAACTCCTGCACAACCAGCGTAGTATCGTTTTCCATCCGGAATAAATCCGCTGCAGGCACGCGGTTGATTTCGCGGCCACTGATGCAAACCGTATTGTGCATGCCAGTGGCGCGAAACTCATTGCGCGCAGCAAAATTGCCCGTGTATACAAAACTTCCGGGGTCCACCAAAAACGAACGCAAGCCCGCGCACAGTTCAAAGCTCAGCGCATCGTTGTGGGCGTGAAAGCCCCAACCCTGCGCTCCATTTCCGCTGGCATTTATTGCCAGGTACTGGCCACCCGCCCGCAATACATACCAGCCAGCATCTGGCAGAGCACGCAGCCGCTCTGTATTTGCGGCGGCGCTGTCTGGTGAAACGGCACTAATCTTCACAATGTCACTGCCGTGTACCCAGATAGCAGTTTCCAATCGCGCTGGCCCTTCGCCAACGTGCAGCCAGCCCGACTGCGAAAACAACGCGGCAGCAAGTGCCAACACACCGCGAGCGTCCTGGCCAGTTCGCAAAGCAGGTGTGTCCGATTCAAGCGCCAGCCAGCGGCCCGAGTCACAATCGCCAAAGAGCGGCAGCTCCCCATCCGGCCGCACAAGCCCAGCTACAGCATCAGCCATCAACGGCAGCAAGTGCGTAAGCTGCGGACCCGCTGGCACGGTGTTCAAGCGCATGAATGCAGCTGTATGCAGCAACATCTCCGTGACCAGCAAGTGGTAAGCCGTGGAAGCTTCATAGCTTGCGCCATCCGGGTAAACCTGCAACGGCAGCTCACGCTCCATAAGTTGAAGCGCCAACGGCAGCCAGCGCACCTCTTCACCCGCACGCGGCGCACAGTAAATACCAAGCCAAATCAATCCGCACAGGTCCGCAAGGTAATGATTGGAGCCCGGCCAACCCGCCTCCAGGTGCGCGTAAATGTAGCGACCATGCTCAACCATCGAGCGCAGAAAGTCGACCACAAACACACTATCTGCCGCAGCGCTATCCCGCACAAGCTCAAATGCCCAGATTAGATTTGCAGCGCGGATCGAAACTTCCATTGCGTTGGCCCAGTTAGGGCCAAACTCCGGCGGATTGTCAGCCCACCAGTCACGCAGCTGCTGTACAAATTCATGCGCAAAGTGCTCAGCACCGCTGAGCGCATAGCATTGGCCAAGCGTAACTGCGTGGTGGAAGCGGCTCAGCTCCCACGGCACCTTGATATCAAAGCCTGCTTGGGCATCTACTATCTTCAAGCGCGTGAAGTGCACGCACGGCCACTCATGGCCGGACTTGATATCGCGCCGCCACGGCAATTGCGCACCACACTGCACCGGCCCGGATCCTAGTACATCTATGCGGTGCGCCAACAATTCCCCGCCACGCACAAGCAGCCGTTCTCGCGCACCGGAACACGCTTCTACCAACACGCCAGCCCGCACTGCAGCCGGGCGGTCAAAAAAGAAGCGCACACCACGCTGCTCGAAATGCGCCGCCAGCTCGTTCACATGTGCCACTCCAAACACCTGTGCCAAGTCAGTATCCGTAATGCGGGACGGCGTCTCCGTAGCACTCCAGCGCCATTGCAGCTGGCGCAGCCGCTGGCGCAACACGCGCGGATATGCGTGCAGCGGCACAGCACGCAACCGGCCCCAAAAGTGGCGCCAAGTTTGCGCAGAAATCACGCTGTTCCACCTTCCAATATTTCGGCGTATAGCGCAAAGGTCCGCAGCGCGTTTTTCTGTGCATCAAACAATTGCTGCGCACGCTCAAAGGCGGCAGCACCCATGCGCATGGCAGCCTGCGGATCTTCCAGCACAGCGGCAATCGCGCTTGCCAACGCCTCCGGATCATTTGGTGGCACCAGCAGTCCGGTGGAACCGTGCACTACGAGCTCTCGCGGGCCGCCCAAGTCAGATGCAACAACCGGCTTTGCCATCGCCGCAGCCTCAATCAGCGGCCGCGCAAAGTGCGGTACAACCGCCGGAAAGACAACCACATCACAGGCCGCCAGCAGCTGCGGCACGTCGCTGCGCACTCCAACAAAGCGGATGCCGCGCTGGGCAATGCCAGCCGCAGCGGCGGCCATTACGCTGCGTGCATAGCTGTCTGCGCCCGTAATGCGCTTTAGCAAAGCACTCAGCCAATCGGCCGCACCCACCTCTGGTTTCGCGCCAGCAATTACAAGAATTGAATTGGGCACGCGCTGCCGCAATCTAGCGTACGCCAGAACAAATGGAAGTGTGCCTTTGGCACGCGAACATCCGCCCAGCATCAGCACCACATGCTGCGCACTTGTTAGTTGCAAGTGCGCCCGCGCGGCCGCTGGATTTATCTCGCGCGAAAATTCTGCAAAGTTCACAAAATTATGAATCACGGTTGGAACAACGCCCGTCCCAAGCTGTGCAGCGTCATACTGGGAGATGGCAACAACGCGCGTGGCACACCTCTGCAGCACCCGGCGCAGCCACGCGCGCCGCATTCCAAAATAGCCGTGCGCCAGCGGCTCGCGAATATGCCACACCACCGGCAGCTTTGCACGGCGCGCTGCGATTGCAAACGCAGCCAGAGTCGAGCTGTTCAAGTGCACGAGATCCGGCTGCAAGCGCCGCAGCCACCCGGCAGCGCGCCACACCGATGGCCAAAACCGCAGCAGCTTTCCCGGCAGTTGCCAGAGCAGGCCGGCCCCGTACCAAACCAGCTCAGTATGGCTAAAGTCCGCAATTTCAGGCACAATGTGAACTGTGAAGCCGGCGGCCCGGTAGCGCACCGGCATCGGACCCTCCGCCAGGCAAAGCACAATGGGATCATATTGGCTGCGATCCAACTGCTGCAGCAAGTACAGCAGACTCAATGGTGCACCGCCAACAGTGCCTCCGTGATGCACATACAGGATGCGCTTCATGCCCGCCAGACGCCGATACCGCGGAGCAGCGCCAGAGTGCTGCGACAGCCCCAACCACGGGTACAGCCTGCGCTGCAATAATTAACCTTGGGCTGCAAGCAAGTCGTGGTTAGCCGCAATGTTTTCAATCCAGATTCTCCCGCTGCCACAGCTCTAAGATCACCAGCGCCCATACGCGCATGTAGGCACCCCGGCCAGCCACAAAGTCTGCGTGCAGCTGCTGCACGCGTTGTACGTTGAACAAGCCGCGCCGTAGCACCGTTGCCGGCGCCAGGGTATCTTCCAGCACGCCCCGCAGTTCATTGCGCAACCACGTGGCCAGCGGAATCTCAAACCCCTGCTTGCGCCGCCGCAGCACCGTGCGCGGCAGCACATCCGCCAGCGCATCCGCAAAGATGGCCTTAGGTTGCCCGCCGCGCAGTTTCCATTCCGCAGGCAAACCCACCGCAAACTCCACCAGCTTGTGATCGATCCATGGCACGCGCACCTCAAGCGAATGCGCCATGCTCATCGCATCTGTGTCGCGCAATAGCATGTGCGCCATGTACCCCTTCAACTCCAGGCGTGTTACTTTGGCCACTACATCTGCATCATTGGCGTCAAGATATGCCGTAAGCGCGTCAGCACTGCCGGCAACATTGCGTGAATGGCGCAGCTTGTCCGCGTACAACCGCAGCTTGCCATCTTCGTCATATAAAGTGCGCGTGCGCAGATAGCGCGAGAGGAAGTCGCCGGACAGCCATGCCGGCACCTCGGCAATTGCCGGCCGGCCGGCAGCTGCCGCACCAAGCCGGCTGCCGCTGCGCGCCACAGCTTGCAGCCACTGCGGCGTCTGCTGCCACCAGCGCGCCCACGGCTCGGCTTGCTGCAGATAGCGAAATTGATGGTAGCCCGCGAACAACTCATCGGCACCCAGCCCGGAAAGTGCAACCTTCACATGCTGCGCCGCAGCTTGCGATACCAGAAATGTGTTCAGCCCATCGCCCGTGGGCTGATCCATGGCGCGCACAAACTGCGCAAGTTGCGCAGCCACCTGCACTCCATCCACCAACACTTCAGTATGATCCGTGTCACAGTGCGCGGCCACAAGGCGTGCGTAACTGCGCTCGTCAATGCTGCGGCCCTCGGCTTGAAAGCCAACCGAAAAAGTCTTGAGCCGCGCGCCGCTGATGCGCGTCATCAGCGCAACCACTGCCGAAGAATCCATGCCGCCCGAAAGAAACGCGCCCACCGGCACATCTGCAATCATGCGCAGGCGAATAGTTTCCTCCAACAACCGGCGCAGCTCGCGGCGCGCCTCTTCATATTCCATGCGCTGGCTGGGCACCGCAGAGGCTGGCACGTCCCAGTATTTTTGCATGGTCACGCGGCCTGCCTGCCAAGTGAGCGAGTGGCCAGGCAGCAAGGCCTGCACACCAGCCAGCATTGTGTGCGGCGGCGGCACTGAATAGAAGGTGAGATAGTGATGCAGTGCCTGCAGGTCTAGCTCGCGCGATGCAAGCCCGCCCGCCAGCAGTCCCTTCAGCTCGGAGGCAACTGCCAGCCCGCGCGGGCTCTCAGTCCAATACAGCGGCTTGATGCCCAAGCGGTCGCGTGCCGCAAACAACTGCTGCTTGTCCATTTCCCAAATTGCAAACGCAAACATGCCGCGCAGGCGCTGCACACATTGCGCGCCCCAGCAGCGGTACGCGGCCAGCACCACTTCGGTATCGCTGTGCGACTGAAACCTTTCGCCAAGGCCTTCAAGCTCTTCCCGCAGCTCGCGAAAGTTGTAGACCTCGCCGTTGTACACAATCACCATCCGGCCATCGGCAGACAACATGGGCATGTGCCCGCCGGGTGAAAGATCAATGATGGACAGGCGTGTGCTGGCCATCGTAACAGCGGTGCCGCTGGCACTGGTCCACACGCCGCTGTCATCCGGCCCGCGGTGATGCAGGCAATCGGCAACCCGCCGGCCCAGCGCTGCATCGGCCGCGCCAACTAGTGCAAAAAGTCCGCACATCAGCAGTTCAGCATTTCGCCGAAATGTTGTTGGTACGCGCAGAATGCGATCGTACCCGGCACCATGCAGGCATTCGAATCAATGTAATGCTGCGGGCGCGTGCAATATCACATGCAATTCTGCCAGCACTTGCAGCGCGGTCAAGTTGCGCACGTTCATGCCGTAGCGCAGGCCGGCACTGGAAAAATCAGCGGATCTTTCATTCGGTGGAACATTGGGGTGAATGTCACCGGGCTCCACGCCTTGCGAAGGCAGCGCCTCAAGCGCCCGCCAGAAATTCCACAAAGGCGCCTGGCGCTGCGCTGCCACATCCACAATGATTTGATTGTAAGGCTCCGCAGCATCCACACCATCTGCAGCGCGCTGCGCCGGCAGCGTGCTCAACACCGCAATGCTGCCGTAGCTCTGCACGCGGCGCACAATATGGAGCAGCTGATCCGCATAAACCGCGGGGCTGGTCACGCCCACATCGTTGGTGCCAATCATAATGAGCGTAATCTCGGGGCGCGCAATGCGCAGCTCACACTCCAGCGGAGTTTCACGCGGCCCGCAAAGCGGCTCCCAAAAGCGCGAGCCCGGTTCGATCACATGCGCCGCCTTCCATCCTGAAAGCGCACCCATGCCGTCCACATCAAAAGAGTTGAAGTTCACGCGATCCACCGAACGAACTGTTATCCGCCGGTAATACTCAACCATCGGCTCCAGGCCTTCGTAGCTGCCAAAATTTAGCGTACCGTGTGCCAGCGGTTTGAGAAAATATTTATTCGAGCTGATGCTGTCGCCCACAATGCTGAAGACGCCGGGGCGCATGCCATGCCGCAGCCCAAAGCTGTGCTGTTGCAGCAGCGCCTGCTGCACATCCGCCGTCAACTCCGGAACTACGGGAGCCATAACTTGATTTAGTGGTGGGCCGGATTCCCGGCAGCCGGAAATCACCAAAACCAAACCACACCACACCAAAGTGATACAGGCACGCAGTGTGCTGCGCACGGTGCGTTCACAGATTGCGCGAAGCA
>QWRL01000038.1:0-5722 GCA_003670425.1 Chloroflexota bacterium
GCTCCACGAGCGCAGGCGCCCGGCAAACTCGCGGGCGGCTTTGCGTTCGATGTTGGCGCGCCAGTTTGAAATTTGTGCCTGCACCGCACTGATTTGTGCGGCGCACTCTGCGTGCTGCGCCGGCGCCAGCAGATTGGGCAGCATTTGCAGCTTGCGCATGCAAAACAACAGGCCGGCCACGGTCAGCTTTGGGTAGCGGTTCAGCAGCGGGCCGTCATCGGTCAGCTGCCAGAACACCACATCAGATTTTACAAATGCATCAAAGTCGGCCGCCATCGACGCCAGCCCGGCGAGATCATGCGCCGCTGAGTATCCCGCCACCGCTGCGCCGGTTATTTGGCAGTCAGGCGCGCGGGGGACCGGTAGCTGGGGTTGCCGGAAATTTCCATCCAGCGCGCTGTGTTGTCGCCACGCACCCACTCCCACACATCGAGGCCGGTATTGTCGGTGTAATGAATGCCGGGCTTGAAGCCCAGCAGCCAGCTCATCTGCGCCGCCAGGCGCGGCGGTGCAGCTTGCGCACGCATGCGCAGCCACTCCGCCGGCGTCCACTCCAGTTCCAGCATGCGCCCTTCGTAGTTGCCGCTCAGTTTATACGGCGCGCAGATGCTGGTGCCATCCAGCCACAGGTCAATCAGGCCTGAGGTCCACAGCGCCTGCCGCACGCGTTCTGCCACGCGGTGCGCGTTGTCGCCCGGTGATGTGTAAAACCAGCTTATCGAAAGCTTGCTCATTGTTCAGGTGTCTCCCGTTTTTTCATTTTGAATGGCTTCATTATACGGAGTCATGCGGCTGTGTGATTAGGCGACGGCGCTCTTGAGCCCGTGCCCGGTAAGAATTGCCACCACTGGCTCGGTGGCGGCGCTTGCCAGCAGCTGCCGCAATGCGGGCCACACCAGCGCGGACGTGGGCTCCACAAAAAACCCAAGCTGCGCCAGCATGCGCCGCCCCGCTTCGATTTGCGTTTCGGTAAAGGCAAGCACCTGCCCGCCGGAGGCGTGGACGGCAGCCAATACGGCATCGCCGCGCAGCGGGTGGCGGATGCGCACGCCCTCGGCCAGCGTTTCACCTTCGCTCACAAACCCGAGGCCTTCCGGCCCGTGGTTGAAGCAGGCCCACAATGGCGCGCATGCCTCAGCTTGAACACCAATGAGGCGCGGCAGCTGCCGGATGCAGCCCGCAGCCTGCAGCGCAACAAAGCCGCGCTGCAGCGCGAGCAGCAGCGATCCCTGGCCCACGGGCATCAGCACAGTGCCGGGCGCGCAGCCCAGCTGCTCCACCAGCTCATAAGCGATGGTGGCAAGGCCCGCGAGCCCCACCGGGTTGAAGACATGGCTCGCGTAATATTCGCCATCACGCGCGGCTTGCACCACGGCTTCCGTGGCGCGCGACCGCGGTCCGGGCACGCGCACCACTGTGGCGCCGTACATTTCCATTTGTGCCAGCTTGGCAGCCGCGGCGTAGGCTGGCGCAAACACGCGGGCGCGGATGCCGGCGCGCGCTGCATACGCCGCAAATGATGCGCCGGCATTGCCGGATGAGTCTTCGACGGCGGCGGTGATGCCTTGCGCCTGCAGCCAGCTGAGCAGCACCGCAGTGCCGCGGTCTTTGTATGATCCGGTGGGGTTCAAGCTCTCCAGCTTAAAGTGCACAGTGGGTCCGCCCGCATCCAGCTGCGCAGCTATAAGCGGCGTGCCGCCTTCACCAAGCGTGACGGGCTGCGCGTTGTGCGGCAGCGGAAATGTGTGGCGATAGCGCCAAAGCCCGGGCTCAGCGTTGGCTGCGAGGCCGGGCTCAAAGACCAGCGGACCGGCAAGATCCAGCATGCTGCCACAGACTGCGCAGCGATAATCGCGCGCGGTGGCGTCAGGTGCGCGCCCGCAGCTGGTGCACTTTAATGACATTGGTTCGGCCGGCACATTGTGAGGGTCTGGCGCGGCAGCGCAGTTTCTGCGCGCCTGGCGGAACGCAGCTTAATCGGCGCGCGCCGGAATGTATGAGCCTTCAAGCCATTGCTCGCCATCCGGCCCCACTTCTTTTTTCCACACCGGCACAATCTGCTTGAGCCGGTCGATGCCGTAGCGCGCGGCTTCAAATACGCCCGTATCGCGGTGCGCTGCGGAACATGCAATCAGCACCGTTGGCGTGCCGGGCAGCAGCGTGCCCACGCGCTGCACAATTGCAATGCCTTCCACCGCCGGCCAGCGCGTGCGAATTTCATCCGCCACCTGCTGCAACTTTTGCTCGGCCATCTGTGTGTAAGCCTCGTAATGCAAATGCGCCGTAGTGTGTGGAGCGTGCCCGCGCTGCGTGCTGGCGCGCACAATGCCGGTGAAGAGGCACACCGCGCCGGTGCTGGGCAGTGTGATGCTGGCGGTCAGTGCGTCAAGATCGATCGGCGCTGCGGTGATGTGCAAGTGGGTGGGCAGTGGCTCTGAATGCGCGTCTGTCGCGCCGCCGGACACGGGCGGAAACAAACCAACCTCTGCACCAGCCGGCACAGGATCAGTTGCGAACGCAAACTCGCGGTTGATTGAAACCAGGGCGCTGGGCAGTGCCGGCTGCAGGTCCGGCAGGCGCAACGCCAGCAAATTCTTCAGCTCGCTCACGGTGGCGCCGTCTGGTAAGTCCAGCTCCATGCGTTCGCAGCCAGCGCGCTGCTTGAGCGTGGCAAAGAACAAGATTGAGACCGCCACGGCTACTCGTTATGCACGCCGCTGGCGCCGCCGCGCTTGTGCACCAAACGCACATTGGTAATGCGCAGCGTTTTCTCGGCAGACTTTGTCATGTCGTAGACCGTGAGCGCTGCCACGGCCACGGCCGTCAGTGCTTCCATCTCCACGCCGGTTTGTGCGGTGGTACGGGCTGTGGCAGTAATCAGTACTCCCGCGCTGCCGCCGGGCAGCGCGTCTTCGGCGCTGAGCTGCACATCTACCTGGGTGAGCGGCAGCGGATGGCAGAGCGGGATCAAATCGGAGGTGCGTTTGGCCGCGAGCACGCCAGCCACTTGCGCCACGGAGAACACGTCGCCTTTTTTTAGGTTGCCGGCGCGCAGCAAGGCCAGCGTGGCGGGCAGCATGTGCACCTCGCCCTTTGCAACTGCCACGCGCTCAGTGGCCGGCTTTGCGCCCACATCCACCATGCGCGCATTGCCGCGCTGGTCGATGTGGCTTAGTTTGCGTTTGGGAGCGCGCGCCATCATTTGGCTGCTGCGGTGCGGTTGCGGCGCCAGCGGCGCACAAGCAGCCAGACGGGCACCACCACAAGCAGCACCAGCGGCAGTACGGCAATCAAAATATAAATTACCCAGTTCACCAGGCCCTGCAGTCCGTTGAGCAGCGCGGCCAGCGACTGCTTCAGCACCAGCAGCGGCTGCCAGGTGTCCACATCCACTGGCTGCGCGCCTGCACTGGGCAGCAGTTCCACACTGATCAGCGACATCTTCGCAGACTGTTCAAGATACTGTTTCTGTCCGCGAATAATTTCAAGCTGCTCGCGAATGGTGACCAGCTCGCGGTAAACCGCAAGCACATCAATTGTGGTGGCCGCACCTTCCATGATTGCCATCAGGCGCGTCTCGGCTGCTTCCAGATTGCGCAAGCGCGCGGAGAGATCGGAAAATTCCTGGGTGATGTCCTGCCCGGAGAGCGACTCGCCGCGCACATCAAGCGCCAGCTGGCGCAGGCGCTCGGTGGCTTGCACGCGGCGCTCTGCCGGCACGCGCATGGTGAGGTTGGCTTGCATTACGCCGCTCACTTCGCTTGGCTGGGCGCGGCTGTCTTCAAATGGCGTGCGCGGCTGCGGCATGTCCGGCGGCACTTGGTAAATATTGGAAGACACCACAAAGCCGCCAAACTCTGCGGCAATCGCGGCAGCTTTTTGCATGCTGGCCGCGGGGTCATCCACCACCAGCGTGATCGACGCGTTATAGGTTACAAGCCGGTCTGCAAACTGCGCGCTTGCTGCGGCAGGGTCAACCGCCATGGCAGCGGCGTCCGGGGCCGCAAGCTTCTCTGTGGAGTCCATGCGCACTACCGGGGCGCCGGCTGTCATGCCGCCGATTTCGCCGGTGATGATTGCTTCAGATGGCCGGCCGCCGCACGCAGCCAGCAGCAGGGCAGCGCTGATGACGCCGCGGCTATGTCTAATGACGAATGCAAACATGGCGGCTAGCGGCCGGCGTCGAGGCGCTCAATCAGCAGGGCTGGCAGCTGCGCGGCGCGCATTTGCTGCTGCGTGTCAGCAATCGGGTACGCCACGCGGCGCGCCTCCCAGCTGCCGGCTGCATCATCCAGCAGCGCGTAGGCTGCTTTTGGGTTGCGGTCGCGCGGCTGGCCTACGCTGCCGGGGTTTAGCAGCCGGCGCTGGCCGGCAAGCGGCAGTGCCTGACGGTATTCCGGCAATTTTTCCGTGCAGCCGCCGGCATCATCCAGTACGTAGCTCGTGGCCCTGTGCGTGTGGCCAAACAGGCAGTAAGGCGTGCTGAACATCGGAAAATTATCGTGCGCCACGTCTACGGTGTCGATGTACTCCCACACTTCTGCGCGGGGGCTGGCGTGCACTAGTGTGAAGTCACCGCGCGCCTCGCGCGAGTTGAGCCCCGCAAGAAATTCGCGCGTAGCAGCAGAAAGTTTGGTGCGGGTCCAAAGTGCGGCAGTCTTGGCGTACTGGTTGAAGTCATCGATCTGGCTGCTGCCGAGGGCAGCCACATCGTGGTTGCCGCGCAGGCAAGTGAGGTTGGGCAGCGCACGCACTGTGTCCGCGCACTCGTTGGGGTTGGGGCCGTAGCCCACCACGTCGCCCAGGCACCACACCGTATCGTATGCGTCCTGTGCGTCCGCCAGCACAGCTTGCAGTGCGGGCAGGTTGGCGTGAATATCAGACATCACCAACACGCGCATCAGCGCGGCAGCCGCCACAGTGGCAAGTTTCCATTGCAATGCATGCAGAGATTATAATCGCGGCGCATGACAATTCTGAATGCTGATGCAGTTGAAGTTATCAGCCACAGCCCCGAACAAACCGAGCGTTTTGGTGTGCGCATGGGCCAGCTGCTGCGCTCCGGAGATTTGCTTTGCCTCAGCGGTGAACTGGGCGCAGGCAAAACTGTGTTTGCCGCGGGCGTGGCACGCGGCTGGGGCGCGCTGGAAAATGCCACCAGCCCCACCTACATTTTGGCGCATGAGTACCATCGCGCAGATGGCGCACAGCTGCACCACCTGGATTGTTACCGGCTGCGCGGCCCGCAGGATGCTGAAAGCGTGGGATTGACGGAGCGCTATGAAGCCGGGGTGGCCCTGATGATTGAGTGGCCCGAGAACGTGCGCCCGTGGCTGCCGGAAGACGGCGTGTGGGCGGCACTGCGCCCGATTGATGAAGACAAGCGCAGCCTGCGCCTGCATGCGGGCGGTGTTCGCGGTGCGCAATTGCTGGCAGATTATCGCGAGCTGATGCGGGCCTGAGGCTGGCATGCTGCTCGCAATTGACACTGCATCGGAGCAGATTAGCGTGGCACTGGCCAGCGCCACCCAGGTGCTGGCCGAGCACAGCTGGCGCAGCGCCAATCATCACACTGCGGAGCTTGCGCCAATGGCGGCGCGCATGCTGCAAAGCGCGGGCCTGACGGCGGCGGATCTTTCGGCGGTGGCGGTTGCCATCGGGCCGGGCTCGTACACAGGTTTGCGCATCGGGCTGGCATTTGCCAAAGGGCTGGCGCTGGCGC